>NZ_JBWKWD010000038.1:0-61197 GCF_059422045.1 Pseudomonas sp. GW821-FHT02A08
TCGCGAGCAAGCCCGCTCCCACAGGTTCAGCGGGCATCTTGAAATCACAAGCGTTCGATGATCGTCACATTGGCCTGACCTACCGCCTTCGCGAGCAAGCCCGCTCCCACAGGGGAATTGTGTCGATTAGTGAAGAATTTGAAGGAATAGATTGATGAAAATCTGTGAAAACCGCGTCGTGATCATCACCGGTGCCGGCGGTGGTCTGGGCCGGGCCTACGCGATGGCTTTCGCCGCCGAAGGCGCGAATGTGGTGGTCAACGACATCAACCGCGAAGCGGCACTCGCTGTGGTCGGCGAAATCCTGGGGCAGGGCGGCAGCGCCGTGGCCAACAGCGACGACATCACCCGTTATGACTCGGCGGGGCTGATCGTACGCCAGGCCATTGAAACCTTCGGCGACCTGAACGTGGTGGTCAACAACGCCGGAATCTGCCGCGACCGCATGTTCGCCAGCCTCAGCGAGGCCGACTGGGACGCCGTGGTGGCCGTGCACCTCAAGGGCCACTTCTGTATTTCCAGCCACGCCGTGAAGTACTGGCGCGAGCAGGCCAAGGGTGGCGCCAAGGTCGATGCACGGATCATCAACACCAGTTCCGGCGCCGGTTTGCAGGGTTCCATCGGTCAGTCCAACTACGCAGCGGCCAAGGGCGGTATTGCCTCACTGACGCTGGTGCAGGCGGCTGAACTGCGCCGCTACGGGATCACCGCCAATGCCTTGGCGCCAGCCGCGCGCACCGGGATGACCGAGCAAGTGTTCGCCGACACCATGAAAAAACCTGAAGAAGGCTTTGATTACTTCGCCCCGGAAAACGTCGCGCCGCTGGTGGTGTGGCTGGGCTCCGAGGCGTCTGCCGAGGTGACCGGGCAGATGTTCGAAGTCGAGGGCGGCAAGTTGTCGATCGCCGACGGCTGGCGCCGTGGTCCGCAACTGGATCGCCAGGGCCGCTGGGCGGTTGGCGAGATGGGCGATGCAGTCGCGCAACTACTGACGCAAGCGGTACCGGCGGCCAAAGTGTACGGCAGCTGAAAAAGACCGGTCTCGGATGGGCGGCGCGCGGCTATAATCGGCCCCTGCTGCCGATCACCTGTAGGAGCGAGCCTGCTCGCGATGGACTTCGGCGCAACGCGTTCATCCAGACAGGACGCGTTTTCGTTAACGTCCATCGCGAGCAGGCTCGCTCCTACAGATGCACATGAACCACGTTCCTCTACACGAGACCTGCCATGACCATTTCCCTGTACGACGCTTCCGTGCCTGTTTTCCAGCAAATGCTCAACGCCCTGAGCGATGTACTGAAAAAGGCCGAGGCTCACGCCACCGAAAAAAACATTGATCCTAACGCCTTCCTGCAAGCGCGCCTGTTCCCGGACATGTTCCCGCTGGTGCGTCAGGTGCAGATCGCCGTTGATTTCGCCAAAGGCGTTTCTTCGCGTCTGGCCGAAGTCGAACTGCCGAAGTACGACGACACTGAAACCACCTTCGCCGAGCTGCAGGCACTGATCGCCAAGGTTTTGGCCTACATCGGCGAGTTCACGCCGGAGCAGATCAACGGCAAGGAAGGCATCGAGATCGTCACCCGTCCGGGCACGCCTAAAGAGAAGCGCTTCAGCGGCCAGTCCTACCTGCTGACCTACGGCCTGCCGCAGTTCTTCTTCCACGTCACCACCACTTACGCACTGCTGCGCCACAACGGCGTGGAAGTGGGCAAGCGCGATTACATGGGCGCGTTCTAAACCGTCCAGGTACAAAAAAAGCCCCCGCAACCTCAGGTTGCGGGGGCTTTTTCATGTGTACGCATTTTTCAGCTACACCACAAATCCTGTGGGAGCGGGCTTGCTCGCGAAGGCGGAGTGTCAGCTACATCAATGTTGGCTGACCCACCGCTTTCGCGAGCAAGCCCGCTCCCACATGGGGCGGTGGGGTCAGGCCAATCGTGCTGTTTTCTGCTCTTCACCCAGGCAAGCCGCCGCGGTGAACAGCACATCGGTGGAGGAGTTCAGCGCGGTTTCCGCCGAGTCCTGCAACACGCCGATGATAAAACCGACTGCCACCACCTGCATGGCGATTTCGCTCGGGATGCCGAACAGGCTGCACGCCAGTGGAATCAGCAACAGCGAACCACCGGCCACACCCGAAGCGCCGCAGGCGCAGATGGCTGCGACGACGCTCAGCAGGATCGCGGTGGGAATGTCCACGGCGATACCCAGGGTGTGCACGGCCGCCAGGGTCAGCACGGTGATGGTGATTGCCGCGCCGGCCATGTTGATGGTCGCGCCCAGCGGGATCGATACCGAGTAGGTGTCTTCGTGCAGGCCCAGGCGCTTGCTCAGTTCCAGGTTGACCGGAATGTTCGCCGCCGAACTGCGGGTAAAGAATGCGGTGATGCCGCTTTCGCGAAGACAGGTCAGAACCAGCGGGTACGGGTTGTGACGCAGTTTCCAGAACACGATGAGCGGGTTCATCACCAGCGCCACGAACAACATGCAACCCAGCAGTACGGCCAGCAGGTGCGCGTAGCCGATCAAGGCGCCGAAACCGGAAGTAGCGAGCGTCGAGGCTACCAGGCCGAAGATGCCCAGCGGGGCGAAGCTGATCACCAGACGCACGATCACGGTCACGCCGTTGGACAGGTCGCCCAGCACTTCGCGGGTGGTGTCGCCGGAATGGCGGATGGCGATGCCCATGCCGATGGCCCACGCCAGAATGCCGATGAAATTGGCGTTCATCAGGGCACTGACCGGGTTGTCGACGACGCTCAGCAACAGGCTTTGCAGCACTTCGCCAATCCCGCCTGGCGCTGTGACTGCGACGTCCTGGGTCGACAGCACCAGGCTCGACGGGAACGTCATGCTGGCAACCACCGCGACCACGGCCGCGGCAAAAGTGCCCAGCAGATACAGGAACAGAATCGGTCGGATGTGGGTTTCCTGACCGTGCTTGTGGTTGGCAATCGACGCCATGACCAGCACGAAAACCAGAATCGGCGCGACGGCTTTGAGCGCCGAGACAAACACTTTGCCGATGAACGCCGTGGACTTCGCCATGTCGGGGGCGATCAGCGCCAGGGCAATACCGGCGATCAGGCCGATCACGATCTGTGTGACCAGGCTCAGGCGTTTAAGGCGTTGCAATAGAGAAGGGGATGAAGCAGTCATAAAACGGCATCTCTGAATTTTTATAAGTGCGTGGTTTCGCCGCAGTTGCAGCAACAAGCAGGGCAGGCCGCACACGGGAAACCGAGAGGGGAACACAGGGCTAATGCCAGCGCTGATTCCTGTGGCGAGGGAGCAAGCTCACTCGCCACAAGGGGCGCGGACTTTATCACAGCGCAGGAACGATCTTTCAGACCTGTGACGAACTGACGCCCTGGTCTTCAACGCGAATTGCAGGTTCGTGCAACCGCATCCGAAAACACTCTGTTAAGATTCGCCATCCTCATTTTCATGTCTGCCAGTGGGCCTTCGGGCTATCGCTGGTGTTTTCGTTTTCTGGAGTTTTGCATGCTGTTGCCCATTCTTCTGTTGTCCGCCGCCGGCTTTACGGTGCTGACCACGGAATTCATCATCGTCGGCCTGTTGCCGGCCATCGCCCGGGACCTGGAGGTCAGCATCCCGCAGGCCGGTTTGCTGGTGACCCTGTTCGCCTTCACCGTGGCCGCATTCGGGCCGTTCCTGACGGCGTATTTCGCCCGCTTCGAGCGCCGCAAGCTGTTCATCTCGGTGCTGATCATGTTTGGCCTGGCCAACACGCTCGCGGCGCTGGCGCCGAATATCTGGGTGATGGCGTTTGCCCGCTTGATCCCGGCGCTGGGGCTGCCGGTGTTCTGGGCCTTGGCCAGCGAAACGGCGGTGGACATCGTCGGGCCGGATTACGCCGGTCGCGCCATCGCCAAGATCGGCTTCGGCATCGTCTGTGCCACGGTGTTCGGCATTCCCGTGGGCACGCTGATTTCCGATGCGTTCGGCTGGCGCAGTGCCTTCGCGATTCTGGCGGTCATCGCCTTTGCCAAGGCGCTGCTGCTGTTTATCTATCTGCCCAGGACCAACCTGCACCAGCATCAGGTGAGCTTTCGTTCGCAGTTCAAGATCCTGCGCAGCCCGCTGATGCTCGGTCACGTGCTGCTGTCAGTGATTGTATTCAGCGGCATGTTTACCGCGTACACCTATCTGGCGGACATCCTTGAGCGCTTGGCCGGTTTCAACGGCACCGTGGTCGGCTGGTGTTTGATGGGCTTTGGCGCGGTCGGGCTGATCGGCAACTCCCTCGGCGGCCGGGCGGTGGATCGTCACCCGCTGATGGCGTCGATGATGTTCTGCGCATTCATGATCGCCGGCCTGGTGGCACTGGTGCCGAACATCCATTCGCCCCTCGGTCTGGCGGCGGCGATGGGCATCTGGGGCGTGACCCAGGCGGCGTTGTTCCTGGTCAGCCATGTGCGCCTGATGAAAGCTGCGCCCGAAGCGCCGGCCTTCGCCGCGTCGCTGAACATCGCCGGGGCCAACCTCGGTATCGGTCTGGGCGCGATGATCGGTGGTCGGGTGATCGATAGCGTCGGCCTGCAAGGCCTTGGTTTTGCCGCCGCCGCGTTCATTCTGGCGTCGATCCTGCTGGCCATCGCCCTGATGACCTTCAAGCCGCGTGAAGAGGTTACAGCGCTGTAAACAGCTCGCGTCGGGCACCTTCGGTAATGGCGACAATGCCGGGGTGCTTGACCTTGCGTTCCACCGAGATGGCATAGAACGACTCGCTCACCGCGTCGGTCTGGCCAATCACCTCCACGCCATATTGGCGTTGCACCTCATCGGCAATCACGCTCGGGCCGATGAATATCCCGCTGCCGGATTGGCCGAAGGCCTGCATCAGGGCGCTGTCGTCGAACTCACCGACAATTTGCGGCTGGACCTGCTGCTCGGCAAACCAGCGCTGCAAGCGGCTGCGCACCACGGTTTCCGGCCCGGGAATCAGTAGCGGCGCACCGTGCAGATTGCGCGGAAAGTCCCGTCCGTAACGGGCCGCCAGCTCAGGGGTGGCGAAGAAGCTGATCCCGCACTCACCGAGTTTCTGGCTGTAGCCCTTGATGTCCAGGTGCGACGGCATCGGGCTGTCGGAGATCACCAGGTCCAGGCGCTGGATCGCCAGGTCGGCCAACAAACGTTCAAGTTTGTCTTCGCGACACGTGATACGCAGCGGTTCGCTCAGCTCCATGGTCGGTGCAATCAGGCGATAGACGATGGACTTGGGCACCACGTCGGCCACACCGACGCGAAACAGGATCTGCTGTTCATTGGGCTGTGCCCGCAGCATCAGTTCCAGTTCGCCACCGAGCTGGAACATTTGTTCGGCGTAGGGCAAGGCCTGGCGGCCGGCTTCGGTCAGTTCGAGTTGCCGTCCAACGCGCCGGAACAACTCGATGCCAAAGGTCTGTTCCAGTAATGAGATCTGCCCGCTGATGGTTTGTGGCGTGAGATTGAGCTGCTCGCAGGCGCGCACGATGCTGCCGGTCTTGGCTACCACCCAGAAGTAATGCAGTTGCCGATAGTTGAGCATGGTGATCTATAGTTCGTAAAAATCGAAGTATAACCGCTGAAAATACGAATTTTCCTGAAGTGTTTGCTTCCCTAGAATGCATCGCTATCAACGGGTCATCGTTTTGGTCCCGTTCGTTCTATCGAGGAAAGCATCATGAAGCTTAAAGCCACGGCACTGCTGATTACGTCTTTACTGGTACTGGCCGGTTGCGACCAGGCCGAGAAAAGCGCGCAACAATTGATGGGCAAGGCTGCCGAAAGCGCCAAACAGGCGATTGACGATACCCACAAGGCCGCCGAGCAAGCACTCAGTGACGCCACCAGCGGGTTGATCAGCAAAAAAGAATCATCGGAAAAAGAATCGGAAAAAACCGAATCTTCCTCCCAGGAAATCTAAACCGTATTACAACGAGTCAGGACTGACCCATGGACTACCTTTTACAACTTGCCGCCAGCCCCACCGCCTGGGTCGCCCTTGCCACCCTGATCGTGATGGAGATCGTGCTCGGCATCGACAACCTGATCTTCATCTCGATCCTGACCAACAAGCTGCCCTTGCACAATCGACAGCGGGCACGGCGCATTGGTATCGGCATGGCGTTGATCCTGCGCCTGGGCTTGCTGAGCACCATCGCGTTCATCGTGCAGTTGACTGCGCCGGTGATCGAGATTCTCGGCCACGCGTTTTCCTGGAAAGACATGATCCTGATTGCCGGTGGCCTGTTCCTGTTGTGGAAGGCGACCACCGAGATCCATCACAGCATGGACCCTGCCCCGGAAGATCCGAAATCGGCGACCTCGACCGTGACCCTGGGCTTCGCTGCCGCGATCGGTCAGATCCTGATGCTGGACATGGTGTTCTCCATCGACAGCATCATTACCGCTGTCGGCATGACCGAGCATTTGCCGATCATGGTCATCGCGGTGGTGGTGTCGGTACTGGTGATGTTGCTGGCGGCTGATCCGCTGGCCAAGTTCATCAACGACAACCCGACGGTGGTGATGCTGGCCCTGGGCTTCCTGATCATGATCGGCATGACGCTGATTGCCGAAGGCTTCGGTGCCCACGTACCGAAAGGCTACGTCTATGCGGCCATGGCATTCTCGGCTTCGATCGAGGTGTTGAACATGATGTCCCGCCGGTCCAGGCAGAAGCGGGTAGCCACCGAGGCTTGACCTGCGCTAAAGGAAACGGCCGCCTGAACTCCAAGGAGTGCAGGCGGCCGTTTTTGTTGGTCTCGGGTAAAGGTATGGTCAGTGAGCGTTGGCGTGTTGGCTCGGTGTCTTGTCTGCTTCTGGCGCAGGGGCCGGCTGGACAGGGTGATGGTGGCGACGAGTAATGCGAAGCACGCCCCACAGCATCGCGGCGGCGACCGTCAGCCAGCTGCAAATCAACAATACAATGATCATGGTCAGGCTCATCTGTGCCTCCTCTTTGCCCTTCTTTGGGCACTCACGCTTCGCTGTCGTCTCTTCAGGGAACAGTCTAGCCGTTGCTGCATTTCAGGCTATTGACCGAAAGTCGCCTGTCACCAACCAGTTCGCTCTATCGAATTCACTCCACTACCGTTTAGAGCTATACCGTAGCGGCGCGGCGACCTATGATCGACGACCAAGCCGGGAATGGGATTGCCTGGCGTCTGAACCTGAACAAGAGAGAGATGATGGTGCGGGTATTTTCTCGAATTTTGTCGACCATGCTGATCGCCGGTTGCGTGGCAAGCCTGGCGGGCTGTGCCGGGAGCGTTGCGCCCGAGATCAAGCGCTTGCCCGAGCGTGTCGAACTCAGCGGCCGGTTCTACCGGGGCGATGCGTATCAAAGCGGGCCACAGGTGCTGGCCAGCATGCTGTCCCAGCAGGGCATCGTGATTACCCCGGGGTTGCTCGACAAACCCTTGCATTTGCCGGGGGGCGAAGCCCGGTTGCAACAGAACATGCAGAACCTTGCCCGCGAGTACGGGATGGTCGTTTATCCCCTCGATAGCAACCTTGCGGCCTTGTTGACGCAAGTCGCCGCCGGTTATCCGGTGATGGTGCGCTTTACCGAAGGCTCGGCCATGTGGGCCGAACCGCGTTACGCCATTCTGGCCGGCTACAACCGCCAGAAGCAGACGGTCCTGCTGCGGGCCGGGATGAATCGCCGCGAACTGATGGGCTTCAGTTCCTTCGAGTCAGCGTTCAAGGATGCCGGTGGCTGGGCGGTGCTGATCCAGAACCCGACGCAGGTCCCGGCCCAGGTCGATCAGCAGCGTTGGCTCAAGGCCGCCAACGATCTGGCGCAGGCCGGTCAGGAGCAGGCCGCCGCCAGGGCGAAGAAGGCCTTGGCCAGCCAGTAAGTCCGTTGGTCACCCGCCGGGCACCATCGCCCATCGCCAGCCTCTGATCTTAAGGGCCCGGAGCATTGCTTCGGGCCGAGATCAGGAGGCACCCATGGCTCATTCCAAAACGCCCGTCGGTCCGCATTCGTCTGAACATTCATCTGGTAATGAACTGGGTTTCGATCCTGACTCCCCGGACCTTGCCGATCCTCAGGTTGACCCGATCGGGCCCGCCAAGGCGCCGAGGGACGTGAAGCCGGGTGAGAACTCCAAGGCTCCGGCCAAGCCCTATGATCCACTGGGCAACCTGAAGCCTTAGGTTCAATGGAGGTGTGTATGTCTACCGATTCCAGTTTCGACGACAAACGTCCGCAAACCGTCCCCACAACCCCCGAGCAAAGCTGCGATCCGGTAATGGATCCTGACAGCCCTTTAAGAGATCCCCTGGCGCGGCCAACGGTGGTGCCCACTGAAAAGCCGAAGGGGTGGAGAGATCCAAGTGTCGGCGACGGCATCCCGGATGACGACCAGATGCCGCTGCCCAACGACTGACGTTGCGACGAAAAAAAGCCCCGAATGTTCGGGGCTTTTCAATGGGGTTGCAGCAAGGTTACTTAGACGCTTCAACCACGCCGCTCTGGCGCTGCTTGAGGTTCTTGTCTGCCTTGTACTGCAAGGCCACGGAAGGCACGTCCGCGCTCTTTCCGCTCTCTACCCAATTACGCATGCGCGTGGCATCGGCAAAATGGGTGTACTTGCCATAGGCGTCAAGGATCACCAAGGCCACCGGGCGGTTACTCATTCGGGTCACCAGCACCAGGCAGTGACCTGCTTCATTGGTGAAACCGGTTTTTGTCAGCTGGATGTCCCAGTCCGGCTTGCGGACCAAATGGTCGGTGTTGCGAAAGCCCAGGCTGTAGTTCGGTTTGCGAAACGAAACGGTCTTTTCCTTGGTTGTACTCAGTTCGGTCAGCAGCGGGTACTTGTGGGCGGCGATCAACAGTTTGCTCAAATCGCGAGCGGTCGAAACGTTGCGCGGCGACAGACCTGTCGGCTCGACGAAATGGGTATTGGTCATGCCCAAGGCCCGGGCCTTGGCGTTCATTGCAGCGATAAACGCGGCATAGCCACCCGGATAGTGGTGGGCCAGGCTTGCAGCGGCCCGGTTTTCAGATGACATCAGGGCAATCAGCAGCATTTCCCGGCGCGGCAGTTCGCTCTTGAGCTTGACCCGGGAGTACACACCTTTCATTTCCGGTGTGTCGCTGATGTTGATGTTGATGTATTCATCCATGTTTTGCCGGGCTTCAACCACGACCAGGCCGGTCATCAGTTTGCTGACGGACGCGATGGGGACGACAACGTCCGGATTGCTGGCATAGATGACTTTGTTGGTCTGCATATCCAGCAGTAAAGAGCTGCCGGAAGCGAGCTTGAGTTGCGAGGTATCCCGAGGCGCGGCTGTGGTTTCGCCAGCGCTGGCGATTGGCGTGATGAAAGTCCCTGTAACTGCAAAAAATAGGCTCAGGATGGAAAGACGGATTTTCACGCTGGCAGACTCGTAAGGTGTTGATAAGCCGTTTTGTAACGGGCTATTTCGTAAAAAACGCGACATTCTGGAGTATGGCTGAATAACTGTCGATGGTTGTTCAAGCAACGGGTGAAAGTCCTGAGAAACATGAAAAAAAAGTCATTTTTCGTCGGGTGGTCGACGTTTTTCGCAGGCAAAAAAAACCCGCCAAGGCGGGTAATGCCGATCAGTTAAGCCATAACGCAATCTGTAGCAGCTGGCGTAGCCTGCGTCCGGCTGCACAGCAGTCGTAAAATCAGAGTTCGCGGTACGTCAGAGAGATCGTGCAAGCCGGATTTACGACTGCTGCGCAGCCGGACGCAGCCTTCGGCAGCTGCTACAAGGAAGGCGTGACGTCTGGGTTCGCCTAACTGATCGGCATTAGCCCAGGTGGCCGGTTTCTTTCGTTTGAACGCAATCTCTGTAGCAGCTGGCGAAGCCTGCGTTCGAGTGCGCAGCAGTCGTAAAATCAGGGTTCGCGGTACGTCAGAGAGGTCGTGCAAGCCGGATTTACGACTGCTGCGCAGCCGGACGCAGCCTTCGGCAGCTGCTACAAGGAAGGCGTAGCGTCCGGGTTCGCCTTACTGATCGGCATTAGCCTAGGCGGGGTTCCTTGTCACGCTGTCAGCGTTTGCGTTGAAACTCAGCTATGCAGGGTTTCGGCGGCATACAGGGTGTTTTCCAGCAGGCAGGCACGGGTCATCGGGCCTACGCCGCCTGGTACCGGAGTGATCCAGCCGGCGCGGGGCAGGGCGGTTTCGTAGATCACGTCGCCCACTAGCTTGCCGTCTTCCTGACGGTTGATGCCGACATCGATCACGATCGCGCCTTCCTTGATCCATTCGCCCTTGACCAGACCCGGCTTGCCGGCGGCAACGACGACCAGGTCCGCGCGGCCGACATGGCCGGCCAGGTCCTTGGTAAAGCGGTGGGTGACCGTCACGGTGCAACCGGCCAGCAGCAATTCCATGGCCATCGGGCGGCCAACGATATTGGACGCGCCGACAACCACGGCATTCATCCCGTAAAGGTCGACACCGGTGCTTTCCAGCAGGGTCATGATGCCTTTGGGGGTGCATGGGCGCAGCAGCGGGATACGCTGGGCCAGGCGACCGACGTTATAAGGATGGAAACCGTCGACGTCTTTATCCGGACGAATGCGTTCCAGCAGCCTGGAGGCGTCCAGGTGTTCGGGAAGCGGAAGCTGAAGCAGGACGCCGTCGATTGCAGGATCGTCGTTCAGGCGATCGATCAGCTCGGTCAGCGCTTCTTGAGTGGTTTCGGAAGGCAGGTCATAGGCTTGGGATAGAAAGCCGACCTCTTCACAGTCTTTACGCTTGTGCGAGACATAAACCTGAGAGGCAGGATCGCTGCCGACCAGGATCACCGCAAGGCCGGGCGTGCGTAGGCCTTGCTGGCGACGCTCGGTGACACGTTGGGCGATCTGCTGGCGCAGGCTGGCGGCGATCGATTTGCCGTCGATTAGTTGTGCAGTCATTGCGCGTGATTAACCATCGAGAGGGGAAAAAAAGAGAACGCATTCTCGCATGTCATGCGGTGAGGGCAAAGGCGCTTGGTCTGCAAATTCCCCTAACTCCTTTAATTAAATGAATTTTTTTTAAAAAGGATTTGACGACCTTCGGGTGGCTCTATACTATTCGTCGCACTTGTCGGGCACAGCCTAGCACTGGTTAGGAAGGTTGAGCGGGATTACGATTCTGCGAGACTGGAAAGCACTTAGTTTGTAGTCCTCCAAGGTTACAGCTAACAAGGCGCCCGTAGCTCAGCTGGATAGAGCATCCGCCTTCTAAGCGGATGGTCGCAGGTTCGAGTCCTGCCGGGTGCGCCATTAGGCAGCTTTGGCACAAGTAACGCGATATGGTGGGCGTAGCTCAGTTGGTAAGAGCACGGGATTGTGACTCCCGTTGTCGTGGGTTCGATCCCCATCGTCCACCCCATATTTCGAAAGGCGCCAGATTAACAGTCTGGCGCCTTTGCTTTAAAGGCTTCACCCCGCGGATGTGGTGGAATTGGTAGACACACTGGATTTAGGTTCCAGCGCCGCGAGGCGTAAGAGTTCGAGTCTCTTCATCCGCACCAATTAAAGCTTCACTCAGGCCGTTGGTCTGGCTGGAGCTTGATAAAGAAGTTGTTTGGCTTCTTTAACAGGCAATATGGTGGGCGTAGCTCAGTTGGTAGAGCACGGGATTGTGACTCCCGTTGTCGTGGGTTCGATCCCCATCGTCCACCCCATATTTCGAAAGGCGCCAGATTGAAAAGTCTGGCGCCTTTTTTGTTTCGGCGGCCGCAGGTTCCGGGTCGCAGGGGCGGGGCGTTTCGTCGTATTTATGTTTCTCGATGATGCAGTCCTGCCCGCCGGCCTTGCTTGCGAGATCGGCTGTCAGGGAGATGATTGGCTGCCTTCTCTATATATGGAAAGGTTGGCGCAGAGCCCTGGCGTGATTGGTTGTATTTGCCATCGGGGCGAGGTGCATTCGTGCATTCGCACCTATAAATTGCCTGCTGCGTTTTTACCCGTTTTCAGTAGGGTGACTTCTTGAGTTTGACCCACTAGAATGCATGCCCTTGATTCTGGGGTCGGAAACGGCCGGCTAACGTCTGTGCAACGAGGAATATCCATGCAAGTTTCTGTTGAAAATACTACTGCTCTTGAGCGCCGCATGAGCGTCACCGTGCCGGCTGAGCGCATCGAGAGCCAGGTCAACAAGCGTCTGCAGCAGACCGCCCAAAAGGCCAAGATTGCTGGCTTCCGTCCAGGCAAAGTGCCAATGAGCGAAATCAAGCGCCGTTTCGGTGCTGACGCTCGCCAGGAAGCTGTAGGCGACGTGATCCAGTCTTCCTTCTACGAAGCTGTGGTTGAGCAGAAGCTGAACCCGGCTGGTCAGCCTTCGATCGAACCAAAATCCCTGGAAGCAGGCAAGGACCTGGAATACGTAGCCGTATTCGAAGTGTTCCCTGAGTTCACCGTTGCCGGTTTCGAAGGTATCGCCGTAGAGCGTCTGAGCGCTGATGTGTCTGATGCCGATCTGGACAAGATGCTGGACATCCTGCGCAAGCAGAACACCCGTTTCGAAGTGGCCGATCGCGCCGCTCAAAACGAAGACCAGCTGAACATCGATTTCGTCGGCAAGGTCGACGGTGAAGTGTTCGCTGGCGGTTCCGCCAAGGGTACTCAGCTGGTTCTGGGTTCCGGCCGCATGATCCCTGGTTTCGAAGATGGCCTGGTTGGTGCAAAAGCCGGTGAAGAGCGCGTTCTGAACCTGACTTTCCCAGAGGACTATCAGAATCTGGACCTGGCTGGCAAAACCGCCGAGTTCACCGTGACCGTCAACACCGTTTCCGAGCCAAAGCTGCCAGAACTGACCGAGGAGTTCTTCGCTCAATTCGGCATCAAGGAAACCGGTCTGGAAGGCTTCCGCGCCGAAGTTCGCAAGAACATGGAGCGTGAGCTGCGTCAGGCGATCAAATCCAAGGTCAAGAATCAGGTAATGGACGGTCTGCTGGCCACCAACCCGATCGAAGTGCCAAAGGCTCTGCTGTCCAACGAAGTTGACCGTCTGCGCGTGCAGGCTGTCCAGCAGTTCGGCGGCAACATCAAGCCAGACCAACTGCCGGCCGAGCTGTTCGAAGAACAAGCCAAGCGCCGTGTAGTGCTGGGCCTGATCGTGGCTGAAGTGGTCAAGCAATTCGACCTCAAGCCTGACGAAACCCGCGTTCGCGAGATGATTCAGGAAATGGCTTCGGCCTACCAGGAGCCTGAGCAAGTTGTGTCCTGGTACTACAAGAACGACCAGCAACTGAACGAAGTTCGCTCGGTTGTGCTGGAAGAGCAAGTTGTGGATACTGTTCTGCAGAAAGCTAGCGTGACCGACAAATCGGTCTCTTACGAAGAAGCAGTCAAGCCGGTAGAAGCACCACAAGCCGACTGATCACTTTTGCGGTAAGAAGCAAACACCATAAGCCAGCCTTCGAGCTGGCTTATGCGTATTCAAGACATAACTATTTGGGAGTGACTGCAGAGCATGTTCCGTAATTCGTATATTCAGCAGAACTCTGATATCCAGGCCGCAGGCGGCCTGGTCCCGATGGTTGTCGAGCAGTCCGCTCGTGGCGAGCGCGCCTACGACATCTACTCGCGTCTCCTCAAGGAGCGGGTGATCTTTCTGGTTGGTCCGGTAGAGGACTACATGGCCAACCTGATCTGTGCGCAACTGCTGTTCCTTGAAGCGGAAAACCCGGACAAGGACATCCATCTCTATATCAACTCCCCGGGCGGTTCGGTGACGGCGGGCATGTCGATCTATGACACCATGCAGTTCATCAAACCCAACGTGGCGACCACCTGTATCGGTCAGGCGTGCAGCATGGGTGCGTTCCTGCTGACGGCCGGTGCTCCCGGCAAGCGTTACTGCCTGCCGAACTCGCGTGTGATGATTCACCAGCCACTGGGCGGTTTCCAGGGCCAGGCGTCGGATATCGAAATCCATGCCAAGGAAATCCTCTTCATTCGCGAGCGTCTCAACACGCTGATGGCCCAGCATAGCGGGCGCACTCTCGAAGAAATCGAGCGCGATACCAATCGCGACAATTTCATGAGTGCGGAAGCCGCGCGTGAGTACGGGTTGATCGATGAAGTGATCAGCCAGCGTCCTGCTTAAAATAAGCAGCTCAAAATAAGGTTGGTCGGCGGGTCCGACACCTGCGGGCTTGAAAAAGCCCGCAATAGCCTTCATCTTGTGTTGCAAGCCTATCGGATTTGGATCGAACGAATGACTGACACCCGCAACGGCGAGGACAACGGCAAGCTGCTCTATTGCTCCTTCTGTGGCAAAAGCCAGCATGAAGTACGCAAATTGATTGCCGGCCCCTCGGTCTTTATCTGCGACGAGTGCGTCGACCTGTGCAACGACATCATCCGCGAGGAGGTGCAGGAAGCACAGGCCGAAAGCAGCGCGCATAAATTGCCTTCGCCTAAAGAAATCAGCGGCATCCTTGATCAGTATGTGATTGGTCAGGAGCGTGCGAAAAAGGTTCTGGCCGTAGCGGTGTACAACCACTACAAGCGCCTGAATCAGCGTGACAAGAAGAATGACGACGTCGAACTCGGCAAGAGCAACATCCTGCTGATCGGCCCGACAGGCTCGGGTAAGACCCTGCTTGCCGAAACACTGGCCCGTTTGCTGAACGTTCCGTTCACCATCGCCGACGCAACCACCCTCACCGAGGCGGGTTACGTGGGTGAAGATGTCGAGAACATCATTCAGAAGCTGTTGCAGAAGTGCGATTACGACGTGGAAAAAGCCCAGATGGGCATTGTCTACATCGATGAGATCGACAAGATTTCGCGCAAGTCTGACAACCCGTCGATCACCCGGGACGTTTCCGGTGAAGGCGTGCAGCAGGCCCTGCTCAAGTTGATCGAAGGCACGGTCGCTTCCGTTCCGCCACAAGGTGGTCGCAAGCATCCGCAGCAGGAATTCCTGCAGGTCGACACCCGTAACATCCTGTTCATCTGCGGTGGCGCGTTCTCTGGTCTTGAGAAGGTCATTCAAAACCGTTCCACCAAGGGTGGCATCGGTTTCAATGCGGAAGTGCGCAGCAAGGAAGAAGGCAAGAAAGTCGGTGAGTCCCTGCGTGAAGTCGAGCCTGACGATCTGGTCAAGTTCGGTCTGATCCCGGAGTTCGTCGGTCGTCTGCCGGTACTTGCCACGCTGGACGAGCTCGACGAGGCTGCGTTGATGCAGATCCTCACCGAGCCGAAAAATGCTCTGACCAAGCAGTATGCCAAGTTGTTCGAGATGGAAGGCGTGGATCTGGAATTCCGGACCGACGCTCTGAAATCGGTCGCCAAGCGTGCCCTGGAGCGTAAAACCGGTGCCCGTGGCCTGCGTTCGATTCTCGAAGGTGTATTGCTCGACACTATGTATGAAATCCCCTCGCAATCAGAGGTGAGCAAAGTAGTGATCGATGAAAGCGTGATAGAAGGCAAGTCCAAGCCACTGTATATCTACGAGAACAGTGAGCCGACCGCCAAGGCCGCGCCAGACGCTTAAGCGTCACGCAGCCGGTACAAAGAAGGGGCCTTCGGGCCCCTTTGCTATTTGGGGCCGGCTTGTCGGATCGCCGCACCGCAGCGAAGGCGGCCTGACAGCCAGCCATTTTCTCAAGCTTCTTCGGGCTGAGATCTTTTACTGCTTTTATCCGCTTGTTTTTTTCCAAACTAGCCCCCATCTTGGTTTCAAGCTTACTTCCATCTGTTTCCGGCCTTATGGCCGCCGTAGAGGCGAAATCATGAAGACAACCATCGAATTGCCTCTCCTGCCATTGCGTGATGTCGTGGTTTATCCGCACATGGTTATCCCGCTGTTCGTGGGGCGCGAGAAATCCATCGAAGCCCTCGAAGCTGCGATGACGGGTGACAAGCAGATTCTTCTGCTGGCCCAGAGAAACCCGGCTGACGACGACCCCGGTGAAGAGGCTCTGTACCGCGTTGGTACGATTGCCACTGTTCTGCAACTGCTGAAACTGCCTGACGGAACGGTCAAGGTTCTGGTCGAAGGCGAGCAGCGGGGCGCCGTTGAGCGCTTCAGCGAAGTGGACGGCCACTGCCGCGCCGAAGTCTCCCTGATCGACGAAGTTGAAGCACCAGAGCGCGAGTCGGAAGTGTTCGTTCGCAGCCTGCTGTCCCAGTTCGAGCAATATGTGCAGTTGGGCAAGAAAGTCCCGGCTGAAGTCCTGTCGTCGCTCAACAGCATCGATGAGCCAGGCCGCCTGGTAGACACCATGGCCGCGCACATGGCGCTGAAAATCGAACAGAAGCAGGAAATCCTCGAAATCATCGATTTGTCGGCCCGGGTCGAGCACGTCCTGGCGTTGCTGGATGCCGAGATCGATCTGCTGCAAGTCGAAAAACGCATTCGCGGCCGCGTCAAAAAACAAATGGAGCGCAGTCAGCGCGAGTACTACCTGAATGAGCAGATGAAGGCCATTCAGAAAGAGCTCGGCGACAGCGACGAAGGTCACAACGAAGTCGAAGAGCTGAAAAAGCGTATCGATGCCGCCGGTCTGCCGAAAGACGCGCTGGCCAAGGCGACGGCCGAGCTGAACAAGCTCAAGCAGATGTCGCCGATGTCCGCGGAAGCGACCGTGGTGCGCTCGTACATCGACTGGCTGGTTCAAGTGCCGTGGAAGGCTCAGAGCAAGGTGCGCCTGGACCTGGCGCGTGCAGAAGACATTCTGGACGCCGACCACTACGGCCTGGAAGAGGTCAAGGAACGCATCCTCGAATACCTCGCCGTGCAAAAGCGCGTGAAGAAGATTCGTGGTCCGGTGTTGTGCCTGGTCGGTCCTCCGGGGGTGGGTAAAACGTCCCTGGCGGAGTCGATTGCTCACGCCACCAACCGCAAATTCGTGCGCATGGCCCTGGGCGGTGTACGTGACGAGGCGGAAATTCGTGGCCATCGCCGTACTTACATCGGTTCGATGCCAGGAAGATTGATTCAAAAGATGACAAAAGTGGGCGTCCGCAACCCGCTGTTCCTGCTCGACGAAATCGACAAGATGGGCAGCGACATGCGTGGCGATCCGGCATCGGCGTTGCTGGAAGTGCTCGATCCCGAGCAGAACCACAACTTCAACGATCACTATCTGGAAGTCGATTACGACCTTTCCGATGTGATGTTCCTGTGCACCTCGAACTCGATGAACATCCCGCCGGCGTTGCTGGACCGGATGGAGGTGATCCGTCTGCCGGGCTACACCGAAGACGAGAAGATCAACATCGCCGTCAAATACCTTTCGCCGAAGCAGATCACTGCCAACGGCCTGAAGAAAGGCGAGCTGGAGTTTGACGCAGAAGCGATCCGCGACATCATCCGCTACTACACCCGTGAAGCCGGTGTGCGTGGGCTGGAGCGCCAGATTGCCAAGGTCTGCCGCAAGGCCGTCAAGGAGCATGCACTGGAAAAACGCTTCTCGGTGAAGGTCTCCGCAGACATGCTGGAGCACTTCCTGGGCGTGCGCAAATTCCGCTACGGCCTGGCCGAGCAGCAGGATCAGATCGGTCAGGTGACCGGCCTGGCGTGGACTCAAGTGGGCGGCGAACTGCTGACCATCGAAGCGGCCGTCGTACCGGGCAAGGGCCAGTTGATCAAGACCGGTTCCCTGGGTGACGTGATGGTCGAATCGATCACCGCGGCCTTGACCGTTGTCCGCAGTCGGGCGAAGAGCCTGGGGATCCCTCTGGACTTCCATGAGAAGCGCGACACGCACATCCATATGCCGGAAGGGGCGACTCCCAAGGACGGCCCTAGCGCCGGCGTGGGCATGTGCACGGCCCTGGTATCGGCATTGACCGGCATTCCGGTACGCGCGGATGTCGCCATGACCGGCGAAATCACGCTGCGTGGTCAGGTCCTGGCCATTGGTGGCTTGAAAGAAAAACTGCTGGCTGCCCATCGGGGCGGAATCAAGACCGTGATCATTCCTGAAGAGAATGTGCGCGATCTCAAAGAGATTCCGGACAATATCAAGCAGGATCTACAGATTAAACCGGTTAAATGGATTGACGAGGTCCTGCAAATTGCGTTGCAATACGCGCCGGAGCCCTTGCCGGACGTGGCTCCGGAGATAGTCGCGAAGGATGAGAAACGTGACGCAGATTCTAAGGAAAGAATTAGCACGCATTAGTACGTATTTGCCTGGGGGGCTTTCTTGACAGCTTTTTAGAGCCCTTGTTATAAAGCGGCTCTTAAGTGTCTGTAGGCCATTCAGCACTCGTTTTTGCTTTCACCAAAAAAACTTAGAATCATACTCAAATAGATATAAGGGGACTTAGAGTGAACAAGTCGGAACTGATTGATGCTATCGCTGCATCCGCTGATATCCCGAAAGCTGCTGCTGGCCGTGCGCTGGACGCTGTAATCGAATCCGTCACTGGCGCTCTCAAGGCTGGCGACTCTGTTGTTCTGGTTGGTTTCGGTACCTTCTCCGTCACTGATCGTCCGGCTCGCATTGGTCGTAACCCACAGACCGGTAAGACGCTGGAAATCGCAGCAGCCAAAAAACCAGGTTTCAAAGCCGGTAAAGCACTGAAAGAAGCTGTCAACTAAGTTCGATTCAGGTTTTTACCCATCCGGGTCGGGGTCATGCCTGACTTGGCAGCGGAGCGGCAGTCCTGACAGCAGGTCGCCGGTTCAAGACACCGAGGGCCGCCAGTTCGAGCCCTCGATCCGCTCCGCCAGTTACGAGAAGGCGCATCCTCGGATGCGCCTTTCTTCTATCCGGACTCTACCCACGCTCCACGGTTGCCTAATTTTGAAGTTCAACCGTTTCTGGGGGACGCATGCTGCAGAATATCAGGGACAATTCACAAGGCTGGATTGCCAAGACTATTATCGGGGTCATCGTTGCACTGATGGCCTTGACTGGTTTCGACGCCATTTTTCAGGCCACGACGAGCAAGAATGAAGCGGCGAAGGTCAATGGTGAAGAAATCAGCCAGAACGAGCTGAGCCAGGCGGTGGATATGCAACGCCGCCAGCTCATGCAACAGCTGGGCAAGGATTTCGATGCTTCCTTGCTGGATGAAAAAATGCTGCGCGAATCGGCTCTCAAGGGCCTGATCGATCGCAAGCTGCTGCTGCAAGGCGCAGAAAGTTCGAAATTCGCTTTTTCCGAAGCGGCTCTGGATCAGGTCATCCTGCAAACGCCTGATTTTCAGGTGGATGGCAAGTTCAGTTCCGAGCGTTTCGACCAGGTGATTCGCCAACTCGGCTACTCCCGCATGCAATTCCGTCAGCTGATGGCTCAGGAAATGCTGATCGGGCAACTGCGTGCCGGTCTGGCCGGTAGCGGTTTCGTGACCGATACACAGGTTCTGGCGTTTGCCCGTCTGGAAAAACAGACCCGCGATTTTGCCTCCCTGAACATCAAGACCGACCCGGCAGCGGTGAAGCTGACCGACGATGAGGTCAAGGCTTACTACGACGACCACGCCAAGGAATTCATGACGCCGGATCAGGTGGTCATCGATTACCTCGAGCTGAAGAAGGCTTCCTTCTTCGATCAGGTCAGCGTCAATGACGAAGACCTGCAGGCGGCCTATCAGAAAGAAATCGCGAACCTGTCCGAGCAACGCCAGGCGGCGCACATTCTGATTGAAGTGAACGACAAGACCACCGAGGCGCAAGCCAAGGCGAAGATCGAAGAGATCCAGGCCCGTCTGGCCAAGGGCGAGAAATTCGAGGCGCTGGCCAAGGAATTCTCCCAGGACCCTGGTTCGGCGAACAACGGCGGTGACCTGGGTTATGCCGGCCCTGGCGTCTACGACCCAGCGTTCGAAAAAGCCCTGTATTCGTTGGCCAAGGATCAAGTCTCGGGTCCGGTTCGCACCGATTTCGGGTACCACCTGATCAAGCTGTTGGGCGTGGAAGCGCCTGAAGTGCCGACATTCGCCAGCCTGAAAGACAAGCTGACCCATGGTCTGAAAATCCAGCAGGTCGAGCAACGTTTCGTCGAGGCGAGCAAGCAGCTGGAGGATGCCGCGTTCGAAGCCTCCGATCTGGCTCAGCCGGCGCAGGACCTGAAACTGACCGTCCACACGTCCAAGCCGTTCGGCCGTGAAGGCGGTGAGGGTATTGCCGCCAACCGTGCCGTGATCACGGCTGCGTTCAGCCCGGAAGTCCTGGATGAGGGCGCGAACAGCACCGCCATCGAGCTCGATCCGGAAACCGTGGTCGTGTTGCGTGCCAAGGAGCACCTGAAGCCTTCGCAATTGCCGCTGGAAAGCGTTTCTGCCGCGATCCGTGTGCAATTGACCAAGGAGCACGCCAGCGCCGATGCCAAGACCAAGGCTGACGCCCTGATTGCCAGCCTGCGCGACGGCAAGACCCCGCTGGATCAGGCGATCGACGGCCAGACATGGAAAGTCACCGAAGCGGCGACTCGCGCTCAGGAAGGTGTCGACCCAGCGGTGCTGCAAGCGCTGTTCCGCATGGCGAAGCCTGCGGCCAGGGACAAGCCGACCTTCACCAGCGTGACGCTGGCTGATGGCAGCCTGATGATCGTGCGCCTCAATGGCGTGAACGAAGCCGCGGCGCCGACTGAAGAAGAGAAAGCACAGTATCGTCGCTACCTCGCTTCGCGCATCGGCCAGCAAGACTTCGCGGCCTATCGCAAGCAGCTGGAAAGCCAGGCGGAGATCAAGCGTTACTGATGTCTGACCAGGTTTAGCGCTGCACAGTAGACCCCGGCCGAAAGGCCGGGGTCTTTTTGTTTGGCCGTACGTCAATTGCCGCGGTGACTTTTGGGCAAAACCGGGGTCAATCAGCCTGTAACCGTTTTAAGACACGATCGATGCTCCGCTAAGCATCGATCTGTTGCACAATACGCCCCGAACCGTTTTCCTCAGGATGTTCAATGTTTAAATCACTTCCCATGCGGGTTGTCGGGCTGGCAGCCGTGCTTGCCACTGCGGCTGGTTGTTCATCGAACAAGCCTGCCATCTATGAGCATGAGAATTTCGACGACTCCGGTACCTTTTCCCGAAACTATCCGGTCACCGATACCCAGAGCTGTGAAGCCGCCCGTCGCGCCTTGCTCAGCCAGGGTTACATCATCACCAGCAACGATCCGAAGCTGGTCAGCGGTCACAAGAGCTTCCAGCAGACCGGCGAGAATCACATGGAGATCAGCTTCAGTGTGGTCTGCGCCGATGACGGCAGCGAAGGGCACCACGCGACCGTATTCGCCAATGCCCTGCAGGATCGTTATGCGTTGAAGAAGACCAACAACTCCGCCAGTCTCGGTGTGGGTGTGTTGGGCTCGGTGTCGATGCCGATCGGCTCCTCCGATGACTCGATGGTCAAGGTCGCCAGCGAAACCGTATCGTCTGCCAAGTTCTACGAACGTTTCTTTGCGCTGGTCGAGTTGTTCCTGCCGCCGGAAGCGAAAAAGGCTGCGCACATCCCCGAAAAGCCGAAAACGGATCTGGGCATGCCTGAAGCCAAGGCAGCACCGGCACCGCTGGCACCTGCTCCGACAGCGACTCCCGCTGTAGAGCCTGCTGCACCTGTACCTGCACCCGTTGAAGCGGTTCCAGCGACCTCCGAGCCTGTTGCCCCGCCTCCTGAAACGGCGCCGATCACGCCGACCGAGCGTGTAGAGCCTGCATCGCTCCAGGAAGTCGTCACGCCACCGTCGAACCCGAGTGACTTGCCACCGCCGAGCGAACCCATCCCGGCGATGCCTGCCTCCGGCCAGTGATGGAGACGTCACGGGATCGGGTCGGATGACCCGGTCCCGTGGCCAGCCAAAAGATTGACCCTCATCAACAAGGTCCGCTGTTCTGCGGCCTTGCGCTAAAAAACCAATGATAAATTCCTGACCAGATGCTACGTTTTATTCAGTAGCGACAGAGTGTCGTGTCCGCGTCACTTTTCTTTCACGCGGGCACTTTATGCTCAGGGAACTGGTCATTAATTCAGACGTTTTTTCAGTATGGGTTGGGGGATTCAAAAATGGACGATTATCAAGAAGAGCTGCTCGAGTACCAGGCATTTGAACTGGATCCACTGGAGCCGGCGGAAGACGCTACCGAGTTGTAGGCATCAGGTGGATTGGCGATGGCTGCGGCGAAATTCGCCGGGTGTCTGCCCGTTCCAGCGTTTGAATGCCCGTTGAAACGCTTCTGCTGAGGCAAAACCCAGCAGGTAGGCGATCTCTCCGAACGCCAGTTCGGTGTCACGTATGTAAGTCATGGCCAGGTCGCGACGGGTGTCGTTGAGAATCGCACGAAATTGTGTGCCCTCATCGGCGAGCTTGCGGCGCAAGGTCCAGGTGGGGAGCTTCAGGCGTGCCGCCACCTCCTGCAGGTCGGGCTCTCGGCCACCATTGAGCAAGGGTCCCAGCAGCGCGATGATGCGTTCACGCAGGCTACGGGTGCGTGTGAGTTGTTCCAGTTCCCGCTCGCACAGTTGCAGCAAATGCCGCCAGGTACTCGGGCAATGCTCGGGGTTGCGCTGGGCGAGACTTGTCAGGCTCAAGCGCAGTTGATTGCGCTCGCCGCCAAACTGAATCGGACAATCACCCAACACGTCATAGGCCGCACGGTAACCGGGCTCCTCGAATTCGATCTCGATGCGTTCGGCGTGCAGCGGGGCAGGGCTGACACTGGATAATTGCTGCAACCATCCGGCGATGATCGAATCCACCACAAAGCGGTTATAGGCGTTGTAGGGGCTGATCGAATAGAAGCGCAGCCAGGCGCCCTGGGCGTCTTCGTGAAAGCTTGATTGACCCCGATAATTGGAGCCGTACAAGGCTTCGAATCGAATCAGGCAGCGCGCGGCTTCTCGTACGGTCGGCGCCTGGGCGGCGGTGACCCCTGCGAGGCCTGCCTGGCTCAGGCGACTGAGCTGACCCATGCGCAAGCCAAGGGCCGGGTTGTCGGTCAGTTGAATGGCGCTGTGGCCCAGGCGCATGTAGCGCGGTATCGATAACCGGGCACCGGCTTCGCTCAGGCGTGCGGCATCGAGACCGTATTGATCGAGCAGTGGCTGCGGATCGACGCCATGACTGCGCACGGCATCGGCCAGGCTATGAACAAAGCCCACCGACAGATCGCCAAGACGCATCGGCTGTGGATTCATGGCTTACAACCAGAGGTTCAGCAAGCGCGCACCCTGGGTGTTGCCATCGGCAAAGTGCTGGCCGTTGCTGCTGAGGAAGCTATGCCCGGCGCTGCCCTGGTCCCAGAACTGCCCCCGCAGGAACACACTCATGCCAGCGACGGCCTGACTGGCCGGCATCCGGGTCGTGAGGGTCAGGCGCTGCCAGGCCTGACCTTCACTGACTTCTCCAGGCTTCAAGTTGACCGACGCCGGTGCCGAAGAACCCCTGTAGCCGCGCCACGGTTGATCCCAGGTGCCACGGCCGGCAACAAAGGCCGGTACCGCAACCAACTGTACGCTCTGGTCGTTGAGCTTGAGGTAGTTGTCCGGGTACCAGCTGTCGTGGCCGATCAATACGCCCAGCCTTCCCGCGGGGGTATCGACGACATTGAGCGAGTGCTCGCCGTTCGCCTTGATCCCGTTTTGTTGCGCGAAGAACGGGTGTATCTGGCGCTGGGGCTGGCCGATCGGCAGGCCATCGCTGTTGAACACCACGCTGCTGTTGTACAGCGCGCCGCGGCCGATTTTCAAGGTGCCGTCGATGATGCTCGGTTCGGGCAGCACGATGGAGCCCGCCACCAGCGTCACGTGGAATTCCCTGGCCAGCCCTCCGAACAATGCCTGGTAGTCCCTGGCCATTGCCTTGGCTTTCATGCGCAGGTGGGCATCGTCCAGACGATTGCCGCCCTCGGCGTTGATCCACGCCTTGGCGAACTTCAGGGGATTGCTCACCGCCAGCCAGTTCATGGCCTCCTTGAGGGTGCTGGCCTGATACAGCTCATCCTTCTCGCCGCTGACCATCAGCCAGGTACCGACGTGCTCCGGCAGCACGACGACGGTCTTGCCGTTCAGCAAACCCTGGTCCCGGGCTGCTTGCAGATAGGCCGCGAGCTTGCGGTGCAAACGCTCGGGGCTTTGATAGTCGGTAGGAAACAGTTCGGGCTGGATGCCCAACAGATTGCCTCGGTCCGCAGGCGTGCCCTGGTCGACAGCCAGGCTGATCCGCAGGTCCGAAAGGTAATGACCCACTGGCCGGTCTGCGGCCCACATCGCGTAGGTCGTGAGGGCGGCGAGCAATGCCATGGAAAATGTCAGGTACAAAAATTTGCGCATGGGGAAACAGTTTACAGCCTGGAGCCGGGCGTGGCTTTTGATTTGGAGCGGGATCGAGCATAAAGGGAATCAAGGGCTTATTGGGCAAATTTCAGCGGTGACTGTTTATTTCTCTGGAGGCTGCCTTTGTGCGCGAAGGCGCGGTAATGAATGGCTTGGTGGGGATCATGGGAGGAGAGGGCCGGTCGGCCATCATTTGGCGCGACCGGCCGGCAGGTGAACGTTATTTGGTGACCAGCAGTTCCGGGCCGAGGTAGTTGTTGATCTGGTCAATATCGTCGTCGCCCAGGCTGCCCACCGAAGAGGCCAGGCGCAGGCGCGACATCAAATAGCGCAGCTTGGCATCGAACAGATCGTGGCGCGCAACGAAGAGCAGTTCTTCTGCATTGAGGACATCCGAGTTGGTGCTGGTGCCGCCTTCCTTGAAGCCCTTGCGTGACGATGCCAGTGAGCGCTCGTTGGATGCCACGGCCTTCTCCAGCGCACGAATGCGTTTGGCGCCGCTCAGGATGCCTTGATACTCGCGGGTGGTTCCGGTGATGACCTCCTGTCGCGCAGCGTCGAGTTCGTCCGTGGCCTTGTCGCTATTGGCACTGGCCTGGCGTGTCAACGCGCTGACGCCGCCACCGGCGAATATCGGGATGTTGACTTCCAGTCCGATCGAACCGTAGCGGTTGCGTTGATTCAGTTCGGAGAGGGATTGGCTCTCACCCGCGGTGTAGCCGGCAACGAAATCCAGGGTTGGCCAATGGCCGGCCCTGGCGCGGTTCACTTCTTCTTCGGCGAGGTCGCGGCTGTACCGGCGCGCATGGAGCAACGGGCTATCGACCTGGGCTTTGACCAGCCAGTCCTGCAGGTTGCTTGGTACCAGCGGTGGTGTATCGAAACTCGGACGCAAGGTGGTCAGGGATTCGGGGGTTTCACCGATGTATTCCTCGAGCTTGCGACGCGCGTTGACCAGGTTGTCTTGGGCTTCGATCAGTTCGGCTTCGGCGAGGTCGCGGCGAGCGGTCGATTCGTCGACGTCGGTGACGGTGCCGGCCCCCAGTTCCAGGCGCCGTTTCGCTGAGGCGAGTTGCTCTTCAAAGGCGTTCAGCTTGGACTTGGCCAAGGTGATGGTTTCGCTGGCCAGGAGCACGTCGAAATAGCTTTCGGCCAAGCGCACCGCTGCATCCTGGCTTTTGGCATCGAATACCGCGTTGCTGTAGTCGGCACGCTGCTGACCCTGGCGGTACTCGGCCATCTTCTGTTTGTTGAACAGCGGCTGGCGCAGGCGCACGTTGGCGCCCTTGGAATCATAGTCGAGATCCCTTTCGATGCCACTCTGGCGTTGTGTGCCATTGACCTTGTTGTCGTAGGCAGAGGCGTTGATCTGCGGTAGCAGGCCGGCCGTGCCAATGGCGCGGTTTTCCCCGCCGGCCTCTTTTTCATGCATGGCGGCCTGGTAGATCGGCCCCTGGAACTGCAACAGATCCCAGGCTTGCTTGAGGTCCATGGCGTTGGCCGGCAAGGCCAACCCCATCAGGCAGAAGAGCAGGCAATGACGATCCATTTCATTGTTCCTTGAATGAGCTGTCCACACGTTCGAGCATTGGTTTAAGAAGATAGCTCAACATATTGCGTTCGCCGGTCTTGATGGTGACGCTGGCGGGCATTCCGGGGCGAATGTGATTGGTGCCAAGCAGGCCCATGCCATCGGGGGTGACTTCCACCTGGGCCAGATAGAACGGCTGCTTGCTTTCCTCGTCCATCAGGCGGTCGGCGGAAATGGTCATCACACGGCCGGGGATGTTTGGTGTCTTGGCATGGTTGAAGGCCGGGAAGGAAATGTCCACGGGCAGGCCGGGGACCATTTTGTCGATGGCCTGCACAGGAATCATCGCGTCGACCTGCAAGGGTTCGTTGACCGGAACGATTTCCATGATCTTGAAGCCGGGTTGGATGATCCCGCCGACGGTGGCGATGCTCAAAGCCTGGACCATGCCATCGATCGGCGATCGAATCACCGTGTGGGTCACTTCATAGTCGAGCGCGCGCAAGCGGTCGGCCAGGGTGGTGTTTTCCTTGGCTGTTTCCGTCAACTGCGATTCGACTTCCTTCAGGTAGTCGTGCTGGCGCTGCAGGATGCGCAGCTTGATTTCGGTGGTCTGGCTACGCACGCGGGCGATGTTGTTGAGGTTCTCGGCCTGGCCGGCGGAGAGGTCGGCATTACTGCGTTCCAGCTCAAGCAGGCGGTTGCGCGGCACATAGCCTTCGGCCGTCAGCACGCGGGTGCCTTGCAGTTCCTGGTTGAGGAAACTGATCTGTGAGGCGCGGGCGCTGTAGACCTGCTGCAGGCCCTTGAGCTGCACGGCCGACGCCGCCAGGTTCTCCTGCAGGATGCTGATCTCGCCGGCGAGACCGGCGCGCCGGGTGTCGAGCAGACGCTGTTGCAGGTCCATGGCGGCTTCCAGGCGGTGGTCATCCTTGAAGCGCTTGAGCAATTCAGGATCGAAGTTCACCACCTCGCGGCCGTCACGTTCCGCTTCCAGACGGTTTTCCACCGTCTTGCTGACGATGTACTGGGCGCTGACCGCACCCTGTTCGGCAAGGGCACGCAACGAGTCGAGGCGGACCACCTCCTGGCCTTTTGTCACCAGATCGCCTTCGCGAACGAGAATGGCCTCCACGGTGCCACCGCTCAGATGCTGCACGGCTTTGCGATTGCTGGTGACCTTGACCGTGCCTGTCGCTACCACGCCGGCATCCAGCGGCGCCAGCCATGACCACAGGAGGAAGCCGCCGAAGCCGGCAAGCACCAGCCACACGCCCCACCGCGCGGGCTTGCCGACGTCCAGGTCTACCACGCTCCTGGAATCGGCTGTAATCATCTCGGTATGTTGGCTCATTTGCATGATCGGTCACTCCCGCGCTTTGACGGAGGCCAGCGGAGTCGACGCGCCTGCAGGGATCACACTGGCCTTGCGCAGCGCTGCGAATACTTCATCACGCGTGCCGAGCATCTGCACGCCGCCGTCGCGCAGCATCAGCACCTTATCGACAGCACAGAGTACGTTGGGACGGTGAGAAATCAGAATGACGGTGGCGCCACGGCCCTTGAGCTCGGCCAGGGCATCGACCAAGGCCTTTTCGCCGACGTCGTCGAGGTTGGCGTTCGGCTCGTCCAGCACGATCAGATTGGGCTCGCCATACAGCGCGCGGGCCAAGGCGATGCGCTGCTTCTGGCCGCCGGATAGCGGGCTGCCATCAGTGCCCAGGCGGGTGTCGTAACCCTGCGGAAAACGCAGGATCATCTCGTGCACGCCAGTGATCTTGGCGGCGCGGATGACCGCTTCGCTGTCCACTTCGCCAAAGCGCGCAATGTTGTCGGCGATATTGCCCTCGAACAACTCCACATCCTGTGGCAGATAGCCGAGCCAGGGGCCAAGTTCACCCTTGTTCCAGTTGAATATGTCCGCACCGTCCAGGCGCACCTTGCCGGCCTGCGCCGGCCAGACGCCGACCAGCAGGCGGGCGAGGGTGGATTTACCCGAGGCGGACGGACCGATAATGCCAAGGCTTTCGCCGGGGACAAGGCTGAAGCTCACGCCGCGCAGAATCGTATTGTTGGTAGCCGGGGCGCCGGCATACACATTCTCAACCGCCAGCATGCCCATTGGCCGCTGCAGCGACATGCTCGGTGGCCGGCGCGGATAGTCCTGCAGCATCTCGTTGAGCCGGCCCCAGGCCGTGCGGCAGCCGAGCAATTGCTTCCACGACGCGATGACCTGTTCCACCGGACCCAGTGCGCGGCCGGTGAGGATCGAGCAGGCAATCATCATCCCCGGGGTGATCTTGCCTTCGATCGCCAGCAGCGCACCGGCGCCGAGGATCAACGACTGCAAAGTGATCCGCACGAAGCGCCCGGTGCTGCTGATCAAGGCGGCGCGATCGGAGGCCAGGGTCTGCATTTCCAGGATGCGCAAATGGCTTTGGAACCAGCGCTTGCTGATCGACGGCAGCATGCCCATGGCCTCTATGACCTCGGCGTTGCGCAGGTTGTTGTTGGCGTACAGGGCGGATGAGAGGGCAGCCTGGTTGGCTTCGGCCAGCGGCTTCTGCGTCGCCTTCTCGGTGAGCCAGGCCAAGGCCACCAGAATCAGCGAGCCGATCAGCGTGATCAGTCCGAGTATCGGGTGGATCAGATAGGCGACCAGCAGATAGATCGGCGTCCACGGTGCATCGAAGAAAGCGAACAGGGAATTGCCGGTGACGAACTGACGGACCTGGGAGAGGTCTTGCAGGGCCTGGGCCGGGTTACCTCCGGCGCGGCTCAGGTTGCGCTCGAATGCAGCGGTGAAGATGCGTCGATTGAGGTCCATGTCGAGGCAGTTGCCGACCCGGATCAGCACGCGGGTGCGGACCATTTCCAGCGTGGACATCAGCAGGAACAGACCCACCACCAGGACCGTCAACATCGCCAGCGTCGTGACGTTGCGACTGACCAGGGCTCGATCGTAGACCTGCAGCATATAAATAGCTGGCGTCAACATCATGACGTTTATGACACCGCTGAACGCCGCCAGCGAATAAAAACTGCGGCGCAGGCGAAAGAGCGCGTCGGCCAGTTCGGAACGGATGCTCGACTGCTTGGGCATGTTGGTCCTCCCACTGCGAAAAGCCGATTGCCCTTGGGGCGCAGCGGCTAACAGTAAATGTAGTCCCGTAAACAACTTATGGACACGCAGGCTGGTCGCTCTATGGATGGCGAGTCTTCCGAAATCGCTGCGTTGCTCCCTTATGCAGCAGCGTAGGTGGCAGTTAAACACTCCGAAATAACATTTCGCTCTATACCAACACGCAACTTTCTATATGTCTTTTAAAAACAGCTAGTTGGGATGCCTGCCACCAGTCGTCTGTTTTAACGACGTAATATTGACAAAGATTTGCTATGGAACTTTAGTCTTAGTTATCGGGGGGCCCGCCCGCCCGAAGCCTGCCATCGATTTGGCAGTGCAAGGCGCGGTGATTTTCCCGAGAGGAGCAGAAATATGTCGATCATTTCGTTCTTTTGCAGAGGGAAGGGGCTTTCCAGAACGTTTGCCTTCACTTCCAGATTCCATGGCCCGCCCAGGGCTCGAATCCGCTCTGCCTGAACGCCCGGCGAGCAATTCATATAGCGAATTCCAGGCGCTGATCCCGGGTCCCGGGTAACGCCAGCTCTCGCAAAAAAACACAACCAACAAACTGCGCAAGCCAGCACTTGACTTGGCGCGGGAGGATTTTCTCGTCCCGCGCCTTTACCCAGACAGATCGAGGGCAATCCAAAATGGCCAATTTCAGCAAGTCGGACCTGGAGTTCATCCTCAAGCAAATCTTTATCGCCGAAGCGAACGCCAACGGCGCCAACCTCATTGATTTGCTTCCCAATTCTCAGGTGCCGTTCGGCCTGCGTACCGTCGATGGCAGCTTTAATAACCTGGTCACCGGCCAGAGTGAATTTGGCGCAGCGGACAATCCCTTCCCGCGCCTGCTCGATCCTTCCTTTCTATCGCCGCAATACGCCGGAACAGGGACGGTGATCGACCCGCAACCACGGATTATCAGTAACCTGGTCGTCGACCAGACCGCCAACAACCCGGCGGCCTATGCCTCAGCGTTCGATCCAGGCCTGGACGGTGTACTCAACTTCGGCGCGGCAGGTAATGACGACGTACTCAAGGACGGCGTACAGATAGTCACCAGCCCCGGGCTCGATGGCGTGTTCGGCACGGCCGATGACAAGGATGTGTTCTTCTTTCCCAACGTGTCGCCGGATGTCGGCCTGACCGCCAGCTTCAACTCGTGGATGACCTTCTTCGGCCAGTTCTTCGACCACGGTCTCGACCTGGTCACCAAGAGCGCGACCGACGTCGTGTTCATTCCGCTGCAGCCGGACGATCCGTTGTTCGTACCGGGCAGCCCGACCAACTTCATGGTGCTGTCACGTGCAGTGCGTACCGCAGGCGCGGACGGAATCGTCGGCACGACCGATGATGGCCAGACCAACACCACTTCGCCGTTCGTCGACCAGAGCCAGACCTACAGTTCGCACCCTTCGCATCAAGTGTTCCTGCGTGAATACGTCGTCAATGCGGCCGGTGATCCTGTTGCGACAGGGCGTTTGATTACCAACCGTGACCTTGGCCCGGATGGCCGGTTCGGCACTGCCGATGATGGCGACGGCGAGAATGGCGGCATGGCGACCTGGGCAGTGGTCAAGGCCCAGGCCCGTGACATTCTGGGCATCAACCTGACTGACGCCGACGTGCACAACGTGCCATTACTGGCAACCGATGCGTACGGTAACTTCATCCGCGGGCCGAACGGCATGCCGCAGGTGGTGATTCGTATCAGCAACGGCGCCGACGGCATCGCCGGCACGGCTGACGACGTCACGCAACTGGTCGAAGGCAACCGGGCAGCTCCGATCAGTCTGGCCAACGCCGTGAGTACCGGACATGGCTTCCTCGACGATATCGCCCACAATGCCGCGCCGGTCGTCGTCGGCGGGGTTCTGCAGGCGGATGCCGACATCGCTGTCGGCAATGCTCAGCCCGTTGGCCCTGGCGGCAACAACCTGACCTATGACAACGAACTGCTCGACGCCCACTACATTGCCGGCGATGGCCGGGCGAACGAGAACATTGGCCTGACCACCGTGCACCATGTGTTCCACTCCGAGCACAACCGCCTGGTCCAGCAATCGAAGGACACTATCCTGGCCTCCGGCGACCTGGCCTTCCTCAATCAGTGGCTGGTGGACGACGTGGCTGCAATACCGACTACACCTGCCGGGATCGCGGCATTGGTGTGGGATGGCGAACGCCTGTTCCAGGCCGCCAAGTTCGGCACCGAGATGCAGTACCAGCACCTGGTGTTCGAGGAGTTCGCGCGGACCATTCAGCCGCAGGTCGACGAGTTCCTTGCGCCCAACGGCTATGACACCTCGATCAACCCGGCAATCCTCGCCGAGTTCGCCCACGTGGTGTACCGCTTCGGTCACTCGATGTTGACCGAGACCGTCGATCGCTTCGACCCTGCGTTCAATCCGCTGCTCACTGACCCGACCAACCCGGACTCGCAACTGGGTCTGATCGCAGCCTTCCTCAACCCGTTGGCATTTGCCAGCAGCGGGGTGACTGCGGACCAGGCGGCAGGGGCGATCATTCGTGGTGTGACCCGGCAGGTCGGCAACGAACTCGATGAGTTCGTCACCGAAGCGTTGCGCAACAATCTGCTCGGTCTGCCGCTCGATTTGCCGACCCTGAACCTGGCACGTGGTCGCGACACGGGCATCCCCACCTTGAATGAAGCGCGCCGTGAGTTCTACGCATCCACCGGCGACAGCCAACTCAAGCCGTACATCAGCTGGGCTGACCTGGCGGACAGTCTCAAGCATCCCGAGTCGCTGGTAAACTTCATCGCGGCCTATGGTACGCATAGCACGATCACGGCGGCGCTCACACTGGCAGACAAACGCGCTGCAGCCCTGGCGCTGGTATTGGGTGGCGTGGGTTCGCCGGCTGACCGCCTGGACTTCCTCAACAGCACCGGTGCTTATGCCAACGTAACGCAGGCCGGCGCGGATGGGGTACTGGGTACTGCAGATGACGTGACCGGTGTGACGGTCACGGGCGTCGACGACATCGACTTCTGGGTCGGTGGCCTCGCCGAACAGAAGATGCCGTTCGGCGGCATGCTCGGCTCGACGTTCAACTTCGTGTTTGAAACCCAGATGGAGGCGTTGCAGAACGGCGACCGCTTCTACTATCTGTCGCGTACCGCGGGCCTGAACTTCGGCACCGAGTTGGAGAACAACTCCTTTGCCAAGCTGATCATGCTCAACACCGATGTCACCCACCTGTCGAACACCGTGTTCCTGACGCCGACGTTCACCCTCGAAGTGAATCAGGCCTCTCAGTTCACCGGCCTTGGCGTGGATGGCCGCGCCGATCCGACCGGCGGCATCATGATCAACGGCGTGGAAGTCGTGTCCCTGGTAATTCGCGACAACCCCGATACCGTGGGGCCGGACACCAATTATCTGCAGTACACCGGTGAAGACCATATCGTCATGGGCGGCACCGCCGGCAATGACATCATCATTTCCGGTGAAGGCGATGACACCATTTACGGCGACGCCGGCAACGACCGCCTCGAAGGCGGTGCGGGTAACGATGCGGTACTGGGTGGCGATGGCGATGACATCATCAGCGACTCGTTCGGCGACAACCGTCTGGAAGGTAATGCCGGTAACGATGTGATCGTGGTCGGCAGCATGCTGGCTGGTGGCAACCTGGTCCTGGGTGGCGACGGCCAGGACTTCATCATCACCACCGAAGACATCACTACCACCTTCGGTGGTCAGGGCGACGACTTCATCCTCGGTGCCAAGACCAACCTGCCACCTACCGGCAACGAAGGTGACGACTGGATCGAGAAGGGCACGCAGGACGGTGCGCCTGGCGATAACTTCTCGCCGCTGCTCAATGACGATGTGATCGGCAACGACATCTTTATTGGTGGTGGCGGCTTCGACGAAATGATCGGCGAGGGTGGCGATGACATCTTTATCGGCAGCGATGCCCAGGACAAGATGGACGGCATGTCCGGTTTCGACTGGGTCAGCTACAAGAATGATCGGGTCGGCGTGACCGCAGACCTGAGCATGGCCGCGCTGGCGCAGCCACACGGCAATACGCCGAACCAGAACGCTGGGGTGTTCAATCCGGTCGGCGCCTCGCCGGCCTCGATTCTCGACCGTTTTGCCGAGGTCGAAGGTTTGTCCGGTTCGAGTTTCGGCGATGTGCTCAAAGGCGATGATGTCGATGCCGACACCATCATCAACCACGGTGGTGCCACGGGCAGTGCGCTGACCAATGTCGCGTTGATTCGCGGACTGGACCAGTTCCTGGCCGATGCCGGATTGCCGGTCACCGGCTTCGCCACGGGCAACATCATCCTCGGCGGTGATGGCAGCGACCTGATCGAGGGCCGCGGCGGCGATGACCTGATCGACGGCGACAAATGGATCAACGTCAGGATTGCAGTTTATGCCGTCGGCGACGTCAACCATACCGGCCCCGAGATCGCCTCCTTCGACAGCATGGTCGATATGATCCCGTTCATGCTGGACCGCACCTATAACCCTGGTCAGCTCAAGGCCGTGCGGGAAATCATGCCCGGCACCTCAACGGGTGGGGCGGCCTTCGACACTGCCATTTACTCCGGGGTTGCGGCCGACTATGCGGTGACGGTCGACGACCGTGGCACGGACGATGTGACGGACGATGTCTGGACAGTAGCGGATAGCGTCGCAGGTCGCGATGGCACCGATACCTTGCTGAACATCGAGCGCCTGCAGTTCGCGGATGGCCAGCAAGTGCTGGTGGAGGGGCTCAATGCTCAACCGGATGGCAGTCCTACTCTCACCGATGGCAACGGCGGCGCGATCACGGTGGGCGATTTACTGACTGTCAGCGTTGCCGGAGTGACCGATGACGACAACGTCGCGGCGGGTAATCCGCAGGGGTTGATCAACAATTCCTCGGTGTCCTACATCTGGCAGTTCGAGGCCGATCCAAACTCTGGCGTATTCGAGGACATCATTCTGTTGCCGGCTGGCGACCTGGCGTTCCAAAGCGCCGATGGTACGGCGTTCAGGGTTACTCCTGACCTCGCCGGGTTGTCGTTGCGGGTCAAGGCGATTTATCAGGACGGTCACGGCACCACGGAGATCCTGTTCTCCACGCCGACGACAGCCGTAGTCGCCGGTGCACCGGTTACGCCAACGGCGCCGGTACCGGTAGTCGATGCCACTGCGGGTGGCGCGGGCCTGCACATGGTCCGTTCCGACCTCAACTTCATCCTTGACCAGATCAGGATTGCCGAGGCTGATGCGGCCGGTCAGGACATCCTCTCGCTGATCCCGAACATCCGCGCACCGTTGGGTCTGCGTACGGTCGACGGGTCGAACAACAACCTGATGAACCTCAACGGCAACAATCACACCGAGTTTGGTGCCGCCGACAACCTCTTCCCGCGCGTGAGCGATCCGGTCTTCAATCCGGCGGAAGGGGGAACGTCGTATACGCAGAACAGCGGCCTTGTGATTGACTCGCAGCCGCGCACCATCAGTAACCTGATCGTCGACCAGACGGCGAACAACCCGGCGGCCTATGCCACGGCTTTCGACCCGGGCCTGGACGGTGTGCTCAACTTCGGCCTGGCGGGTAATGACGACGTGCTCAAGGATGGCGTATCGATAGTCGCCAGTCCCGGCCTGGACGGTCAGTTCGGTACTGCCGACGACCACGATGTATATCTGTTCGAGAACACCACGGCGGATGCGGGGCTGTCAGCTCCGTTCAACGCCTGGATGACCTTCTTCGGGCAGTTCTTCGATCATGGCCTGGACCTGGTGACCAAAGGCGGTTCGGGCACTGTCTTCATTCCGCTTCAGCCGGATGATCCACTGTTCGTCCCAGGTAGCCCGACGAACTTCATGGTCCTGACCCGCGCGACCAACCAGCCAGGGGCGGATGGCATTCTCGGCACCGCCGACGACATCCATGAGCACACCAACACCACCTCGCCGTTTGTGGACCAGAACCAGACCTATAGTTCGCACCCGTCGCATCAGGTGTTCCTGCGCGGATATGAACTGACCGCCAACGGCCCCGTCGCGACAGGCCGGTTGATCACTAACCGTGACCTGGGGGTGGATGGCACGTTTGGTACCGCTGACGACGTTGAAATCGGTGGCATGGCAACCTGGAAGGTGGTCAAGGCCCAGGCGCGCGACGTGCTCGGTATCAATCTGACCGACGCCGATATCGACAGCGGCCCGCTGCTGGCGACTGACGCCTATGGCAACTTCATCAAAGGGCCGAACGGCTTCCCGCAGATTGTCATTCGGGTGAACAACGGGGCAGACGGCATTGCCGGCACCGCCGACGACGTCACTACGCTTGTCGAAGGCAATCCGGCCAGTCCGGTCAGCCTCGTGAACGCCGTGCGCACCGGCCATGCCTTCCTTAACGACATCGCTCACAACGCTGTGCCGGTCGTAGTCGGTGGGGTTCTGCAGGCGGACGCTGACGCCGATGTCGGCAATGCGCAGCCTGTTGGCCCAGGCGGCAACAACCTGACCTATGACAACGAACTGCTCGATGCCCACTACATCGCCGGCGACGGTCGGGTCAACGAGAACATCGGCCTGACCGCGGTGCATGCGATCTTCCACTCCGAGCACAACCGCCTGGTCCAGCAAACCAAGGACACCGTGCTCGACTCGGGTGACGTGGCCTTCCTCAACGAATGGCTGCTCACTCCGGTGGCCGCATTGCCAACCACCCAGGCTGAGTTCGATGCGCTGCAGTGGAATGGCGAGCGCTTGTTCCAGGCTGCCAAGTTCGGCACCGAGATGCAGTATCAGCACCTGGTGTTCGAGGAGTTTGCGCGGACCATCCAGCCCAACATCGACCTGTTCTTCGCACCGACCCAGGTCTATGACGTCGACCTCGACCCTTCGATCGTCGCCGAGTTCGCCCATACCGTGTACCGGTTTGGCCACTCGATGCTGACCGAGACCGTCGATCGTTACGATATCAACTTCAACGTGGTGGGCGACGGCAATCCGAATGTCGCGGGCAATCAACAGACCGGCCTGATCGCGGCGTTCCTCAACCCGTTGGCGTACGCCGCCAGTGGCGTGTCGCCAGAGGATGCGACCAGTGCGATCATCCGTGGGGTGACTCGGCAAACCGGTAACGAAATCGACGAGTTCGTCACCGATGCGCTGCGCAGTAACCTGCTCGGCTTGCCGCTCGACCTGCCGGCGCTCAACATCGCCCGTGGCCGCGACGTGGGGATTCCTTCACTCAACGCGTTCCGCCGCGACATCTACAGTCAAACCGGTGACACCCAACTCAAGCCGTACAACAGCTGGGTCGACCTGGTGCAGCACCTCAAGCATCCGGAGTCGTTGATCAACTTCATCGCAGCCTATGGCACGCATGACACGATCACGGCGGCGACCACGCTGGAAGGTAAACGCGCTGCAGCGCTGGCGCTGGTCCTTGGTGGCGTGGGGGCGCCGGCTGACCGCCTGGACTTCCTCAACAGCACCGGTGCCTTTGCCAACGTGACGCTGCCCGGCAGGGATGGGATCGCGGGCACTGCCGATGACCTGAGAAATGTCACGATCACGGGTGTCGATGCCATCGATATGTGGATCGGCGGCCTTGCCGAACAGAAAACTCCGTTCGGCGGCATGCTCGGCTCGACCTTCAACTTCGTGTTCGAGAACCAGCTGGAAAAACTGCAGGACGGCGATCGCTTCTACTACCTGGAGCGTACCTCTGGCCTGTCGATGAACGCGGAGCTTGAAAGCAACTCGTTCGCCAAGCTGATCATGGCCAACACTTCGGCCACGCACTTGCCGGGCCTGGTGTTCTCGGATCCGGCGTTCTACCTGGAAGTGGACCAGGGCAGGCAATTCAACGAAGGTCTGCTCACCGTCGATCCGCTCGGTCCGAACGGCGCGCAGGTAGTGTTCCGCGACAACCCGCTGACCGTGGGGGCGGACACCAACTACGTCAAGTACACAGGTGAAGAGCACATCGTACTGGGTGGTACCGACAACGCAGACATCCTCCTCTCGGGCGATGGCGATGACACGCTCTGGGGTGATGGTGGCAACGATCGCATCGACGGCGGTAACGGCAACGACCAGTTGCGCGGTGGTGCCGGCGACGACATCATCACCGACACAGGCGGCGACGATAACATCCAGGGTGGCGACGGCAACGACGTGCTGCACGGAGGCAACGGCGTCAATCTGCTCATTGGCGGGTTCGGCAACGACTTCATCATTACCGGTGAGGATGCCTCCGAAGCCATTGGTGGCCAGGGTAACGACTTCATCCTGGGCAGCAAAGCCAACGAGCAGGACATGGGTAACGAAGGCGACGACTGGATCGAGAAGGGCACCTCGGACGGTGCGCCTGGCGACAACTTCGATCCGCTCGGCAACGATCCGGTGATCGGTCACGACGTCTACATCGGCGGCAACGAGAACGATAAGTTCAACGGCGAAGGTGGCGACGACATCATGGTCGGCAGTCTCGGCTTCGGTGACCGCTATATCGGTGGCTCGGGCTATGACTGGGCGACCTTCAAGGACCTCGCCCAGGGCGTGACCATCGATTACAGCGACCGCTTCTTCGATGTGCCTGTGCAGCCGGGTTCGGGAGCCTCGGCACTGGTGCGTTTCGACATCATGGAAGGGCTGTCGGGTTCGTCCCACGGTGACTTCCTGCGCGGTGATAACGAAGATGCGACATCGCTACCCACCGCGGGTGCAACCGGCAGTGTGCTGACCAACATCAGCCTGATCAATGGCCTGGCGGGTCTGCTGCCTGTCGGGGCGACGTTCTACGACGGTGGCAACATCATCCTCGGTGGCAGCGGCAGCGACCTCATCGAAGGCCGTGGTGGTAACGACATCATCGATGGTGACAAGTGGCTGAACGTACGCATCAGCGTACGGGCGGGTGCTGATGGAAGCGGCGCGGAGATCGCCACGTTCAACAGCATGGAACCACTGGTACCGTTGATGCTCAACGGTACCTACAACCCGGGCCAACTGGTCATCGTGCGGGAGATTCTGACCGGCACGGACAACTTCGACACTGCGGTGTTCTCCGGTAATGCGTCGGAGTACACAGTTGCTGTCGATGGCAACGCTGTCATCGTGACCGATCTGGTTGCAGGGCGTGATGGCGTCGATCGCCTGACGGGCATCGAGCGCCTGCAGTTCGCTGACCAGACGCAGGCCTCCGGTGTTGGCACCGTCACGAACAGCGCTCCTGTGGGGCGTCTGGCGATCCTCGATGCTACCACCGGTGCGCGTGTCGATGCGCCTGTCGCCGGCCAGTTGCTGCGCGTCAGCAGCCAGTCGATACGCGACGCCAACAACCAGGGTGTGGCCAATGTGACCGGCGCGATTACCGGGCCCGTGTCTTACTACTGGCAGGTCGAAAACGTCCCGGGTTCGGGCATCTTTGAGGACATCACCTTTATCGCCGCAGGCGAGGCTTCGCGGGCGGTCGGCGACACCTATATGGTGGCGGACGATGTCGCCGGTCTGAACATCCGCGTTCGGGCGGTGTATCAGGATGCCATTGGTACGCTGGAGATCGTCGACTCGTCGGCGAACAACGCACCGATCGCCGGGCCGGGCATCCTCGGGTTTGCGTTTTTGAACGAAGTGCTGACCGCCAACCTGTCGACCCTCGTCGACGTCGATGGCCTCAGCAATCCGCAGTTCACTTTCCAGTGGCAGGAGACCAACGGAGTCAGCTTCGTCAACATCCCCGGAGCCACCGGTAGCACGTTCATGCTTGGCCAGGCTCAGGTCGGCGATCAGGTGCGCGTGGTGGTCAGTTTCGTGGATGACTTCGGTGTGGCCGAAAGCATCGCATCCGACGCCACGGCCCCGGTGCTTGTCGGTACTGTGTTTGCCGGTACCGTCGGTGTCGACACATGGATCGGCACGGCAGGCAATGATGTGGCCAGCGGAGGTGATGGCAACGACTTCATGAACGGCCAGGGTGGCAACGACATCATCAATGGTGACGCGGGCAATGACATTCTCATCGGTGGTAACGGTAACGATACGATGGCCGGCGGTATTGGCAACGATATCTACGAAGTTACCTCCGTCGGGGACGTGGTGACCGAACTCGCCGGTGGCGGCAGCGACACGATCTGGACCTCGCTCGCGAGCTACACCCTGGGTGCCAACGTCGAGAATCTGTATTTCGGCGGTAGCGGCAATTTCAGGGCCACCGGTAACGCGCTCGCCAACACGCTCGTGGGCGGTGCGGGTAACGACATTCTCATCGGTGGTAACGGTAACGATACGATGGCCGGCGGTCTTGGCAACGACATCTACGAGGTCACCTCCGTTGGGGATGTGGTGACCGAACTTGCCGGTGCCGGTATCGATACCGTCTGGACCTCGCTCGCGACCTACACCCTGGGTGCCAACCTCGAGAATCTGTATTTCGGCGGTAGCGGCAATTTCAGGGCCACCGGTAACGCGCTCGCCAACACGATCGTGGGTGGTGCGGGTAACGACATTCTCATCGGCGGTAACGGTAACGACACGATGGCCGGCGGTGCTGGCAACGATGTCTACGAAGTCACCTCCGTTGGGGATGTGGTGACCGAGCTTGCCGGTGCCGGTGGCGATACGGTCTGGACCTCGCTCGCGAACTACACCCTGGGTGCCAACCTCGACAATCTGTATTTCGGCGGTAGCGGCAATTTCAGGGCCACCGGTAACGCGCTCGCCAACACGCTCGTGGGTGCTGCGGGTAACGACATTCTCATTGGCGGTAACGGTGACGATACGATGGCCGGCGGTATTGGCAACGATACCTACGAAGTCACCTCCGCTGGGGACGTGGTGACCGAACTCGCCGGTGCCGGTAACGATACGGTCTGGACCTCGCTCTCGAGCTACACCCTGGGTGCCAACGTCGAGAATCTGTATTTCGGCGGCAGCGGCAACTTCGCGGGCACGGGGAACGCGCTCAACAACACGATCGTGGGTGGTGCGGGTAACGACGTGCTCACCGGTGGTGGTGGTAACGACCTGTTGAGTACCGGTACCGCCGGCAACGATACCTTCATGTTTGCTGCCGCGGGTTTCGGCACCGATGCGATCTTTGGATTCGGAGCCAATCTGGCTGCAGGGCAGGACGTGCTCAACATCGCGGGGCTGGGGATCACCAGTGCGACGTTCGCGGCCAACGTGAGCATAACGACCGACGGGGCGGACACGATGGTGGGGATCGGGGCGGACTCCATCCGCCTTGTGGGTGTCGCCAGCGCGGCCGTTGATCAGACGGACTTCATTCTGGCCACTTGAGGTCCTGGTCAGTACTGTCGCAGGGAGCGTGGACAGCGGAGGGGAGGGCAATGGATGCCCTCCCTTTCTCCTTCCATTCGATTGCCCATTAGCTATCGGGGTGCCAGCAGCGTACTGGAACTCATCAAGGCAGGTTGGAACCGAACTGCGAAATCAAAGAATCAACGGAAAAAGGAAACCCGGCCTTGAACATTTCAGCCATCTGCCTCTTGAGCAGCTTATTGGTTTCGGTCGCGGCATCTGCCAGTGGGGTCACTCCGCTCTTCGACCTGGACTTCACCAGATCAGCCACGCAAACGCTCAAGGAAATGGGCATCAACGACGCCTGTATTATCGCCGTCTCAAGTCCTGCTGCGTTTACCTACTGCCGGGAAGGATCATCAACGCTCTGGAAGTACCAGGCGCTGGATCTGGAGCAACAGGCGGTGATCCAGATTGGCCAACAGCGGTCTTCGGCGGGCTATCAGCGAATAACCGTTGTGGAAGTCGATAGCGTTGCTTGCGAACAGGATCACCTTGCGCCATTGGTTAAACCGGCTTTCAGGCATGCACTTGTCCTTGGCCTGATTACCCTGTTTCTGTTGGTCGGTCTGCGATATACCTACCGGGCGATCATGCACTACTGTTATGACCAGGCCGGATTTTCGAAGTTCGGCTTGCAGCGATTGGACGAATCCTGGTCGACGCAAAATTCAACGGTAATGGCGTTGGTTGCATGGGGTATCGTGGCAGCTACGGCATTTATCTACTTCGGGTTTTGAGCGTGACCACAACTGGCATGTATGCCGTTTCAATGTACTTTCCATTCGATGTGGTTTGACCGTGCACAGTTTTATTCGCTGATAATTAACTGACTTGATTGGCATCCTGTTTGTTTCAGTTAATACTGCGCTGCCGTCTACCTGAAAGGGTGGCTGGATCATCGTGAAATCCGCAGTTGGAGTTTGCTCTGGATGAGAGTCGCTCGCTATTGCGTGAGTTGTGAGATGTATAACAACTAGCGGATCCAATTTGCAATTGTCGAAGTGCATCTAGTCAAGCAGACCCGTTGTCGTGGGCAATAGCGCGGAAGTTGACTCATTGCTGTCGCGTCAGACGAACTTGCGCTACGCACCGTTTGTCGGTGGTTTGTGCGAAAAATGAACATTGCAGCGTCTGCGGCCTCTGATCCTTGAGCACGTCAGCCATGACCTGCCTCCGCGATTGCAAAAAAAGAAGTGGAAATGGAATCTCAAATGCAGTGAAAGCAAATGGGGGGATTTTATCTGAAACTCAGGGAGGCAATAAACCAGCCGGTCATTGATTCGCCAAGTGAGTCAATGAGGTTGACAGCGCCGAGTCCATGATTTGGCTTATCTTTTAGAAGTAAGGTCGTACAGGATTTTTAATAATTAAAGATTCTGTCAAGTGGTCGATCCGTACTCTCGAATAAGGTGGAGAAAATACCGTGGCGATAAATACCATTATGAGTCTGCTGGAAAATAAGGAATTCCTGGAGTTTTTGCGTCTGGGCGTTATTTACGTACATTTGGTGGCGTGTTGTGTGGCCATTGGTTTGGTGCTGACCAGTGATGTTGCGATGGTCAAGGACCTTCTAAAGCGGAACGTATTTACTGAGCATGATAATGCTCACATGGAAAGTCTTCAGAAGTCTGTCATCGTTGCACTAATAGCGCTGTGGGTAACGGGGGTCGCTGTCGTCGGTATTGATTACCTGGATAAAGGAGCCGATTACTTTTTGAATCCAAAGCTTCAAGCCAAAGTCATTATTGTGGCATTGCTCAGTTACAACGGCGTCCTGTTGCATCGCCTGGTACTGCCAGCCCTGCAAAAGGCAGGCTCCTTGCTCAAACTCGGATTCAGTGCACGGATGCTGGCGTTGGCCTGCGGGTCGTTGTCGGCAGTGTCCTGGATGTATGCCGCCATGCTGGGAGTCGGGCGCCCCTTGGCCTGGAAGTATTCCCTTTCCGAACTGTTGATGGCTTATCCGCTACTGATTTTGCTCGGGTTCCTGACGATGCTGGTGTTGACCCAGCGAGCGAAACAACAGGACGACTACGTTGCGCCTGCGCGGGCAGTAGCAAGCACATGCTAGGCCGATACTGCGGGTAAATCCTGCGGGCTTGTCCAGAGCCCGAAAGGAAGCGGCCTTCCGGATGCAGGTTTCAATGCGGACCTGCACCGCAAGGTCGTTTTTGTTTTGTGTCATCCCCTTTAGCCCAATGTCGCTGCTCATTTCGATCAATAAGTTGTCATTTACGGTCATTGAGGGATGGCGGCGCGACTCTTAGTCTGTCGAACATGACTGATGGGGGCCACAGAGCTCCTGCACTTTCCGTGATCGCTCGATGTGGAGTTACCGATGACCGCCGCTCAATACCCGCACCTGCTGGCTCCGCTGGACCTGGGGTTCACCACGCTGCGCAATCGCACCCTGATGGGGTCGATGCACACTGGCCTTGAAGAGAAACCGGGTGGCTTCGAGCGCATGGCGGCGTACTTCGCCGAGCGTGCCCGTGGCGGTGTCGGCCTGATGGTCACCGGCGGTATCGGCCCGAACGACGAGGGTGGCGTGTATTCCGGCGCGGCCAAGCTGACGACCGAAGAAGAGGCGCTCAAGCACCGTATCGTTACCCGTGCCGTGCATGACGCGGGCGGCAAGATCTGCATGCAGATCCTCCATGCCGGTCGTTATGCCTACAGCCCGAAACAGGTTGCGCCCAGCGCGATCCAGGCGCCGATCAACCCGTTCAAGCCCAAGGAACTGGATGAGGAAGGCATCGAGAAGCAGATCAGCGATTTCATCACTTGCTCGGTACTGGCACAAACCGCCGAGTACGACGGCGTGGAAATCATGGGCTCCGAAGGTTATTTCATTAACCAGTTCCTCGCCGCCCACACCAACCATCGTACCGACCGCTGGGGCGGCAGCTACGAAAACCGCATGCGCCTGCCGGTGGAGATCGTCCGTCGCGTGCGTGAAGCGGTAGGTCCGAACTTCATCATCATTTTCCGCCTGTCGATGCTCGACCTGGTCGAAGGCGGCAGCACCTGGGAAGAGATCGTTCAACTGGCCAAGGCCATCGAGCAGGCCGGTGCGACCATCATCAACACCGGTATCGGCTGGCACGAAGCGCGGATTCCGACCATCGCCACCAAAGTTCCGCGCGCGGCCTTCAGCAAGGTCACGGCCAAGCTGCGGGGTTCGGTCAATATTCCGCTGATCACCACCAATCGTATCAACACCCCGGAAGTGGCCGAGCAGATCCTGGCCGACGGCGATGCCGACATGGTGTCCATGGCGCGGCCGTTCCTCGCCGACCCGGATTTCGTCAACAAGGCCGCTGAAGGCCGTGCCGATGAAATCAACACCTGCATCGGTTGCAACCAGGCCTGCCTCGACCACACCTTCGGCGGCAAGCTGACCAGTTGCCTGGTCAACCCGCGTGCCTGCCACGAAACCGAGCTCAACTATCTGCCGGTGCAGCAGCTGAAGAAAATTGCCGTGGTCGGTGCCGGTCCGGCCGGTTTATCCGCCGCGACCGTGGCCGCCGAGCGTGGCCATCAGGTGACGCTGTTCGATTCGGCCAGTGAGATCGGCGGTCAGTTCAACATTGCCAAGCGCGTTCCGGGCAAGGAAGAGTTCTTTGAGACCATTCGCTACTTCAACCGCAAGTTGCAGACCACCAACGTCGAGGTGTGCCTGAACACCCGCGTCGACGTGGCGGGACTGGTCGAGGGCGGCTACGACGAGATCATTCTGGCCACCGGCATTGCGCCGCGCGTGCCGGCCATCCCAGGGGTGGAAAACGCCAAGGTGCTGAGCTACCTGGACGTGATCCTGGAGCGCAAACCGGTCGGCAAGCGCGTCGCGGTGATTGGTGCCGGTGGTATCGGTTTCGACGTTTCCGAGTTCCTGGTGCATGAAGGTGTCGCCACCAGTCAGGATCGCGCCGCGTTCTGGAAGGAATGGGGCATCGATACACACCTTGAAGCGCGCGGCGGTGTTGCGGGAATCAAGGCAGCGCCCCATGCGCCAGCCCGCGAGGTATTCCTGCTGCAACGCAAGACGTCCAAAGTCGGCGACGGCCTGGGCAAGACCACCGGCTGGATTCATCGCACCGGCCTTAAGAACAAACAGGTGCAGATGCTCAACAGTGTTGAATACCTGAAGATCGACGACGAAGGCCTGCACATCCGCATCGGCGAAGCCGGCGAGCCGCAGGTGCTGCCGGTGGATAACATCGTGATTTGCGCCGGGCAGGACCCGCTGCGCGAATTGCATGACGGTCTGGTGTCGGCGGGGCAGAGCGTGCACCTGATCGGCGGCGCGGATGTCGCGGCAGAACTGGATGCCAAGCGTGCGATCAATCAGGGTTCGCGTCTGGCGGCGCAGTTGTAATACGCAGATCCAGCGTGCCAATGGCTATCGCGGGCTTGCCCGCGAAGGCGTCCTCAAGGCTGTTAAGATGCCTGTTCCCCACTCGGATCAGGCGTCAATGCTTCTCCCTCCCGATACTTGGCTACCCCAGGCCCCCCTCGAACGCCTTGATCTCGACTGGCTCACCCATGCCGGCATCGAAGTGGCGATCCTGCGCCTGGACCGGATCGACCCGCTGATCAGCGGCAACAAATGGTTCAAGCTCATCGAGCACCTGAAGACCGCCGAACGCCAGGGTGGCGAAGGCATCATCAGTCTCGGTGGCGCGCACTCCAATCACCTCCACGCCCTGGCGGCGGCGGGCCGGCGTTTCGGCTTTTCCACAGTGGGCCTGTTGCGCGGCCACCCTCAGCAAACCCCGACGGTCAAGGACTTGCAGGCGTTCGGCATGGAGTTGCACTGGCTGGGTTACGCAGGCTATCGAGCGAGGCATGAAGAGGGTTTCTGGCAACCCTGGCAAACCCGCTACCCGACGTTGCATCCGGTGCCTGAAGGGGGAGGCGGTTTGCCTGGCGCCCTGGGTTGCATGCAACTGCGGGCCAGCGTTTGCGCGCAACTGGAGGGCTTGGGTTGGCGTGACTACGACGGCTGGTGGCTGGCCTGCGGAACCGGCACGACCCTGGCCGGCCTGGTGCTGGCCGAAGCGGGGGATCATCCGGTGTACGGTGCCCTGGCGGTACCTGACGATCACGGGGTGGCGCAGCAGGTCGAGAGGATCGTGCGGGAAGCGGGTCTGATCGATGCAGCTTATGAGCTGTTCGAGGCCAGTCGCGGCGGGTTTGCCAAGGTTGATCCGCTGCTACTCGACTTTATCGAAAAGACCGGGAAGGGCAGCGGCATTCCCCTGGAACCGCTTTACACCGGCAAGGCTCTCATGGCCCTCAAGCAACAAGTCGAGGTGGGTAAGTTCGCCCGGGGCACGCGGCTGATCTTCGTCCACACCGGCGGTTTGCAGGGACGAAGGGGGTTCAGTCCACAAATCTGAAACGCACGGCAAATCAATGTGGGAGCGAGCAAGCTCGCTCCCACATTGGAATGCATTGGTCTCAGGCGTCGCGGTTCACCCGCTTGGGCATCATCCGCAGCAGGGTGTTATCGCCCACCACATAGTGGTGATACAGCGCGGCCGCGGCATGCAGGCCGATCAGCCAATAGCCGATAGTGCCGCCGAGTTCATGCCATTCCTGGAGTTGTTTGGCCAGGTCCTTGTTTTCCGCTACCGGCATCGGCAGGTCGATACCGTAGAACATCACCTGATTGCCTTTGGCGCTGGTGACCAGCCAGCCGAGAATCGGCGTGACGATCATGAAAATGTACAGCGCCCAGTGCATCAGCCTGGCCAGCGTCGTTTGCCAGTGCGGCGACGCCGGGAAGATCTGCGGCGCCGGGCCGAAACTGCGTGCGAACAATCGCAGCCAGACCAGAACGAATACGGTCAGGCCGAGCATGAAGTGTGATTCGACGATCAGCGTGCGCCCGCCACTGCCCTTGGGAAAGAGCCCGCGAAACTCGATACAGGCGTAAACCAGCACCAGCAGGACCAGCATCAACCAATGCAGCGCGATCGATAGGGTGCTATAGCGCGACTCGGAGTTTTTCCACGGCATAACGGTGTTCCTCAGAGGTCCGGTTTAAAGCCACCGCTGTTGTTCGGCGGTGAGCTTTAACTGTAATCCTGTTTCACCGGGTTTGCCTGAGGCGATTGGTCGCTGAAGCCCTGGTTCAGGTAATAGACAGAAAACACTATCACAGCCACGAAAAAGGGGACTTGCGTCCCCTTGCGGTGTTGCCTTGTGCAGCCCTAAACCATCAGTAGATGTCTTTCGACAACAAGGTGAACGGCGTCTTCACCAGAATCTTCAGGTCCAGCCACAGCGACCAGTTGTTGATGTACTTGAGGTCGATCTCGACACGCTTCTGCATTTTGTCGATGGTGTCGGTCTCGCCACGGCAACCATTGATCTGCGCCAGGCCAGTGATGCCCGGTTTGATTCGATGGCGCGCCATGTAGGCGAGAATTTTCCCCGAATAGTAGTTGTTGTGCGCGATGGCGTGAGGGCGCGGGCCGACCAGTGCCATGTGTCCTTGCAGCACGTTGAACAGTTGCGGCAACTCGTCCAGCGAAGTACGACGGATGAAGCGTCCGACAGCGGTGATACGCGAGTCGTTACGGCTCGCCTGCTTGACCTCATGGTCGTCGTGCACGCGCATGGAGCGGAACTTCCAGACCTGAATCACCTTGCCGTTCCAGCCATGGCGGTCCTGCTTGAAGAACACCGGGCCGGGGGAGTTGAGCTTTACGGCCAAGGCAATGACCAGCAACACCGGGCTCAGCAGGATAATGGCCAGCAGGGCCACGCTTTTTTCCACCAGGCTTTTGCTGAGCGCGGCAGTGGGCCGACTGGTCAGCGGACTTTCGTTCAAGTAGATCGCCGGCAGGCCGTCCACGACTTTCACCGAGTGATTGAGCAGCGTCAGGCTGTTCAAGTCCGGCACCCAGACCACGTCAACGTTGGCATCGAGCAAATCGACGTACATGGCTTCGATTTTTGCCGCTTCCGACAGGGGTAGCGTGATGTACAAACGACGGATGTCATGGGTCTTGATCAGTTCCAGCAGGTCCTCCTGGGCGCCGACGATGCGCGGTGCGCCCGGCTCCAGGTCAGGAAGGGCGCCGTTGCTGACCAGGCCCACCAACGGCAGGTTTTCGAGGTCGCTCAGCTTGTTCGCCAATCCCAGCGCCAGTTCACCGGTGCCGACGATCAGGGTTTTATGCTCGCTTTTGCGTGACCGCTGGTAGAACTTCGAGAACGCATGCAGCGGAGCATACAGCAACGCCTGGCCGAGGAAGCCGTACACCGCCCAACCCAGGATGACTTGTCGGGAAAACAGCTCATCGGCCTTGCAGACAAACGCGATGCAGGCCAGCGCCGCCATCGTCATGGACCAGCCCATGAACAGGCGTCCCAGCCCTGACAGATAATTGTCTCTTTTGCGGTACACGCCGCTGAACGTATAAGCCGGAACCGAGGCCAGGACGGCGAGCGTTGCGCACATTCGGTAATAGAACTCGACCGTTCCAGTGTGCCGCTCGGCAAGTATGAACAACAGAGAAACTACAAAGCCCTGTGCCAGCGCCCACTGCCCCCAAAAGGTAAGTCCCTTGAGGCCCGTGTTTCGATTGATACTAAGAGTAAGATCCATACAATATCCCCAAAAGACGTCCATTCAGGTTTCGACAGTTGAAATCCGAGTTGTTAAGTAGGCTTATTATTGTTGTTGGAACAGTGTCCTGAGGTAACAACGTCGATATGCCGAACTGTCGTCAGTCAATAGACTAAGTTATTGGCGGAGATGCTGTCTGACGAGTTCTAACAAGATGGCAAAGTGCCAACTATCAGGATTTTAGAAAAGGTCGAGCGTTAGAAAAGGTCGAATGGAAGGAGGTGAATAATTAGAGTGGTCTTTGGTATTGTAGGAGGGGTGGGGATGAGGGCGGTCTGACTGGCGCGGAGGTTGAAACCAAACAGAGTGCTTTTTTATTGTTGTAATCGCACTGTTTCTGTTTGTTTTATTCGTTAAAGGTGGAGATGTTTACGTCACGACTTCCTGGATCAGGCAATAGCCACGATTTCTTACTGCACGAAACAGCCGTTCACCGTTACTGGCCATTTTGAATTTGTCTTGCAGTCGACTCAGGCACATTTCCAGGCCGCGATATTGTTCCGGCTCCCTGCCGATGCTGAGGATCAGTTCGTCTCGACTGACGACACGCTCTTCATGGTGCAGCATTTTCTTTACCAGCGCGGCTTCCAATCCGGTCAGGCTGATCTCGACGCCCTCTTTTGCCAATACGCTTTGATCCTTGTCGAGTTGCCAGGCTTCGCTGTAAGGAGTGTCGCCCTCGATTGTTCGCGCAATGTCGTTGGCTGCCCCGGCGGTTGCCGGCATGCTGTGGAATGGATTAGTCGATTGCGCTGCCAGCCATTCGGATTCCAAGGTGGCCAATAGTCGCTGTGTATCATGTTCGATACTGCGCGCGACGTTCTTCCTTGAAACGTTTGGGTAGCTGAACTCCATCAGCAGGGGAGCGGAAGAGGGCGACGCGGCACCTTCAATAAACATCTGTGCCTGGGAGGTGCCAAACGAGTTGAAGCGCTCACTGGACAGGATGTTCTCAAGTTCACGCTGCGACGTAGTGCTGTGGGTCACGACGACAAAGTATTTCCTTGGGAGGGTTGTACTAGTTTCCATGTCTCTCTCCTGAAGTACACACCAAATTTGGCGAAAAGATGATCGGCAGGGGAGTAATAACTCCCTCGGAAGTAATCGAAAGGCAGGGTCTGGGCCCAAATTTGGCCCTCGATAGGTTCCACTCGATCTACAGTTACAGAATAAACTCTTATTGTTATGGTCCGATGTTGCCTCGGTGATTGAATCGATAAGTGTCGTCAGTATGAAATACAAAAAAAACGATGAAGTCGAGACCTTTGTATCGTTGAGGAAAATCGCCTGTTGAATTGATACTAAAGCGCCATCCCTGCGGTGTATCAGGGGGTCGAGATCAGCCCCCTCATCAACCGGTACCCATGCCCCCGGATGCTCTGGATGGCGTTTGTGCCATACATGTCCTTGATTTTCCCACGAAGGCGACTGATCGATTTTTCCAGCGCCCTGGGGTCATAAAAGTTGGTGTTGAGCCCCATGATATTGGCGATTTCATCGTGGCTTAGTATGTGATTACTGGTTTGCGCAAAGGCTTCCAGGATCTTCATTTCTGCAAAGGAAATGTCCAGCTTCTTGCTGGTGCCCAGTAGGCAAATACGGGTGGGGTCCAATATCAAATTGATATCTCTTTGCCATTCTTCACTGTTGAAGAACTCGGCGAGCAACTCGAAGCTTTCATCGGAAAGGGTATTGAACTTGATACAGTAGTCGGCCCCCGCAAGATAGTACTTGATCTTGTTGTAGCTGCCTCGGCCCGTGATCACCGCGCAAATAATGGGTTTCAAGTTGCCGGTGCGCAGGTCTTCCACTAGCGCGAGGCTTTCCTCGAGGGCCTGGGGGCTGTCGATGATGATGAAGATGGCGCGGTACGAACCAGAGCGTTCATTCTTCTTGAATGAACTAGTGTAGGCGTTGGCCTCTAGTGCCATATCGGTCCGCACATGCCTTGCGACTAGCGCTCTAAAATGTTCAGCCACGCCACGGGTACGACCCAGAGTGAGAACTCCGGGTTCATCGTTAGTCTGGCGCTGGCTTCTAGTCGCTAAGTTCCCTGTAAGCATCATGCATTGACTCGAATAGGTGCTGACATCGGGATGTTAAAGCACCGGTTCTCATCTGTGACTGACAATTGGTAACATTTACGCGAATTTTAGACGTGGCTCCCGAGTTTTCTAACAATAGTTAAGCTTTTCAAGCTTTTAGTTGATTTTCTCGGTGGGCTGAACTAGTGAAATAGCGCCACTAGATGGTGGCAATATGGAATTGTGCCACTATTTTGAAACGATGGCGATTTGTTTTTTATGTCCTTTTGCCACTGTTTGGCCCTCTGCGTGCCATCATTCATGCCAAGGTGCTGAATCCAGTAAGACACACAATTAGTGTGAGGGCGATCACACTTTATTGAGTGGCGAGACTTTTTTCTACTGAATACCTAAATATATTTCCGAGGTGTTCGTACTCGGACGATTATTAACATGGCTTGAGTGTGTCTTTTGATAAGACATATTCTCCCTCGCTACATCAGGTAATGGGTGTGGATGTCTCGATTGTTTTGCTTGAGCTACTCAATATCTGAGTGCAGTTGACGGATCGTTCCCAAAGAACGGTCTGACGGAGGATTGATGGATTTCTGGACCCTTTTCAAAGTGTTGATCCTGGGCGCGGTAGAAGGCCTGACTGAGTTTTTGCCGATCTCCAGTACGGGCCACCAGATTATTGTTGCGGACTTGCTGGAATTTGGCGGTGAACGCGCCATGGCGTTCAATATCATTATTCAGCTGGGCGCCATTCTTGCCGTTGTCTGGGAGTTTCGCCGCAAGATTTCAGAGATCGTCAAAGGACTGCCCACCCAACGCAATGCACAACGATTCACCCTGAACGTGCTGATCGGTTTTCTTCCGGCCGTGGTTCTGGGTGTCTTGTTCGCCGACCAGATTCATCACTACCTGTTCAACCCGATCACCGTGGCAGTCGCCTTGGTCGTGGGCGGCATTGTCATGTTGTGGGCGGAGCAGAGGGACCACGTGGTGCACGTCGACCATGTCGACGACATGCGCTGGCCGGATGCACTGAAGGTAGGCTTCGCGCAATGCCTGGCGATGATCCCGGGCACTTCCCGTTCCGGATCGACCATTATCGGTGGCTTGCTGTTTGGCCTGTCGCGCAAGGCGGCTACCGAGTACTCGTTCTTCCTGGCGATGCCCACCATGGTCGGTGCGGCGGTGTATTCAGGCTACAAGTACCGGGAGCTGTTCCAGACCGGCGACCTGCCGGTTTTCGCCCTGGGCTTCGTCACAGCGTTCTTTTTCGCCATGATCGCCGTACGCGGCCTGCTCAAGTTCATTGCGAACCACAGCTATGCCGCCTTCGCGTGGTACCGGATTGTTTTCGGATTGTTGATCCTGGCAACCTGGGCATTCGGCTGGGTGAACTGGACGGCGGCGGCCGCCAGCTGAACAGGCGAGCCAGGCGGATCAAACCACCTGGTTGAAATGGCGAGAACAACCGGGCATCAACGCCCTTCAAGCAACCCGGCAGCTTGATCCAGCAAGGCCAGGGGCTCCTTGGCCTTGTGGATATCCACCGACAACAACTGCCGAAACTTGCGCGCCCCCGGGAACCCGGTGCCCAGCCCCAGCACATGGCGAGTGATGTGGTGCATCGAACCGCCAGCGTCGATGTGTGCGGCGATATATGGCCGCAACTGTGCCAGTGCTTCGGCCCGCGTGATCACCGGCGCCGTGCTGCCGAACAGCTGCTGGTCCACCTCGGCCATCACATAAGGGTTGTGATACGCCTCGCGGCCCAACATCACGCCGTCGAACGTCTGCAAATGCTCGTGGCAGGCCTCCAGCGTCTTGATCCCGCCGTTGAGAATAATCTCCAGCTCGGGAAAATCCGCCTTCAACCGCGCCGCCACGTCATAACGCAGGGGCGGGATGTCACGGTTCTCCTTCGGCGACAACCCCTCCAGAATCGCAATCCGCGCATGCACGGTAAAACTGGTGCACCCGGCATCCCGCACCGTGCCAACGAAATCACACAGCTCCTCGTAACTGTCCCGCCCGTTGATCCCGATGCGGTGCTTGACCGTCACCGGAATCGACACCGCATCCCGCATCGCCTTCACACAATCGGCCACCAGTTGCGGGTGCCCCATCAGGCACGCGCCGATCATATTGTTCTGCACCCGATCACTCGGGCAACCGACATTCAGGTTCACCTCGTCGTAACCATGCTCCTGCGCCATGCGCGCGCAGGCGGCCAGGTCCAGCGGGACACTACCGCCGAGCTGCAGGGCCAGCGGGTGCTCAGCTTCGTTGTGGCGCAGGAAACGCTCGTGATCGCCATTGAGCAGGGCACCGGTGGTGACCATTTCGGTGTAGAGCAGGGCGTTTTTCGACAGCAGGCGCAGGAAGAAGCGGCAGTGGCGGTCGGTCCAATCCATCATCGGCGCGACGGAGAAACGGCGGGAGAGCGGGGCGGGTGTGGCGTTGGCTGCGGACATTGGCAATCTGGAATCGGTGAGGCTGGGAGGAGGGGGAGTTTATCAGGAATGGGATGACGGGGCTCAGCAGTCCGAATACCGGCAATCAGGTCTGTTTAATTCAGTACGAAAATGTCGGATATTTCCCGCAACACACGTCCCCATCGCCCACATTGCACTCCCTCAGCCACCCGGATAGCCTTTTTGCGTCGCTGCAAATTCAGCGACAAGGGTGTGGAAGCCCTTCACAAGATCTAGGCGCACAGGCGTCACCTGAATTTAGGCAGGCGCTTTTTTCATGTCTGCTGTTAAATTATGGCGGCTGTGCGCGGGGCACTTTCGGGTGCGCCGGGTTCCTAGATCCCCGGTCTTCCACACCTGCGCACAGCTGCCACCCCATCATGTGGAAGTGATGCTGGCAGTTCCTTTGGTTAATTCTAGGAACTCACACGATGAAAAAGATCACGCCTGATCCTCCGCAAACCGCAATGGCTTCCGACTCTCTCGATCTTGGTCAACTCTCCGCTGACTCTCAGCGGGTGGTCAGCAAACGACTTAGAAACCCGAATCACGCCGACCCCGTCTGCCATGTGTTCACCATTCTTCCCAACGTCGACACTGAAACGCTCCTGTGTCACGCCTGCGAGACCCTTGCATCGTTGAACGTCTTGACCACTGATCTGGCTTGTCAGCTCGAAGGTTCAACACGCAGTTTGGCGCTGTCGATTCAGCAGCTGGCGGTGGTGGGGGAGTTGTTGGTGAATCGGGCATTGGACAATGTCGATCCGCAAAGCGTTGGGGGTGAGATGTCGCCAGGTGCACACGGTTCCTGAACCAACGCTGTCACCCCATAAGGTTTCATGTTGCCCAGCACAGCCGAGGCGTAGGATGTCCGCCAAAGGTCATGTCCCCCGCGTCTCAACCTGCAGGTATCAAAAAAATGATCGCAAACCTCGTCAAAGTCTCGCTGATTGCCGGTGCTTTGTTGTTGAGCGCCTGTTCGGGTGTGAGCACCCACAGCGATTATTCGGCCGACTCCGTGCAGCCTGCCGGCTTCGGCCCGGGGCCTACCAGCAACCCCAATAAGATGAATTTCCACGGCAGCGCACTCGGCAACAGCTTCGGCGAATACGGTTCAGGTTTGCTGCACGACGATTGATGCGTGGTCCGCAATGAAGAAGGGCGCCCCTTTGGATGCGCCCTTTTTTGTGCGAAAAAAACGATCCGTTACTTGGCGTCAGGCACCGCCAGCCACTGGCGCAGGATCTTCTGGTAGTTGCCTGTCGCCTTGGCCAGGTGCAGCCACTGATCGATGTACAGCTTCCAGGTGATGTCGTCCCGGGGCAGCAGGTAGGCTTTTTCGCCGTATTGCATGTAGTGCGTGGGGTTGACGGCGCACAGGCCCGGTTTGAGCTTCTGCTGGTACAGCGCCTCCGACGTATCGGTGATCATCACGTCGGCTTTTTTATCCAGCAGTTCCTGAAAGATGCTCACGTTGTCGCGCAGTTGCAATTGCGCCTTGGGCAGGTAGGCGTGGACGAAGGCTTCGTTGGTGCCGCCGGCGGGTTCGACCAGGCGAACCGTTGGCTGGTTGATCTGTTCGACGGTCTGGTACAGCGCCTGGTCTTCGCAGCGCACCAGGGGGATTTTGCCGTCGACGTCCAGGATGCTGCTGAAGAAGGCTTTTTTCTGCCGTTCCAGGGTGACCGAGACGCCGCCCATGGCGATGTCGCACTTGCCGGCGAGCATGTCGGGCATCAGGGTTTTCCAGGTGGTGGGCACCCACTCGACCTTGACGCCAAGGCTGTCGGCCAGGGCGCGGGCCATGGCGATGTCGATGCCGGAGTATTCGCCGTCCTCGGCTTTGAGGGTGTAGGGCTTGTAGTCGCCGGTGGTGCAAACACGCAATTGTCCCTTTTGCATGACGCTGTCCAGATGCGAAGGTTCTGCCTGGGCGCCAAGGGAGAGTGCGAGCAAGCCGCCGAGCATCATTGCTCTTTTGATTTTCGTCATTGTTATCGGGCTTTTGTGCTGGAGTGGTTTTGAAGGGGGAGTGTAGTGAAACTTTCACCGGTGTGAAAATCAACGCCCCCGGGAGATGCCTCATTCCACTTCCGGGCTCAACGTCCCCAACCACGCCACCAACCCCACAATCAAAACCGCCGCGGCCATTTCCACTACCACACTGCGCCGAAGTGCATGGGCTGCCTCGCGATATTGGCCCTCTCGCAACGACCGCTCCAGCAAGGGGCCAAGATGAAAGCGGTTCAGCGCCGCCAACACCAGCATCCCGGCAAACAGCAGCACTTTGATCGCCAGCAGAATTCCGTAGGGGCTGAGTAAAACCTCATCGAGTTTCGGCCCGACGATGAACAGGTAGTTCACCACGCCCGTGACGGTAATGCCCACGACGATCAGCGCACCGACAAGCTCAAATCGCCTGACTGCGCGAGCCAGCAAGCGTATGTTGGCTTCGGTTTGCAGGGCTCGGGGTTGTGCCATCAAGGCAAACGCCAGCAACGCGCCGAGCCAGGCGCCGGCCGCCAACAGGTGCAGGATGTCTGTGGTGAAGTGCCAGTAACGACGGCTGCCTTCGTCCATGGCGCCATGCCCGCTCCAGGCCAGGCTGGCGAGGGCGATGCCTCCGGCAGTGCTGGCGATCACCAGGCTGAGGCCGGGGGCGCGTGTGTTTAGCATCACCGCCAAACCTGCGACCGCCAGTGCAATCATCCGCACGGCCCAGGCCATCCCGACGTCTGTCTCGAACAGCATCATTTCGAGGTGAGGGCGCAACTCGGTAACGTCTGATTCGCCGCTCATGGCGCGGACCATCAGCACCATGCCGGCGATGGACAGCAGTGCGCCGAGCCCGGCTGTTGCCGTCAACAGCCGGCGAAAGGGCCGCACCGTCCCGGATAGCCTCTCCTGCCCCTTGAAGCTGTACAGCCCGAACAGCGCCACGCCAAACAACAGCATCAAATCCACATACAACACAAACCGTAGAACGACGTTGGCCGAGTCGCTCATCGATCATTTCACTTTGAACGTGACATTGCCGGTGATCGGGTGGGTGTCCGACGACACCGCACGCCATTCGACCTTGTAGGTGCCGGCAGTCAAGGGCGCTGTCGGGGTGATGAACATGGTCTTCGGATCACTGCCGCCGCTGACTTTGGCCTTGACCGGCATCGGGGCGTGGGCCATGCCGGCCATTTCGGTCATCAGCAGTTTGGCGCCGGAAAACTGGGTGACGAGGTTTTCGGAGAAGTGCAGTTCGATCTTGTCGGGCGGGGCACCTTCTGCGCCTTCCACCGGCGTGGAGGCGAGCAGTTTGGGGTGCGCTTGAGCGAGGGTGCTCATGAGCAGGCCGCTGAGCAACGCGACTGCGATAGCGGTGGGTTTGATGAGGCGCATGCAAGGTCCTTTACCGCTCGAAGCGGTTGTTGTCGGTTTTGGGTGAGTCTGTTCAGAACCACAGCCGAACACCGAGCACGAGGCGGGTTTCGCTGCGGTCCTGGTCTTCGTCGTTGGCGTAGTCGGCGGTGTTGCCGTAGGTGCGGTTCCAGGTCACGCCGAGGTAGGGCGCGAATTCCCGGCGGATTTCGTAGCGCAGGCGCAAACCCGCCTCGGTGTTGGACAGCCCCGCGCCGATGCCCCGCTGCGGGTCGTTTTTGCCATAGGCATTGAGCTCGACGGTCGGCTGCAGGATCAGCCGGTTGGTCAGCAGGATGTCGTAGTCGCCTTCCAGCCGCACGGCGCTCTGGCCGCCTTCGCCGATGAAGGCCGTGGCTTGGGCCTCGAAGTTGTACAGCGCCATGCCTTGCACGCCGAACGCGGCCCAGGTTTGCGGGGCGCTGGGTTTGAAGTCCTGGCGCACGCCGCTGACGACGTCCCACCACGGGGAAATGGCGTGGCCCCACAGGGCCTGGATTTCCGCGTCCTCGGTCACGCCGTTGGTGCGTTCACCTTCGGAGCGCAGCCACAGGCGATCGATGTCGCCGCCGACCCAACCGGACAAATCCCAGGCCAGGGTGCTGCCGTCATCGGCGTCCTGCCACTCGAGTTTGTCGGCGAGGAAAAATGAATTGAGCGTGCTGTCATGTACGTGGTGGCCGGCGGGATCGGCATACACCGCAGCGCGATCGGCATCGGTCAGCACCGGGATCGGCGTGCGGCTTTCGCTGGGGGCGGCGGGCTGCATCTGGCCGTCGTCCATGCCTTGCATCTGGCCGTGGTCCATCTGGCTGTGATCCATGCCTTGCATGTCATCGCTGGCGGCCATCGCCGTCGAGGTCGCGAGTGCCAAAAAAAACGGGGTGAATCGAGTCATGGGGTGCGCCTCATTCTTCCACGCGAACTTCACGGAACATGCCCATTTCCATGTGGTACAGGAGATGGCAGTGATAGGCCCAACGGCCGAGCGCATCGGCAGTGACCCGATAGCTGCGCCGGGAGCCCGGTGGCATGTCGATGGTGTGTTTGCGCACCATGAACTGGCCGTTCTCGTCTTCGAGGTCGCTCCACATGCCATGCAGGTGGATGGGGTGCATCATCATCGTGTCGTTGACCAGCACGATCCGCAGCCGCTCGCCGTACTTGAGGCGCAGGGGCTCTGCATCAGAAAACTTCACGCCGTTGAACGACCAGGCGAATTTTTCCATGTGGCCGGTCAGGTGCAGCTCGATGGTGCGGCCAGGGTCGCGGCCGTCCGGATCTTCGAAGGTGCTGCGCAGGTCGGAGTAGGTGAGCACGCGGCGACCGTTGTTGCGCAGGCCCATGCCGGGATCGTCGAGTTTTGGTGAGGTGGACATGGCTTGCATGTCCACCAGCGGGTTGTCGGTTTCCGAGGCCGGGTGGGACTGCATGCCGGGCATGTCGCCCATGGCCATGTTGCTGTGATCCATGCTTGCCATGCTGCCGTGGTTCATGCCGGCCATACCCATGCCGGCCATGCCCATGTCATCCATGGTCACCAGAGGGCGTGGGTCCAATGGCGGCAGTGGCGCAACCTGTCCGGCCTTCATTGCCAGGGTGCCCCGTGCGTATCCGGTGCGATCCATCGCCTGGGCGAACAGGGTGTAGGCCGTTTCGGTCGGTTCGACGATAACGTCGAAGGTTTCCGCCACGGCGATGCGAAACTCGTCGACGCTCACCGGTTTGACGTGCAGGCCATCGGCGGCGACCACGGTCATTTTCAGGCCGGGGATGCGCACGTCGAAGTAGGTCATGGCCGAGCCGTTGATGAAGCGCAGCCGCAGCTTTTCCCCCGGGCGGAACACCCCGGTCCAGTTCGAGTCCGGTGCCAGGCCGTTCAACAGGTAGGTGTAAGTGGCGCCGCCGACGTCCGCGAGGTCAGTGGGGTTCATCTTCATCTCGGCCCACATTTTGCGATCGGCGACGGTCGGCCCCCAGCCTTTTTCGCTGACGTCGTGGATGAAGTCGCCCACGGTGCGTTTGTTGAAGTTGTAGTAATCGGACTGTTTTTTCAGCGTCTTCATCAGGCCGACCGGGTCTTCGTCGGTCCAGTCGCTGAGCATCACCACGTAGTCGCGGTCGTACTGGAACGGCTCCGGGTCCTTGGCGTCGATCACCAGCGGGCCGTAGACGCCGGATTGTTCCTGGAACCCCGAATGGCTGTGATACCAGTAGGTGCCGTTCTGCCGCACGGTGAACTGGTAAACGTACAGGCCGCCAGGCTCGATGCCCTTGAAGCTCAGCCCCGGCACGCCGTCCATGTTGGCCGGCAGCAGGATGCCGTGCCAGTGAATGGACGTGCTGTCCTTGAGTCTGTTGCGCACCCGCAGCGTCACCGTATCGCCTTCGCGCCAGCGCAGCAGCGGGCCGGGAATGCCACCGTTGATGGTCAGTGCGGTGCGCGGGCTGCCGGTGAAGTTGACCGGGGATTCGCCGATGAACAGGTCGAAATCATTACCGGCCAACACCTGGGGTTCGCCGGGACTGCTGATCGCCCAGACCGGCGTGCGCCATAACCCGAGGCCGCCGCAGAGTCCGCCGATGGCCAGGCCTTTGACGAAGGTGCGTCTTGAAGTGTGGGAGTGCATGCCGTGTGTTCCGCCCGTCAGCCTGTTGAACTTGTCGACGAGGCTAGCGGGCGGTGCCTTTCAGCAGGCTGAGGCGGGGATTACAGTTTTGACAGGTTGGACGTCGCTTTCTGGCTTGAAGTGGACTTTTCCCTTGAGGCCACGGTGTCGCCGCCGCAGTTGATGTAGGAAGACGACTTCAGCCAGCGTTGGTCCGGGTAGTAGGAAAACAACAATTGCCCGCCCTTCATCGAATCAATCAGTCGATGGGCAATCGCCGGCCTGACGGCCGGGCAACCCAGGCTGCGGCCGATGCGGCCATTGGCGCGGGCCAGCACCGGGCTGACATAGGGCGCGCCGTGAATGACGATGGCCCGGTCAAAGGCGTTGTCGTTGAAGCCGGGCTCCAGGCCTTCCATGCGCAACGAGTAACCGTTCTGGCCGAGGTAGCTTTGCTGGGTGCGGAACAGGCCGAGGCTGGTGGCGTGGCTTTCGTTGCGGTTGGAGAACAGGGTGGCCATGTTTTCACCGCTGTTGCGGCCATGGGCGACCAGTTCGTGAAACAGCAACTTGCGCCGCTTAAGATCAAAGACCCAAAGACGTTGTTCGGTCGAGGGTAGGGAGTAATCGATCACCGCCAGTCTTTGGGCGGGGGCGATACCTTGTGCGCGGCTGCATTGGGTGGCGCGAACGGCCAGGGCAATCACTTTGGCGTCGGCGCCGGGGGCTGCTTTGACCAGCGCGTTTTCAAGCGAATCGGCGTAGGCTGACGTTACTGAAAGGCACGTCAGTAAAATGGCAAATAAAAGGCCAAAGCGGTTTAGCGCCATAATCGGGTCTCATCATGATAATTTCGAGTCTAGCTGGCAGCGAGTGGAAAGCTAGCCGTTTGAAACGGGGGATTAAGGATTATCCATGGTGCAGTTAACAAGGTCATTCGTCATAAGCCGCATGTTTTTTATGGGCTTTCTGATCAGCGGTGCGGCGTTTGGGCAAATTTCGCCGATTGAGCCGGTATCTGTAGCGAGCAGCACAATCGATGCCGCAGCGCCCGGCGATGCGGTCGGCCATGCGATTCAGGCGACGCTGGAACCGCTGCGGTCGGCCTTTCCGCCGTTGCTCACGTCCAGGCGCCATCAGCGCGTGGATGTCAGTCGGGTGGTGCTCGATTTCTATATGCATCGCAACTATCGCGCCGCGTGGACGGACGATCGTGACGTGGCGCAATTACTCAAGAGCCTGGAAGACACCCGAATCGACGGCCTGAATCCGGCGGATTTTCGCATCACCGAACTGGCACAGGCCCATGAATCGCTGGCGGCGGCCATGCCTTCCACGGCGCAACGGGCGATGTTCGACATGGCGGCGACCCGCACGTTCATCACCGCGCTGCTGCAACTGCGACGGGGCAAGGTCGATCCGTCGCGGCTGGACATTCACTGGAATTTCGAACCTGCCGGCGGCAATGCCCGCGAGGACATGAACAACCTGTTCGCCGCCCTGGATGACCATGACGTGGGGCGTGCCTTTGCCGAGGCACCTCCTCAGGAAGAGATTTACCGCAACTTGCGTGAGGGCCTGGCCCGGTTGCGCCAGGTCCGTGATGCGGGCGGCTGGCCGAAAGTCACCGAAGGGCAATCGCTCAAGCCCGGCATGGACGGGGTGGCGGTCGCACAATTGCGTGCGCGTCTGGTGGCGGGCGGTTACCTGGACCCGCACCTGTCGAAAAAGGCCGGTTACGACGGCAAGGTCATTGCCGCGGTGAAGAAGTATCAGACTGAGCAATACCTGGGTGCCGATGGCGTGGCGGGGGCGGCGACGCTGGCGGCACTGAACGTGCCTGTCGAGGCGCGGATCGATCAGGTGCGGGTCAACATGGAGCGCGCTCGCTGGTTGTTGTACAAACTTCAGGGAACCTTCGTGATCGTCGATATCGCCGGCTACAAGGTGGCGATGTACCGCGACGGTCTGCCGATCTGGCGTTCGCGGGTGCAAGTCGGTAAACCGGTGCGCAGTACGCCGGTGTTCCAGGCCGAAATCACCTACATCACCTTCAACCCGACCTGGACCGTGCCGCCGACCATCCTCAAGCAGGACGTGATTCCGAAAGTCCAGAACGATCCGGGCTATCTGGCGGCCAACCGCATTCGTGTACTCGACCGCGAAGGCAATGTGCTCGACCCGTCGGACGTTGACTGGAGCAATCCGCGAGGCATCCACCTGCGTCAGGATGCCGGGCCCGACAGTTCGCTGGGGCAGGTGGTGATCCGCTTCCCCAACGACTATGCGATTTACCTGCACGACACACCGCACCGCGAGCTGTTTGCCAAGACGGTCCGGGCCACCAGTTCGGGCTGCATCCGCGTGGAAAACCCGCTGCAACTGGTCGAGTTGTTGTTCAACGACCCGGTGCGCTGGAACAGCGCCGGCATCCAGAAGCAGTTGGCCAATGGCCGGACCGAGAACGTCCTGCTGCCGGTGAAAGTGCCGGTGTTGTTGGCTTACTGGACTGTGGACCTGAGCAACGACGGGCGGGTGACGTTCAAGCCCGACATTTATGATTACGATGCCAGGGTGTTGCAGGGCTTGAGTCAGCCTACGAAACTGCCCGCGCTGGACTTGCGTCGCGCAGAGATACCGCTGGTGGTGACGGGGCAGAGCAATCAACCCTGAAAGGGTAAAATAGGCGCCACTGGGGCTAATGCCAGTCAGTTAAGCAATTTCATCCGCGACACCCTTTGTAGCAGCTGCCGAGCCCGCGAGGCTGCGTTCGGCTGCGAAGCAGTCGTAAAATCAGTCATTGCGGTACGTCAGGC
>NZ_JBWKWD010000039.1:0-61265 GCF_059422045.1 Pseudomonas sp. GW821-FHT02A08
GTGTGTCATGTAACATTGATGTCGACTGACACACCGCCTTCGCGAGCAAGCCCGCTCCCACAGGTCGATCTTCATTTCAGATGGCGATAGCCTGGAATTGCCGAGCCGAGCACCACCGCCCCCGCCGCAATCGCGAGCCAGAACCCGCTGCGCGCGCCGAAGGCGTCCACTAGCCAGCCGGAGCCGGCGGCGCCGATCGCTACGCCGATGCTCAGCCCGGTGACCAGCCAGGTCAGGCCTTCGGTGAGTTTGGCCGGCGGCACGATCTGCTCCACCAGGGCCATGGCGACGATCAGCGTCGGTGCAAAAAACAGCCCCGCGACAAACACCGCCAGCGACAAGCCGAGAATGTTCGCCGCCAGCAACAACGGCAAGGTGGTCACCGCCGTCGCCACACCGCCGTACAGGAACAGGCGCGCCAGTGGTACTTTCGAACGCAGTGCGCCGAAGGCCAGTCCGGCCAGGCACGAGCCGATGGCGTACACCGACAGCACGATGCTCGCCGCCGCCGGTTGCCCCTGCTGCTGGGCGAAGGCCACGCTGACCACGTCCACCACGCCGACGATGGTGCCCATGGCGACCATCAACAGCATCAGCAATTGAATGTCACGCGAGCGAATGATCGAGCCTTGATGGTGGTCTTCGTGGGGATGTACCGCAGGCTCCGTGCTGCGCTGCAACACGAACGCGGTGACGCCGATGGCCAGCGCCAGCAAGGCCGCCAATGGCCCGGCCTCGGGAAACGCGACCACACACAGGCCAACGGAAAGCGGCGGCCCGACGATGAAGCAGACTTCATCCAGTACCGATTCCAGGGCGTAGGCAGTCTGCAGCTCGGGGCGACCGCGATACACCTCGGTCCAGCGGGCCCGCACCATCGCCGACATGCTCGGCATGCAGCCGGCCAGCGCGGCGAAGACAAACAGCGTCCAGTGCGGCGCCTGCAACCGCGTGCACAGCAACAACAGCAACAGCGCCCCACCGCCGAGCAGCGCCGCCACCGGCAGAATCCGCCCCTGGCCATACCGATCCACCAGCCGCGAGACCTGCGGCGCGCAAAAGGCCGTGGCCAGGGCGAACGTCGCCGCGATCGCACCGGCCATTGCGTAGCCCCCCTGCAACTGCGAGAGCATGGTGATCAGGCCGATGCCGGTCATGGAGATCGGCATGCGCGCGAGCATGCCGGCCAGCACGAATGTGCCGCTGCCAGGGGCTTTGAACAACTCGCGATAGGGGTTTGCCATGGGTCAGGTCTCATCAGGGGACTGCACGTTGCCATAACGCCTGATTGCGGGGGAAGCGTGGAATTGTTGGTTGAATGTGAAGGCCCCTTCGCGGGCAAGCCCGCTCCCACAGTTGATTTGTGTACGCAGTCCAATGTGGGAGCGGGCTTGCCCGCGAAGGGGCCCTCACAGACAACTCACACTCCCCGCCAAATGAACTCTCGACCTCCCGGACCAGTCAGCTAAATAGGCCCCAGACTCCCGGAGTTTCGCGACAATGGCTGATCACCCCGAACGCCAAAGCCCCATCGACGCCCACGGCATCATCGGCGACATGCGCAGCGCGGCGCTGGTCAACGACAAGGGCAGTGTGGATTTTTTCTGCTGGCCGGAGTTCGACAGTCCGTCGATCTTCTGCTCGCTGCTGGACAGCCCCGAGGCCGGAATTTTCCAACTCTCCCCGGATTTACCCGATGCCCGCCGCGAACAGATTTACCTCCCCGACACCAACGTGCTGCAAACCTGCTGGCTCAGTGACCAGGCGGTGGTCGAGGTCACCGACCTGCTGCCGGTCGGCGACACCGAGGATGACCTGCCGCTGCTGATGCGGCGGATCCGTGTGGTCAGCGGCCGTGCCAGCTTCCACATGCGTTGCGCGGTGCGCCATGACTACGCCCGCGCCAGCACCCGCGCGTGCATGGATAAGGATGACGTGATTTTCGAGGCTGCCGACCAGCCGTCCCTGCGACTGCGCGCCGATCAAGCCATGCACATTGTTGCCAACGTGGCGGTCGCTGAATTCACCCTTGAACAAGACCAGACCGGTCAGTTCCTGCTCGGCGCCCTCGACGATCCACGCTTCAAGGAAGGCGCTGCGCAACTGTGCCTGGAGCGCACCCTGAAGTTCTGGCGCGACTGGATCGGCCAGTCCAACTACCGTGGCCGCTGGCGCGAAATGGTCAACCGCTCGGCCCTGGCGATGAAGCTGCTGACCTCGCGCAAACACGGCGCCATTCTCGCCGCCGCCACCTTCGGCCTGCCGGAAAGCCCGGGGGGCGCACGCAACTGGGATTATCGCTTCACCTGGATCCGCGACGCCTCGTTCACCGTCTATGCGTTCATGCGCCTGGGCTTCGTCGAAGAGGCCAAAGCCTACATGCACTGGCTGGCGACCCTGCAAGCCATCGAAAAAAGCCTGGTGCACGACGGCATGATCTACCGCTACCGCAACGACGACAGCCGGATCGACGGCCTGCCCGGCAGCGAAGGCGCCTTCGCCGCCTGCTCCTTCTGGTACGTCGAATGCCTGGCCCGCGCCGGCCAGCTCGACAAGGCCCACCTGGAGTTCGAACAGCTGCTCAGGTACGCCAACCCGCTGGGGTTGTATGCCGAAGAATTCGACAGCCATGGGCGGCATATGGGCAACACGCCGCAGGCGCTGACGCATCTGGCGTTGATCAGTGCGGCGTGCTTTCTGGATCGCAGGTTGAGTGGGGAGAAGGTTGTTTGGCAGCCTTAACGCCACAGGTCCTGTGCAATCCGAGACCTACGTCTCTTAAACAAAACAGCTTGCAACACCCCCGCAAATACCCTGTTGCCAGCCGTTACATCCCCACCTAACATCCTTGCTCTACGGGTACAGCGGAGCTGTCCAGACCCCCCCGAATTCAAGGAACCAGAATGACCCAACGCATCCAACGCAGCATCGATTCCCCGCTCCGAACCGGTTTGAACCGCGAAGAACTCTGGGAGGCCGGTGATAAGGGACTGATCAAATACTGGGAAGTCGGTCGCCAGCGCGCGGCTCGTTTCCCCGACCTCGCCCGACAGTGCCTCGCCGGCGAGTTGCCGGTACTGGGCTGGAAAGGTGGTGTCAGCCGCAGCCTGAAGAAGCTCGAAAAATATGGCTCCCTCAAATACCTTGCACAGTGGCAAGGCTTGCGCGGGGAAGATCTGGATGTTGATTTGAGCGAAGAGCGGGCGTTGACCTGCTCGCGAACCGGGATGGTGGTGACGTTTACACCGGATCGGGCGAAGTATTTCAATCAGGTGGCAGAAACGGAAGCCTGATAGAAATGGGCTCAAGTCATGGCGGAATCTACTCCGGCACTGACCGAAAACCGCTCCCGATAAGCCTGCGGCGTCACCCCCATGGCCCGCAGGAAGCTGCGGCGCAGGGTTTCTTCGCTGCCGAAGCCGCATTGCACCGCCACCCGTTTGATCGGCACACCGGTATCGCTGAGCAAACGCCGTGCGGTTTCGACGCGGATCAGTTCGATGGCCCGGGCCGGGGTCTGGCCGGTGTCGGCACGGTAGTGGCGCACGAAGCTGCGTTCGCTCATGCCGGCCTGCAAGGCCAGGGTCGGGATGCCAAGGTCCTTGGTCAGGTTTTCGCTGATCCAGGCGTGAAGTTCGTCGAAACGGTTGCCTTCCTGTTGCAGGGACAGGGTCACGCTGAATTGCGATTGACCGCCCGGACGCTTGAGAAACACCACCAGTTGCCTGGCAACTTCGAGGGCCATGCTGCGCCCCAGGTCTTGTTCGACCATGGCCAACGCCAGGTCGATGCCGGCGGTCACCCCGGCCGAGGTCCAGACCGGGCCGTCGTTGATGAAGATCGGGTTGGGTTCGACCTGCAAGCGCGGGTGCTGTTGCGCCAGTTGCTCGCAACGGGTCCAGTGGGTGACCACGCGCCGGCCGTCGAGCCAGCCGCTGGCCGCCAGCAGGAACGCGCCGGTGCACACCGAGGAAACCCGCCGGCAACCATGGGCATGTTCGCGTACCCAGGCGACCAACGGCGCATCTTGCGCTGCTGCGTAGACACCCCAGCCACCGGCGATGATCAGGGTGTCGGTGCCCTCCTCCGGTAACGGTTCGGCCAACAGCGCCAGGCCCGCCGACGACATCACCGCCCCGCCGTCGCTGGCAATCACCGTCGGCGCATAGGGTGGCGGCAGGCCTTGCTGGCGGGCAATGTCGTTGGCCGAAGCGAAGACCTGCAACGGCCCCGTGACGTCGAGCAATTGCACGTTGGCGAAAGCGAGCACATGGATGGTTTTCGACATTTGGCGTAATTCGTGGGGATATTGGCGTATGCGCCAAAGCCTACGAGCCTAAAGTCAAACCGTCCACCCACTTCACGAGAAAAAACACCATGACGTTGCAGATCGGTTTTCTGTTGTTTCCACAGGTTCAGCAACTGGACCTGACCGGCCCTTACGACGTACTGGCCTCGCTGCCGGACGTGAAAGTGCATCTGATCTGGAAAGACCTGATGCCGGTCACCGCCAGCACCGGCCTGCTGTTGAAACCGACCACCACCTTCGACGATTGCCCGGCACTGGACGTGATCTGTGTGCCCGGTGGCAGTGGCGTCGGACCCTTGATGGAAGATGACCAGACCCTGGACTTTCTCAAGGCCCAGGCCGCCAACGCCCGCTACATCACTTCGGTGTGCACCGGCTCGCTGGTGCTGGGCGCGGCGGGATTGCTCAAGGGTAAACGCGCTACCACCCACTGGGCGTATCACGAACTGCTCAAGCCCCTGGGCGCTATCGCGGTGCAAGATCGGGTGGTTCGTGATGGCAATCTGTTGACCGGTGGTGGCATCACCGCCGGTATCGACTTCGCCCTGACCCTGGCCGCCGAGCTGTTCGACCAGGCCACCGCCGAGTTGGTGCAGTTGCAACTGGAATACGCCCCGGCCCCGCCGTTTACCGCGGGCAGCCCGGAGACGGCCCCGACCAGTGTGCTGGAGGAAGCTCGCCAGCGGGCTGCCGGCTCGTTGAAGCTGCGGGCGCAGATCACCGAGCGCGCGGCGGCGAAACTCGACCGACAGTGAAAAATATGGCGACGGGAACCCGGTTCCTGCCGCCACGACTTTTCATGCGCGCAAAAAAAACCCGCCGAAGCGGGTTTTCCAAGACCATGACGACTCCTTGTCGTAGCGTTCCTTGCATATGGTCGATCATCCATGATCCTGAGCACATCCTGTGCTTCAGTGGGTGAGGCCAGATTACGCATCGGATCCAATTTGTAACAGGCGATATTGCTACCATCGCGTGTAAGACATTCGCCATAAGCCTCCTTCCGAAAACCCTTAGACGCCTCAGGCTTCGAGCCGGCTTCAGCCACTCTGTTGCTCGTGGAACTTGGCACCTTCGATCAAAAACTGCTCGATATTGTTCATTTGCTCTTCCCAGCCACGGCTGTCCATGCGAAAGGCCTTTTCGCGACGGGCCTGGGGAACGTGGTCGAAACCGGACTCGGAGACCTTGAGCAACGTGCCGTTGTCCATGTCTTCGAGCTCGAATTTCACCAGTGTCGTGGGTTCCTGGGAGTAGTCGACTTCAGGGTTCACGGCATAAGGGTGCCAGCGAAACGAAAACAGCCGCTCTGGCTCGACCCGCTCTACCAGTACATTCCAGCGCAAATGCTCATAACCGGGATAGGTAATCTGCCCCTGGGTCCACTCGCCTGCCACAAAACGCTTGCCCTCCAGCGCCACGCCAAACCACTGTCCGAACATTTCGGCATTGGCCAGCACGCGCCAGACCTGCGAACGCTTGGCCTTGAGCAGGACTTTCCTTTCAATGCGATCAGATGCTGGGTTCATAAGTCACCTCCTGTACTTGAACAGTAGGTCAGTAAGACCACAAGACCAACCCTAAAGTAGTACCAATCGGGATGCGCAATCAAACATGCCTGAGATATTCGGTTGTATTTGCGCGGATAAGTTCTGGGGCTATCGCAAAATCAGAGGGTCGAAACTGCTAACGTTCACCCTCGAAACAGCATCGAAAAGGATAGCGACATGAAAAAACTGCGCGGCAGGTGCCCGTGCCCCCCGGCGCTACACTGCACCTCTCATTCGGTCACAACGAGCACTCCAGCATGAATCCACGCTTTCTATTGGCGCTGACGCCCCTGCTGTTCACCTCCATGGCGTTCGCCGTGGACTGTGACAACGCCAGCGACCAGGCGACGATGAACCAGTGCGCGGCGCAGCAGAATGCGGCCGCCGACAAGGAATTGAATGCGCTTTACCAGCAGATCACTTCGCGACTCAAGAGCAACCCGGACAGCAAGAAGCAATTGGTGGGTGCGCAGCGGGCGTGGGTGGCGTTCCGCGATGCCGAGTGCAGGTTCTCGGCGTCCGGGGTGGAAGGCGGGAGTGTGTATCCGCTGATCTACAGCAACTGCACCACGGAGCTGACCAAGGCACGGGTTCAGACGTTCAAGAACTACCTGAAGTGCCAGGAGGGGGATATGAGTTGTCCGGTGCCGGGGGTTTAAGATTTTCAGTGTTTTTGAGGGCCTCTTCGCGGGCAAGCCCGCTCCCACAGGGGTCGGAGTGAATGCAAATATGCGTTCCAACTCGGTCACCTGTGGGAGCGGGCTTGCCCGCGAAGGCGTCAGTTCAAGCGCCACAATTTACCGGACGAAAATCTGCGCCGTGGTAATCGCCATATCCCCGCCCGGCAACTTGATGCTGCCCGTCTGTTTGAGGCTGTCGGCATCGAAGATCGCCACGTCGTTGAACGTCCCCGCCAGGTAGATCTTGCTGCCGTCCTTGTTGAATGAAATGCAATAGTACGAGTGATCGAGCGTCGCGGACTGGAGCATTTTCTTCTGTTTGATGTCGTACTTGGCCAGGCGGTTGAGCACGCCAAACATCAGGTTCGGATCCTTGGGCGAGCGCATGCCGCTGAAGTAGATTTCGGTCAGGGGGCCGAAGTCGGTGGTTTCGGTCTTGCCGGTCTTCAGGTCGACACTGAACAGGCCGTACAGGTATTCGGCGGTGGCCGGGTCCTGTTTCTTGTCCTTGAACTTCGCCGCGGTGTAGAGCAGCGAGAAGTCATGCCGGTAAGTCTGCTGGTTCCACACGTAGAGCACGTCCGGCGCGCTGTAGTTCGGGCGTTTCCAATGACGACTGGGGATCAGGACGTCGAACTTGCCGGTTTGCACATTGACCTTGTAGACGTCCGCCCCGGCCACGTACAGCGTGCCGTCGTCACCGCTCTGCATGATGGTCAACTGGCGCGGCGCCGGAAAACTGCGCACAGGCTTGGCGTCCATGACGGCGTCGGTCTTGTACACGTCGAGCCGGGGCTGCTGCACTTCGTAGCGATCGTTCATCATCAGCGTCGGGTTGGCGACGGTGTACAGCTCCTTGCCGTCGTGGCTGAGGGTGAAGGCGAACATCGAGCGCGCTTTCTCCCCCGGTTTCTGGGTGATGCTGGCGTGGAACACCTGCTTGCAGTTGTCCAGTTCGACGCCGTAGACATCCGCGTAGTGGTTATTCAGCACGTAGGCGGTCTTGCGGTCCGGCGACAATTGCACGGTGCCGGGGCCAAAGGCGTCGGGCATCTTGCAGGTCTTGAACAGCGTGTCGCTGGCCAGGTCGATCACGTGCAGGTTGTTCGGGTAGTTGGTGGTCACCATGTATTCGTGACCGACTTGCAGCGCAGTGTTTTCATCGGCCAGAACACTGACAGAACAGCTGCTCAGGACGGCGAACGCGGCCAGGCCGCAGGCTTTGATGTTACGCATGCTGGAATCCTTCTTCTGTGATCACTTGTCTTTGGGGAAGACAGTGCCGAGGTTGCGCCAGTTGTCGTTGGACGCCTGGGCATCCTTGTTCCAGTCCGGGTAGGTGCTCATCATGTCGGGCACCTGGGCCGGCCACCAGCAGGGATCGGAGCAACCGTAGAGGTCGGCCTCCATCGGCTGGCACAGCGACGACACACCGCCAAACGCATCGATTTCCCAGCCCGGGTCGGTGGTCGAGGCACAGCCCGCCACGGAGCTCATGGCCACCACTTCTTCAATGCGGTTTTCATCCGCGGCCTGATCCAGCTTCAACGCTTTGTTATTGATTGCCTTGAGATGTTTCATATCAGTGAGCCTTGCGCGGAGTGATGTAACTGCTGATGAACGCAGGGTTGTTGGCCATGATCCGGGTGTAGACCTCGATGCCGAAGTCGACCCAGTCACGCATCAGTTCGCAGTAGTGATAGGTCGGGTGGGTCGGGTCGCCGTAGCGGGCGTAGCTCTCGTGATAGCAGCCGCCGGAACACAGGTTGCGGATCTGGCAGTCCTCGCAGCCGGTGTTGGTGCGGTCCAGGCGCTGGGACAGGAAGTCGTTCAATTCCACCTGTTTCACACCGCTGTGGACGTTGCCGAAGGTCGGCAGGCTCGAGCCGGTAAAGCGGTGGCACAGGTTCAGTTCGCCCTTGTGATCCACCGCCAGCATCTTCAGGCCCGCGCCGCATGGCAGGGCTTTCTTGTGGCCTTCGTGGATGTCGGTGATGAGCTGATGCAGGTTGGAGAAGCCGATGTTGCGGTGCTCCAGCGCCGCTTCCAGGTAACGACGACCGAGGGCCTTCATGTTGGCGAACACCTGCACCAGTTCATCGCTGGTGAGGTTGAAGCTGCTGATGTCGCCGGAGGTCACCGGGGCGAAGCCGACTTCGGCAAAACCCAGTTCGTTGAACAGGTGATCCCAGATGGTTTCAACGTCGGTCACGCCGGTGGTCAGGGTCACCCGCGCGCCCACCGGACGGCTGTTGTAGCGCGACAGCAGCATCTCGGCCTTGCGTCGCACCACGTCATAGGTGCCCTGCCCGCCCACGGTGATGCGGTTGCGGTCGTGCACGGTCTTCGGCCCGTCGATGCTGACCGACAGCCCGAAACGGTGGGCATTGAGGTAGTCCACGGTTTCTTCGGTGAGCAGCGTGGCGTTGGTGGTCATGACGAATTCGACGAACTTGCCCGCCTCGCGAAAACGCTTCTCACAGTAGTCGACCATGTACTCGATCAGCTTGCGGTTGCTCAGCGGTTCTCCGCCGAAGAACACCACGGTGAAACGCTCTTCGTCCGGGGACTCACGCAGCAGCATTTCCACCGAGGCGATCGCCGTTTCGACGTCCATCTTTTTGCCCGCCGACGGCTTGTCGAGGTCTTCCTTGTAGCAATACGTGCAACTCAGGTTGCAACCGGTGTTGACGTTGAGCACCACGGTATTGATCGCCGTGCGCTCGACCCGCCTGGTAGCGATGTCCGGGGTCAGCGGCGAACCGTCGCTGACCAGTTCCAGGGCCATCAGTTCGCGCAGGGTCTCGGTGATTTCCTCGCCGTTGAAACGCGCGGCCAGGCGCTGGATCAGGTCTTCCGACGAACAGCCCGGGCCGCGCAAGGTATCGATGATGGTGCCCGTCAGTTCATCGCTGGCGAACAGCGAACTGCTGGGGATGTGAAACAGCATGCGGTCGGCATCGACCTGCACTTCGTGCAGGTTGCGTTCGACCAGATTCAAGATAGCGCCCATGGCAAACCTCCTGTGCAGGCCCCGCTTGGCGGGGCTTGCGATCATTCCGAAAAGTGTCTGAAGCCTGTGCTGTCAGCCAACTCATGGAATGGGTGGGTTGTTCCAGCGTTGCACGGTCACGATCATGTGGCCTTCGCCGGTCAGGGATTTCCCTGCGTCGTCGACGGCGGCAATCACCTTGAGGTTGCCGGCATTGTTGGTGGACATCTTGCGTGCCGGGTTCGGCCCGGCATCACCCGGGGTGAACACGCCGGTGTCGGCCTGCATGGTGCCGGCGAACTTGACGTCTTCGTCTTCCTTGGCGCGGTCGTCGAAAGCCTCGACTTTCCACTGCGCCGGGAACACACCGATGCGATACGGCTTGCCGTCAGCGCCCTTGCCCCAGGCTTCCGCGTCGAAACGGCCCTGGACTTTCGGCGTCGAACCACCGCCCTCGCCGATCCGCGCCACCGAGAACTCAGGCACCACTTTGACTGCATCGATCTTGCTGTACACCGACAGGCTCGGGCCTTTCAGGGTACCGACACTGACCGCGCGCACGCCCGGTTGGGCATTGGCGGCGGCCTTGAGCTTGACCCGCATGCGCTCCGGGGTTTGCTCCAGCACTTCGACCACTTCCATGCCTTTGCCGAAGTCCGGTTTGCCGGTGAGGCCGCTGCCGATCAGGGTGACTTCGCTTTCGCTGCCGACCTTCACATAACCCGGCTGTACTGCGAGCAAACGGTTGGAGCCCTGCCTGGCTGCGACGAAGTCCAAACCACGTTCATCGTGCTCGGCCTCGAACATCCGGCCCTGCATCGCATTGCCTTGCGCGGCGAACACCTGGCGCATGGTCACGCCATCGATGGTCACGTTGCCGCGCCATTCGTAGCCGGTGTAGAGAATCGCACTGCCGTCGCCATTGAACGGGCTGCCGTCGGCGTACTGGCCTTTGACGCGGACCTTGAAGGTGTCGCTGCCATCGGCACTCACGGTCATGACACCGGCCAACTCACCCTTGCCCGGCAAGTGGCCGCTGAAGCTCCAGTCGCCCACCAGGGCATCGGCTTTGGGCGCCGCGCTCTGCCATTTTTTCCAGGCCGGGTTGTCCAGCGGATAACGCTTGGCCAGCAGCGGCACCATTTCTTTGCGGGCCATATCGAACCAGTCGCGGTCCCGGGACAGTGCCTGGTATTCCAGGGACGGCCATTGGCCGAGGTGGAAGTTCACCAGGCGTTCCCACTCCTGGGCCGGACGCCGTTGCAGGGCTACCCGCGCACCGGAGTGGCAGCGGCCGCACATCTGGCTGGTCTGGTCGTCGAAGTGCTCGACGGTATTGAGTCGCCGCTCCAGCGCATAGCGCACGCCGTCGGTTTCGCTCGGTGCCAGGCCCTGGGTGTCGGCCAGGTACTTGACCAGCGTGCGACGGTCGTCATCGCTGATCTGCAAACCGTGCATGGTCTGCATCCGGGCGATGCTCATCAGCCAGCCTTCCGGCGTTTTGCGCTGGTGGCTGATGCGGCTCAGGGCGTTATCGGCTTCGGGGGTGTGACAGCCCTGACAGGTTTCCTTGAGGATGGTCTGGGCGTCGCGGGCTGCCAGGCTATGAGGCGAATGCAGCGCTATACAAGCGGCTACGGCCAGCAGGCTGGCGCTCATGCCTGAACGGAGTTTTCTCTTCATCAACGTCGAACCTCGCACGGTGCGTTCTTATTGTTGTGGCTTATCGTTTTTATGGTTTCTGCCGCCGGCTTTGATCCGCTGGCGGAGGCAAGAGAAACGTCTGCGATGAGCAATACACGGAGCGTGCCAGCTTATTAATATTTCTATGAATCAATGAGTTGCCGATAAAGGCCGGTCTTTTGCCAATCGTGTCATCGGCGTTCCGCGTTTAATTTCGCGACAACTGTTTCAGCCTGAGACAAGCATAGCTTTCTGTAGGAGCGAGCTTGCTCGCGATGGTCGTTAACGATATCGCGTGCCTACAGGCTAAACGTGGTGCTCTTTCGTCCATCGCGAGCAAGCTCGCTCCTACAGGGTGTTGTGTTCGGGACGTCTCACGTCGTCGCAATTTGCGACGTTTATCGATCGCAGGGTGATCCGCAGAGAATCAGTCACTCCCCGGCGGATGGGGCCTTCGGGCCGAAAAAACACAACTGGCACAGCCATTGCGAAGACCTCGCCACACGAACAAGACGAGGTTTCATCATGTCGCTCCCAAACCTGCTTCCCGCCACTTCGGCATTCATCCAGCGCGCCCCGCGCATGCTCATCGGCGGTGACTGGGTCGAGGCCGCCGACGGCCAGACCATGCCCCTGCACAACCCGGCCACCGGTGAGGTGTTGTGCGTGGTGCCACGGGCAACGCCGGAAGATGTCGACCGTGCGGTGCTCGCCGCCCGCCAGGCGTTCGACGATTCAGCCTGGACCCGCACCCGTCCCCGGGAGCGGCAGAACCTGCTGTGGAAACTCGCCGACCTGATGCAGCGCGACGCCGAACTGCTGGCTCAGCTGGAATGCCTGAACAACGGTAAAAGCGCGGCGGTGGCTCAAGTGATGGACGTGCAACTGTCCATCGATTTCCTGCGCTACATGGCCGGTTGGGCGACCAAGATCGAAGGCTCCACGGTTGACGTATCGGCACCGCTGATGCCCAACGACCAGTTCCACAGTTTTATTCGCCGCGAAGCGGTGGGCGTGGTAGGCGCCATCGTTGCCTGGAACTTCCCGCTGTTGCTGGCCTGCTGGAAACTCGGCCCGGCTCTGGCCACCGGTTGTAGCGTGGTACTCAAGCCCGCCGACGAAACCCCGCTGAGCGCATTGAAACTCGCCGAACTGGTGCTGGAGGCCGGTTATCCCGAAGGCGTGTTCAACGTGGTCACCGGCACCGGCATCACCGCAGGTTCGGCCCTGACCCACAACCCGCTGGTGGACAAGCTGACCTTCACCGGCTCCACCGCCGTGGGCAAGCAGATCGGCAAGATCGCCATGGACTCCATGACCCGGGTCACCCTGGAGCTGGGCGGCAAATCACCGACCATCGTCATGGCCGACGCCGACCTGAAAACCGCCGCGGCCGGAGCCGCCAGCGCGATCTTCTTCAACCAGGGCCAGGTCTGCTGCGCAGGCTCGCGCCTGTATGTGCAGCGCAAGCACTTCGACAATGTGGTGGCGGACATCAGCGACATCGCCAACGCCATGAAACTCGGCAACGGCCTGGACCCGAGCGTCGACATGGGGCCGTTGATCTCGGCGCGCCAGCAGGAGCGCGTCTACGGGTACATCGAAAAGGGCCGGGAGGGCGGCGCGACCATCGCCTGCGGCGGTGAGCAGTTCGGGCCGGGCTTCTTCGTCAAGCCGACGGTGATTGTCGATGTCGATCAGAAGCACTCATTGGTGCAGGAAGAAATCTTCGGGCCGGTGCTGGTGGCGATTCCGTTCGATGACGAGACCGATGCTTTGCGCATGGCCAATGACAGTCCGTATGGATTGGGCGCGAGCATCTGGTCCAATGACCTGGCGGCGGTGCACCGGATGATTCCACGGATCAAGTCAGGCTCGGTGTGGGTCAACTGCCACAGCGCCCTAGACCCGGCATTGCCCTTCGGCGGCTACAAGATGTCCGGGGTCGGGCGTGAAATGGGGTATGCGGCGATCGAGCATTACACTGAGTTGAAGTCGGTGTTGATCAAATTGTGATTTGTAGCGTCCTTTAGGCCGCCTTCGCGGGCAAGCCCGCTCCCACAGTGGATTTGTGTACGACGCAAAACTCTGTGGGAGCGGGCTTGCCCGCGAAGAGGCCGGTCCAGACAGCTCAAATATCAGGGTTTGAATCCCTGAGCCAACAACCAACTCCTGACCATCTTCCCCTGCTCCACCGCCAACCCGGCCAACACCTGACCCGCCGGTTCTCCCTGCTTTAACCGCTGCACCAACGCCGCCACCTCCACCCCATGCACATGCCAGATCCCCAACGGCTGATCCGCCGTGATCACCACCTCGGCCTCATCGACAAATCCGTCACGCAGCACCGGTGCGAGTTCGATTCTCAGGGCATTGAAATCGGCCTCGGCATGGGCGATTTCAGCATCCGGCCATTGCCGTCGTGCCTGCCAGAATGGCTGATCCAGCCAACGCTGCTCATCGGCATAAAAATCCCGGCCGATCCGCGCAAATCGCAAAAACAACTGCTCCACCCGTTGCTGGTGAAAACGCTGGGCCAGAGCCGCCCGTTCGGGTTTGCACAGCAGCGTGTTGATCACCGCCGGCGCCTGCAATGCCGAAGACAACGACTGAAAGATGCCGTTGCCCGACAACGGGTCCACGGCCATCGCCGCATCACCGACCCGAATCCAGTTGTCACCACACACCTGCGGGCTGAGAATCGCCGTGCTGCTGCGGGCGTGCAGCTGCAAATCCAGCTCCGGTTCGCCGCCGAAAAAACCACGAGCCACTGCCGACTCCCCACGTCTTTGCCGACAGTATTCGAGCAACATGGCCTTGCCCGGCAACCCGGCGCTGGCCACGTCCACCGTCCATTGCCAGTAACACTGGCCGTCGGCGCGCCGCGCCATCCATGCCCAGCCGTCCTCGAGGCTTTCCACGGCGCTGGCGGTGCTGCCCGGCGAACCCTGCCAGCGATTGAGCAAGCTGACGGTCTCGGGCCCACGCAAGCCCTTGCCGATAGCGGGGGCCTGACGTCCTCGGGCTTCCACGAGAAACGGCGCGAGCAGCGGTTCGCCTCCGTCGATTTCGATTCGGTGGCCATTGGCCGATGACTGAACCGTCAGCACCCGGCCTTCGATCAACTCGACCCCTGCCAGGCGCAAATCCTCACGCAGGCCTCGGTCGAACACCGGACGGTCGAGCAAGTATTCGATGTTCTGCGCGTGGCGCTGGCCATTCCACGAAACCTGGCGCCGGGACGGCAGCGCCGCTTGCGCCAACGCCTGATGCAGGCCCGCGCCGCGCAAGGCTTCCAGAACCCGCACGGACACGCCTTCGAGCGCGGCAAACCGGCGCCATTCGCTGATCAGCGTGACGCCATGGCCCAGCCGCCGTAGCCCCAGTGCGACGGCGGCGCCGGCCGGTCCGGCGCCCAGAATGACGATGTCGGTCATGGCCCGAAGCGCCGTTCAGGGCCACGGTAACGGGCATGCTCGCGCAACCACTCGATGATTTGCTCATTGCTGGCATCAGGCTGATCGACGAGGAACCCGGCGATGTGCCCGCTCAACGCGGCGCAACCGAGGCTCGCCCCGGATTGCCCCGGGTACGTGCCATGCACACAGGCGGCGAAATCCGCCTGGGCGCTGTTGAGCCATGACCATTCCTGCTCGGCACACCGCGCATCGCCGGTGACCCGCAACACCTGCGGATAGTTGGCCGGAAACACCCCTTCGCCCTGGGCCGGACTCGACGCACACAACAGCACGCCCCGTGCTACCGCTGCCGCGCAGGCCGCGCGCAGCAGGCTGCGATCCTGGCGCAGACCAAGGCTCAGATTGATCAGTCGCACGTCCTGCGTCAGCAGCCAGTCAATCGCCGTGGCGATCTGCAAGGCGCTGGTGACACCCCGCTGGTCGAACACCTGGGCCACGCAAAACAGCGCCGAAGGTGCACGCCGGCCAATCGCCTCGATCACCGCACTGCCATGCCCCAGCGGGTCCTCGCGCAAGTCGCCCTCGGCCAGGCCGTCTTCGAGCAATGAAAAGCGCCGGCCGGCGATCACTTGCACCCGTTGTGCCGCCGAGTGGCCGCTGTCCACCACACCAATGCGCAACTCAGGTTTCATGCAGCACCGTTTTCGAGGTCAGCACGCCGTCGAGCAATTCGAAGCGCAGATCGGCATCGGCCAGGGTTGAGGGGCGATGGCTGATCAGGATGCGCGTACGCCCGGCAAACAAGCGGTCGATGGCGTCGATGACTTCGCGCTCGGTGGCTTCATCCACCGCGGAAGTGGCTTCATCGAGCACCAGAATCAAAGGGTCCTGCAACAGCGCCCGGGCAATCGCGATGCGTTGCTTCTGCCCACCGGACAACTGCTGGCCCCGCTCGCCCAAGGGGCTGTCGAGACCTTCGGGCAAGGACTCGATCAGACTGTCGAGTTGCGCCAGTCGCGCCACGTCGGCAATCGCCTCGCGGCTGGCGTCCGGCACCGCGTAGGCCAGGTTGTCGGCGAGGCTGCCGCGAAACAGCACGATGTCCTGGCTGACGATGGCGATGCCCCGACGCAACTGGAACAGGTCCAGTTCGCGCAGATCGACGTCGCCCAGCAGTACCCGGCCCGATTGCGGATCGTGATGACGTTGCAGCAGGTCGATCAGGGTGGATTTACCCACGCCCGAGCCGCCGCTGAGGGCCACCTTCATACCGTAGGGAATCCGCGCCTCGATGCCGCGCAGGGTCGACTGGCGGCCAGGATGGGCGAAGTGCACGTTGTCGAACCACAGATCGCCGCCTTTGGGCATCGCCCGTGGGGTATCGGGCGTCAGCACGGTCGGTTGTTCGCCGCGCAACTCCATGACCCGACCGAGGCTGACGGTCATCCGCTGAATCGCAACGTAAAGCCCGAGCAAGCTCTGCACCGGCCCCACGGCCATCCCCAGGTAGGTGGAAAACGCAATCAGGGCGCCGAGTTGCCAGGTGCCCTGCACCACCCAGTACCCGCCGATCAAGAATGCGCAGGCCCGGGACAATGAGGTCAGCGTGCCGGGCACGGCCTGGGTGAAAAATTCGGTGACCTGCAGGCGCAGCAACTGGCTCATGTAGCCCTGCCCCAGCATCTCGAGGCGCCGTGCTTCGCGCTGTTGCTGGCCGGCGGACTGGATGAACTTCATCACCGGCAGCGTCTCGACCATGAACGACGACATGTCCGCCGAACGCTCGCGCAACTGCCGCACATCGCGCTCGACCTTGCGCCGCATCCAGCGCAGCCAGAGGACATCGAGGGGAATCAGTAGCAGGGCCAGCAGCGAGAGCTTCCAGGACAAGGTCAGCAGCATCGCCACGGCCACCACCAGGCCGATCACGCTGGACACGGCCGAGAACAGCGAGTCCACGGCAAAGCGCTGGATTTCCGCGACGTCGCCATCGAGGCGCGACATCAGGTCGCCGATGCGCCGCTGGCCGTAAAAGCCCGGTGACAGGGTTTGCAAATGGCGGTACAGGTCATCGCGCAGGGCAAACAGCATGCGCCCGGACAGTCGCGTGTGCAGGTAGCGGTTGATGCCCGAAAGCGCCGTGCCCAGCAATCCGGCGACGATCATCAGCCCGGCGATCATGACCAGCATCGGGAAGTTGCGCGCCAACAGGCCATCGTCGATCAGCAGTTTGGTCAGCCACGGCTGCACCAGCACCAGCGCCGAGGCGCAGACCGACAAACCCAGCAGCCCGGCAATCGCCAGGCGATGGGGTCGCACGAAGCTGTAGAGCCAGCGCAGTGACGCTTGCAGCGCCTCGGGGTTCTGGCTGTCGATCAGCCGAACGATCAAGCGCTGCATCACGAACGCAACTGTTTGAGCTTGCGATAAAGCGTCGCGCGGCTGATGCCCAGGGCGTCGGCGGCGGCCGAGACGTTGCCCTGATGGGTGTCCAGGGACTGGCGAATCAGTTCCAGTTCGTTTTCCCGGATGCTGCCGGCCTGGGGCCGTTCGCTGGCGGTCAACTCGTCGAGCATGCTGTCGGGCAGGTGGTCGAGGGTCAACACGGTTTCGCCCGGTTCGCGCATGGCCAGCGCGGTGCGCAGGATCATCTCCAATTGGCGGATGTTGCCCGGCCAGTGATAGCCGCTGAGCAAACGATCGAGATCATCGTGCAGGACCACGGCGGGTGCGCCCAGTGTCGTCAGCATACGAGTGACCAACGCGCCGAAATCTTCGCGTTCGCGCAGGGCCGGGAGCATCACGCTGATACCGTTGACCCGGTAGAACAGGTCTTCGCGAAAGTGTTTTTCTTCCACCAGACGCTTGAGGTCGCGGTGGGTGGCGCAGATCAGCGCGACGTCTATGTCCTGCTCTTCGCCAGCGCCCAGGGGCGCGACCTTGCGATCCTGCAACACCCGCAACAGTCGGGCCTGCAAGGCCAATGGCATGTCGCCGATTTCATCGAGAAACAAGGTGCCGCCATGGGCCTGTTGCAAGCGCCCGACCATGCCGCCCCGGCGTGAACCGGTGAACGCGCCTTCGCGGTAGCCGAACAGTTCGGACTCGATCAGGCCTTCGGGAATGGCCGCGCAGTTCACCGCCACGAAGGGTTTGTCGCAGCGGCTTCCGGCCATGTGCAGGGCGCGGGCGATGACCTCCTTACCGGTGCCGGTTTCGCCCAGCAACAAGACCGGCAACTCATTGGCCAGGCCTTGACGGGCCATGCGCAAGGCACGGGCGTAGCGCGTATTGCTGCCGGCCAGCGCTTCAAGATCCGGTTGCGCCTTGGCCGGTTTCGCAACAGTGCGCGGCGGGTTGCTGACGTTGATCGAGCGTTGCGGCGCGCGCAGGGTCTTGTAGAAGAATTCACCCTTGGCGGTTTGCAGGCTGCCGGCCCCGCCCTGGTGCAGACGCGCCAACAACTGCAGGCCGTCGACGCCCAGAAACTCCTCGCAGCGCCGACCGACCAGGGCCGAGCGCTCGGCATGGAGCAACTGGCAGGCCTGGGCGCTGACCGCGAGGATCTGCCCGCCCAGGCTCACCGCCAGCAAGCCTTGCCACGGGGATTCCAGGTATTGCCTGCGGCTGTGGAAGGCCAGGACGATTTCGTCCGGATAGCTGGCGTTGAACACCCGGCTTTCGATCTGGCTGACGGCCATGGCCAGCAACGCGGTGCTGTCGTGGACGCGGCCGAGGGGACCTTCGCGGGTCAGGTCGAGGACGCCAAGAATGTCGCCTTGGGGGCAATGGATCGGCACCGAAGTGCAGGAAAAGTCACTGAGGCGATCCAGATAATGTTCGCCGCAATCGATCAGGGTCGGCCGGGCTTCCACCAGTGCCGTGCCCAGGGCGTTGGTGCCGCGAACCGCTTCGCTCCAGCAGGCGCCGAGGGTGATGTCCTGCAGGCCACTGCCCTTGAGACGGTCGGCGCGGCCTTCGACGGCGAGGATGGTGGCGTCGGAGTTGGCGAGGATGATCAGCCCTTCCTTGCCCTGACGCTCGGCCAGGTAATCGATGGCCGGCAGCGCGGCGTCAATCAGCAAGCGGTTGCTGGCCAGCAACAGGTCCAGGCTGGCACCCGATTCCAGCGCCAGCTCATGCTTGGCATTGAAATGCACGCCATGGCTCAGGCTGCGCCGCCACGAGGCATCGATCTCCGCACGCAGGACGCCATCCGGCACTTCGCCTTCCAGGTGCAGTTTTTCCCGGGCCAGCCGGGCTTCGCGATGCAGTTTGGGGGAGTTTGTTTTTGTTGGCGTCATCAAGCGCTCCGGGTCATCCACCCTGCGCCTTCATACGTCGGCGCCCTGCCGCAATCTTTACGTTAACGTCAGGGCCATGGCAAGTGCCTTACAGCGCTTGTGTTCCGTCAGGTGGACCGTGTCATCGTTCTTCGCGCGCAAGCCAACAGATAGGCGGCTTTACTCGGACACTGCGGGAGCAACTGCCTTCATCATGCCACTCGTCACCGTCACTGCCCTCAGACTAACGCCAATCCGACCACCCCCCCTACCTCCAGCAACTCCAGCATTGCCCCTGCCGTATCGCCCGTCGTTCCACCGAGTCGCCGCAGCATGACCTGTCGCAACCAGGCAAATCCAAGAGCGGCCAACACCACCGCCAGCACACCACTCAAACCGGCAATCAGCACACAGGCCAATGCACTGACCGCCAACACCTGCTTGCCCGCCGAACGCGGAAGATGATCGGCCAATGCCTGGCCCAGGCCACCGGCGCGCACATAAGGCGTAGTCAGGAACAAGCCGAGCAAAGCGCTGCGACCGATCAACGGCACGATGATCAATGCCAGCGAATGCGGCTGCTCGATCAGCGTCAGCAGCGCGGTGAATTTGAGCAACAACACCAGCACCAGCGTCACCACGGCGATCGGCCCGCTGCGCGGGTCTTTCATGATGGTCAGCGTACGCTCGCGGTCGCCAAAACCGCCCAGCCAGGCATCAGCGCTGTCCGCCAGGCCATCGAGATGCAAGCCGCCGCTGAGCAGCACCCAAAGGCTCAGCAACAGTGCCGCGTGCAGCAAGGTCGGCGTGCCCTGCAACAGCCAGTTCACTGCCCACAGAATGGCGCCAAAGAGCAACCCCACCAGCGGATAAAACAGCAGCGACCGCCCCAGTTCCCGGGGCTCAGGCATACCGGGCAGGCGAATCGGCAGGCTGCTGAGAAATTGCAGGGCGATCCAGAATGGCAGCATGGTCAGAGCACTTCCTTCAACAAGCCCGCAGGCTCCACCGTCAGCGAAAACAGCGCACCATGCCCGACCTCAACGTTGAGCAGTTGCTCTCGCGGCAGCCCCCGGGCTTGCGCCAGCAACAGGCGCATCACACCACCATGGCTGATCAACAGAATGCGCTCACCGGCACAGGTCGCGTGCAAACGCTCCAGCGCTGCCAGCACCCGTGCCGAAAAGTCTGCAACCGGCTCACCCCGAGGCGGCGTGAACGAATAGGGATCGGCCCAGAACAAGCCCAGGGCCTGCGCGTCGGTTTCCATCAACGCCGCCGCGCTCTGCCCTTCCCAGGCGCCGAAATGCAATTCTTGCAGGTCTTTATCCAGTTGCACCGGCACACCCGATTGCGCACCGAGCTCCTCGGCAAACCGCGCACAACGCTGCAACGGCGAACTGACCAGCCGATCCCACGGCCCTTGCCCGACCACGGCGGCACGCATCTGCGTCCAGCCCGTGTCGGTCAACGCATCATCGATGCTGCCGCGCAAGCCGCCACCGAGTTCGGTTTCACCGTGACGCAACAGATCCAGGCGCAAAGTCATGCCGGACGATCTGCCACGGCGGCTTCGGCGAAGGTCGCCATCTGACCGTGCAGATCGCACGCCAGGCGCAGCAGCGGCACAGCCAATGCCGCGCCACTGCCTTCGCCAAGGCGCAGGCCGAGATCGAGCAAGGGTTGCGCCTTCAGGGTTTCCAGCACATGACGATGCCCCGGCTCGGCGCCGCGATGACCGAACAACAGCCACTGACGACATTCCGGATTCAAGCGCACCGCAACCAGTGCCGCGACGCTGCAAATGAAGCCGTCCACCAGCACCGCGACACCTTCCTGGGCACACGCGATATAGCCACCGACCAGCGCGGCAATCTCGAAACCGCCGAGATTGAACAGTGTCTGCAAGGCATCGTCACGCTGCGCGCCATGCAATGCCAGGGCGCGCTCGATCACCTGAGCTTTGTGGCTGACACCTTCGGCATTGAGCCCGGTGCCAGGCCCGGTCAAATGCACCACCGGGCAATCGAGCAGCGCACACGCCAGGGCGCTGGCGGCGGTGGTATTACCGATGCCCATTTCGCCACCGATAAACAACTGCGCACCGGTGGCAATGGCCCGCTGCACGCTGTCACGGCCGGCCTGCAAGGCGAGTTGCCCTTGGGCCTGAGTCATGGCCGGCCCCTGTACAAAGTTTGCCGTGCCCAGGCCGACATTAAGGTGCCGCACGCCCGGCAGGTCCAGCGACGGCGTGACCGTGCCAAGGTCAACCACCTCGAGGGAAGCGCCCAGTTGCCGCGCCAATACGCTGATCGCCGCACCACCGCTGACGAAGTTGAGCAGCATCTGCCCGGTCACTTCCTGGGGAAACGCCGACACGCCCTCGGCGACGACACCATGGTCGCCGGCAAAAATCGCGATCCAGACCTGCTCCAGACTCGGCTTGACCCGCCCCTGCAAACCCGCCAGTTGCACCGCCAGCGCCTCCAGCTGGCCGAGGGAGCCGGCCGGCTTGGTCAGTTGCTGTTGCCGCGCCCGGGCCTGTTCGACCGCTTGGGTATCGACCGGCTTGCACGGGTTCAGCCACCAGGATTGAGTCATAACGCAGTTCCTTTCAGAGTCAGGGGCAGGCCGGCGACGGTCAGGACGACACGCTGACAACGTTCAGCCAGAGCTTGATGCAGCCAACCGGCTTCATCGACATAGCGGCGAGTCAATTCGCCCAGCGGCACGACACCCATTCCGGTCTCGTTGCTGACAAAAATGATTTCACCCGGCAGCGATGCCAGGCATTCGAGCAGAGCATCTCGCTCGGCTTGCAAGCGCTCGGCATCGTCGAGCATCAGCAGATTGGTCAGCCACAGGGTCAGGCAATCCACCAACAGGCAGTGGTCGGCGCGGGCGTTTTCACGCAGTACCCGGGCCAGTTCCAGCGGTTCTTCGATCAGTGCCCATTCGGCAGGACGACGGGCGCGGTGATGAGCCACCCGTTCGCTCATTTCGCCATCCAGTGGCTGGCTGGTGGCGATGTAGGTCACGGCCAGGGCACTGTCGATGGCGAGTTTTTCAGCCAGGCGACTCTTGCCGGAGCGGGCGCCGCCGAGGATCAGTTGGAGCATGGTTGTTTCCTTGAAATATTCGGTGAAGCGACTGGCCTCATCGCGGGCAAGCCCGCTCCCACAGTTGATCCAGGCTGAACATAAATTTTGAATGCACCTCGTAACCTGTGGGAGCGGGCTTGCTCGCGAAGAGGCCAGAGCTTACACCTCAGAATCCACAGAGCTGCCGCAACAGCCCGGTATCCAGATGCTTCTCCACCAGATCCGCCAGCCGCTCGATATCACGCTCGCGCAAGCCGTGATAATCCACGTCTTGCACCTCCTGCAAACCCGCCCAGCGAAGCAGCGCACTGCACGCCGCCGGCGATTCGAACAGCCCGTGCAGGTAGGTGCCGAAAATCTGCCCGTCCGTACTTTGCGCACCATCACAGCGGCCGTCATCCAGTTGCACGGCGGCATGTTCCAGGGCCGGCCCGGTGGTCACGCCGGCATGAATTTCATAGCCCGCCACCGGCGCATCTTCCAGCGCCAGGCGACCACGCACATTGCGCAACTGCTTCTCTTGTTCGAGTTGAGTCTGGAAGGCCAACAGCCCCAAACCGACGCTGGAACCCGGCGCCCCCTCAAGACCCAGCGGGTCATGCACCTGCTCACCGAGCATCTGCAGACCGCCACAAATCCCCAGCAGTTTCCCGCCGTAGCGCAGATGCCGGGCGATGGCGGTGTCCCAGCCGTTGGCCCGCAGGTACGCAAGATCACTTCGAACACTTTTCGAGCCAGGAAGAATGATCAGATCGGCGGACGGAATCGCCTGGCCGGGGCCGATGAATTGCAGGTCCACTTGCGGATGCAGGCGAAGCGGATCGAAATCGGTGTGATTGCTGATGCGCGGCAGCACCGGCACCACCACCTTCAGCACCTGTTCGGCTTTATCGGCCTGGCGTTGATCGATGCCGTCCTCGGCCTCCAGGTGCAGGTCCATCACGTAGGGCAGCACGCCGATCACCGGTTTGCCCGTGCGCTCTTCGAGCCAGTCGAGGCCGGGTTGCAGCAACGCGATGTCGCCGCGGAAACGATTGATGATGAAGCCTTTGACCCGCGCCTGTTCGCTCGGCGACAGCAGCTCAAGAGTCCCGACCAGATGGGCAAAGACCCCGCCGCGATTGATATCGGCGATCAGCAGCACCGGGCAATCCACTGCTTCGGCGAAGCCCATGTTGGCGATGTCCCCGGCCCGCAGATTGATTTCCGCCGGCGAGCCCGCGCCCTCGACCATCACCAGCGGATATGCCGCGCTCAAGCGCTCGTGGGAGGCCAGCACCGCTTGCATGGCGATGGTTTTGTAGTCGTGATAGGCGACGGCATTCATGGTCGTGACGGCGCGGCCATGGATGATCACCTGGGCACCGGTGTCACTGTTGGGCTTGAGCAACACCGGGTTCATGTCGGTGTGCGGCTCAAGGTTCGCGGCCTGGGCCTGTACCGCCTGGGCACGGCCGATCTCGCCACCGTCGGCGGTCACCGCACTGTTGAGGGCCATGTTCTGCGGCTTGAACGGCACCACCCGGACGCCTTGGCGCGTAGCCCAACGGCACAGCGCGGTCACCAGCGTGCTTTTACCGGCATCCGATGTGGTGCCCTGCACCATCAGCGTGGTCATTGGTTTTCCTTGGCGAAATCTTCGAACGCCTGTGCCAGTCGTACCCAGGCGATTTCGTCACCGGGCAAGCCGAATCGCAAGCTGCCGTTGTGCGTGAACAACCGCAGGAGAATGCCGCGCCGGGCCATGAATACATGCAGCTCTTCGGCATGCTCGGTGACCAGCCACTGGAACAGCGCACAACCGCCCTGGGGTTCGAAGCCGTGTTGCTGCAGCAACGACGCAAGGCGCTCGCTGGCCTCTTCGGTGCGCAGCCGTTGCCGAATTTGCCCCTCGGTATCGCGCAGGCAGGCCTGGCCCACGACCCGGGTTGCCCCGCTCACGGCCCAGGGCCCCACTTGTTCAGCCAGCAACTTGAGCAGCTTGCGCTCGGCCAGCACAAACCCCAGGCGCACACCGGCCAGGCCGAAAAACTTGCCGAAGGAGCGCAAGACGATCAGCCCGACTTGATGGGCAAACGGCGCCAGGCTCAGTTGCGGCGTGTTATCCATGAACGCTTCGTCCACCACCAGCCAGCCACCGCGCTGGGCGAGCCGCGTGTGCCAGTCGAGCAGCCGGCTGGGGGTGAGGCTCAGGCCCGTGGGGTTGTTCGGATTGACCACCACCAGCACGTCGAAACTGTCGATAAAGAAGTCGACTTCCTGCTCCAGCACTTCACGCACGATGTAGCCGTTGCGACGCCACGCTTCGGCGTGCTCGGCGTAACAGGGCGACAGCACGCCGACCTTGCCCGCCCGACGCAATCGCGGCAGTAGCTGTATCGCCATTTGCGAGCCGGCCACCGGCAATGCCTGCAAGGTGCCGTAGTAATCGCAGGCGGCCAGTTCCAGGCCGTCGTCCGTCTCCGGCAATCGGGCCCAGGCCCGCAGCGGAATATCCGGCACCGGGAACGGCCAGGGCGCAAGGCCCGTGGACAGGTCCAGCCAGTCGGCTTCATCTATGCCGTACTCAAGTGCCGCCTTGCGCAGCCGCCCACCATGCTCAAGCATAAAATTCGGCCCCCAGGCAGAGAATCAGCAGCCATAACCATACCCCGCGCTGGACCAATTGCCAGCCCCGGTCAATGGAGTCGGCATCCGCCGGCACGCCTTCACCCAGCTGCGGACGCTGATGCAGTTCGCCGTGATAAATCGCCGCCCCGCCCAATTCAACGCCCAGGGCGCCCGCCCCTGCCGCCATCACCGGGCCGGCGTTCGGGCTGTCCCAGGTCGGGCCCTGGGTGCGCCAGCATTTCAACGCCAGCCGGGTTTTGCCCAGCAACGCGTAAGTCAGTGCCACCAGGCGCGCAGGAATGTAATTGAGCACATCGTCGACCTTCGCCGCCGCCCAACCGAACCGTTCGAAGCGTTCATTGCGATAACCCCACATCGCATCCAGCGTATTGCTCAGGCGGTAGAGCACCACGCCCGGCGCGCCGGCCACGGCAAACCAGAACAACGCCGCGAACACCGCGTCGCTACCGTTCTCCAGCACCGACTCGGTAGCGGCCCGGGCGACTTCGGTTTCATCCAGATCACTGGTTTTACGGCTGACCAGAAAACTCACCCGTTTGCGTGCTTCATCAAGATCGCCGCCGCGCAGGGCCTTGGCCACAGGCGTGACGTGCTCACCGAGGCTGCGCATGCCGAGGGCGCAATAGAGGGCGAGAATCTCGACGATCCAGCCGACATAAGGCGCCCAGGAGAATGCCGTGGCCAACAGCGTCAGCGGCAACACGGCGATCACCCACGCGGTGACGCCATGACTGCGCCAGCCGCGACCGCCGCCGTTGAAACGTTGCTCGATGCGCTCGGCAAAACGACCGAACGCCACCAGCGGATGCCAGCGTTTGGGTTCACCCAGCAGCGCATCCAGCGCAACCGCGGCGACACTCAACAACGCCACACTCATTGACTCACTCCCCAATAGTTTTCATACAGCAATTCATGCAGCGCACGCGCCTGTGCCCAGCCTTCGAGCACCAGCATCGGCGCCGGATAGAACGCCTTCACCGGTCCCAGGCACAGCACGGCCAGCGGCTTGGCACCGGGCGGCAACCTCAACAGGTCCGCCAGTGCCTGGGGTTCGAACAGCGACACCCAACCCATCCCCAGCCCTTCGGCTCGGGACGCCAACCACAGGTTCTGGATCGCGCAGGACAACGAAGCCATGTCCATTTCCGGCAAGGTGCGGCGACCAAAGATATGCTGCTCGCGGTCGTCCATCAGTGCGGCGACCAGCACCTCGGCGCAATCGTTGATACCTTCGACCTTGAGCTTCATGAACTCATCGCTGCGCTCACCCAGGGCTTCGGCGGTGCGGATGCGCTCTTCTTCCACCAGGGCCTGGATTTGCCCGCGCAAGGCGCGATCGCTGATTCGGATAAAGCGCCAAGGCTGCATCAGGCCGACACTGGGGGCCTGGTGTGCGGCCTCGAGCAGGCGCCGCAGCAATTCGGGCTCGACGGTGCCGCCGCTGAAGTGGCGCATGTCGCGGCGCTCGGCGATGGCGCGGTAGACCGCTGCGCGTTCGGCTTCGGAGAATGCGTTGTCGGTCATGGCCTCTTCGCGAGCAAGCCCGCTCCCACCAGGGATTGCATTTCTACAGGCATTACACCGCCCACTGTGGGAGCTGGCTTGCCAGCGATGGCGGTTTCAAGGCCGGGCGCAAACAGTGCGGCAACTGCTTGCGGATTGGACGGAAAATAAAAGTGCACATAAGAGGCAGTCATCCGCCCCTCACGGTAGACCGCCTCCGCTCCGCGCCCGCCGTTAGGGCTCAAGCCACGGGCAATCGGCGCCAGTTCAGTGGTGGTCAGCGAATGGTGATAGGTGTGCCCGCGCAGCGAGCCTTCCGGCAATTCCACCGCTTGCAACGCCAGCGCTGCCAGTCGCTTTTGCATGACCGCATCACCGGCCAGCAAGCCAACCAGTTCGGCGCGAGTGCCCTCGACGTCGGTCAGGGAGTCGAGCAGATACAGCATGCCGCCACACTCGGCGAGCAAGGGTTTGCCCGCCCGGTGGTGGGCGCGGATCGCGTCGAGCATCGCGGTGTTTTGCGCCAGCGCAACATGGTGCAGTTCCGGGTAACCGCCCGGCAGATACAGGCTGTCCGCTTCCGGCAACCCTCGGTCGCGGATCGGCGAGAAGAACGACAGTTCGGCGCCCATCGCCCGCAGCAGATCCAGGCTCGCGCCGTAGGTGAACGCAAAGGCTTCATCGCGGGCGACGGCAATGCGCACGCCGGCCAGCAGCGGTTCGGCCGCGATGACATCAGGGGCGGCGAACTCGACCGCCGGCGGCAGCGCGACCTCGCAACTGCTTGCCAGGGCATCGGCTGCCGCATCCAGGCGCAAGTCGAGATCGTTCAACTCACTGGCCTGCACCAGCCCCAGGTGCCGGCTCGGCAACTCGATCCCGGTTTCCCGGGACAGCGCGCCGTACCAGCGCAAGCCTTCAGTCAGGCTACCCTCGAGCAGTTGCGCGTGGCGCAGCGTACCGACACGATTGGCCAGCACGCCGGCGAACGGCAAGTCCGGCTGATAACGCGCCAACCCCAGGGCCAATGCGCCAAAGGTCTGGGCCATGGCCGTGCCATCGATCACCCCCAGCACCGGCACACCGAAATGCCGCGCCAGGTCGGCACTCGATGGCGTGCCGTCGAACAACCCCATGACGCCTTCGATCAGGATCAGGTCGGCTTCAGCGGCGGCTTCCCACAACAACCGGCGACTTTCCTGCTCGCCGACCATCCACATGTCCAGTTGATACACCGGCGCACCGCTGGCGCGTTCGAGGATCATCGGGTCGAGAAAGTCGGGGCCGCACTTGAACACACGGACCTTGCGCCCCTGATTGCGATGCAATCGGGCCAGTGCCGCGGTGACGGTGGTCTTGCCCTGGCCGGAAGCTGGCGCGGCAATCAGTACCGCCGGGCAATGACGAGGCTGGTTCACAGTTCGACGCCTTTCTGCGCTTTGATCCCGGCCTGGAAGGCGTGTTTGATCACGCCCATCTCGGTGACGGTGTCGGCCATCTCGATCATTTCCGGCTTGGCGGCACGACCGGTGACCACCACGTGTTGCATCGGTGGCCGGGCCTGCAAGTCGCTGAGCACTTGATCGAGATCGAGGTAGCCGTGCTTGAGGGCGATATTGAGCTCATCCAGCACCACCAGGCCGATGGAAGGATCGCGCAGCAGTTCCCGGGACACCGCCCAGGCGGCTTCGGCGGCGGCGATGTCGCGCTGGCGGTCCTGGGTTTCCCAGGTAAAGCCTTCGCCCATCACATGAAAACGCACCTGCTCGGGAAAGCGTCGGAAGAACAACTCTTCGCCCGTGCTGTTGCGGCCCTTGATGAACTGCACCACGCCACATTGCATGCCGTGCCCCATGGCGCGGGCAAGCATGCCGAAGGCCGAGCTGCTCTTGCCCTTGCCGTTGCCGGTCAGCACCAGCAGCAGGCCACACTCGTTCGGGGAATTGGCGATGCGCTCGTCGATCACGGCTTTTTTGCGCTGCATGCGCGCCAGGTGGCGTTCGTCACGATCAGGGGTATCAGTCATGGGGGAGCTCTCCGTTGAGGCTGGAATAACGGCGGGCAGGCACAACAATAGAAGGCAAAAAGCCTGGCATCGCCCACCGTGATGCCGCTGGATGAATCAGGCCGGTCTCCGGGCTCATGAGTGGCGCGGGGCCAGACCGTGCGCCTTCCCGCATCGAATCGACACAGTGGCATCACACACAGTTTTCACTCATTTACCGTTGCGGGGGCAGCGCCGGAATTGCGGGCCTTCGACCAACAGAAGGACTCACTCACCGGCTTCCCTGTTTCACTCTGTCGACCCAAGTCACAGAGCACCTGAAACAAGCCGCGAAGGTTAGAGGGTTGGGGGTGGAGCGTCAATTAAAGCCGGGAGGCCAACGACCGAATAACTGCCATCAATCAATAAACTGACGTCAATCTTGTGCCACGCTCTCAGCGGTGATATCAAAGAGCCACAACCCCACAACACAACAACAAGGGTGAGCCCATGCAAGGCATGATCATCAGCAATCCAAAGCTGGAATTCCTGCGCCCGGTGCTCGAACACTGGTTCGAATGCATCGACCGTTACAACGCCGTCCGCGGCGATGGCGACACACCGTACTGGCACGACGAAAAGGCCAATCTCGGACTGCTGTCCGCCGCCGCCTGGATGGCCGAGATGGTCACGCTGCAACAGACGCCCACCCGCAAGCAGACCGAAGAAGGCGAACGCAACAGCCGCGCCGACCTGCTCCTGGCTTCGTCCGAAACCCGCGCCTACATCCAGACCAGCCAGCGCTGGCCACGGGTCAACAGCCTCAACCTGACCCAGGCCCTGCTCGACATCGCCAGCGATGCAAAGCGCCTGAGCCACGCCAGCGACCTGAAACTCGGCTGCCTGTTCGTCGCCCCGCAAAAAGCCCAGCAGGGCGCCACACCGGAAGAACTCCAGGACATGGTCGACGACCTGCAAAAGGAACACACCTGCGCTGTCGCCTGGTATTTCCCTTATGCCTACCGCAAGTTGCGCAACGAAGCCGGCAACTATCACCCCGGCGTTGCGGTGCTGTTCAAGGAAGCCCGCGGCTAAGGGTTGAACCATCGCACGACAACCCTTCTCTATGATTAGAACAAGGCATTCATAGGGAAGACCAGCATGCGCACGCCCCCGCTCGTTCTCGTTATCGCGCTCAGCGGAGGGCTCGCCGCTTGTGGCGAGACCTCCCGCCTGCAAGTCTCCGACGGTACCGGCCCGTCACCCCGACTACCAGAACCCAACAAGACACTGGTTCCGACCGTGAACATTGCACCCGCCATTGGCTGGCCGGAGGGTGCAAAGCCCATCGCCGCCAATGGCACCCAAGTGGCCGCTTTTGCCGAACACCTGGATCACCCGCGCTGGCTTTATGTGCTGCCCAATGGCGATGTGCTGGTGGCGGAAACCGCCGCACCACCCAAACCCGAAGACGGTAATGGCATTCGCGGTTGGGTCATGAAGAAAGTCATGGGGCGTGCCGGCTCTGCCGTGCCCAGCCCGAACCGCATCACGTTGCTACGGGACAAGGATCACGACGGCATCGCGGAAACCCGAACCGTGTTTCTGCAAAACCTCAACTCGCCGTTTGGCATGACACTGGTCGGCAAAAATCTGTACGTTGCCAATACTGATCGCTTGTTGCGATTCCACTATGAAACCGGCGACACGGCGATCAAGTCGCAACCCGTCAAAGTGGTCGATTTGCCCGGCGGACCGCTGAACCACCACTGGACCAAAAACGTCATCGCCAGCAAGGACGGCAGCAAGCTCTACGTCACCGTGGGTTCCAACAGCAACGTCGCCGAACACGGCATGGACAAGGAAGAAGGTCGCGCAGCGATCTGGGAAGTGGATCGTGCCACCGGCCAGCACCGTATCTTCGCCTCCGGCCTGCGCAACCCCAACGGCATGGCCTGGGAACCGCACAGTGGCGCGCTGTGGACTGCGGTCAACGAGCGGGATGAAATCGGCAGTGACCTGGTGCCGGACTACATCACTTCGGTGAAAGACGGCGCTTTTTATGGCTGGCCGTACAGTTACTACGGTCAGCATGTGGATATTCGCGTCGAGCCGCAAAACCCCGACCTGGTGGCCAAGGCCATCGCCCCGGACTACGCCGTCGGCCCGCACACGGCATCACTGGGCCTGACCTTCGCCGAAAACAGCAAGCTGCCGGCGCCTTTCACTCAAGGGGCATTCATCGGTCAGCACGGCTCATGGAACCGCAAACCCCACAGTGGCTACAAAGTGATTTTCGTGCCGTTCAGCGCAGGCAAACCGGTGGGAAAACCGGTTGACGTGCTCACCGGCTTCCTCAACGACAAGGAACAGGCCATGGGCCGCCCGGTGGGCGTGGTGATCGACCGGCAGGGTGACCTGTTGGTGGCTGATGATGTGGGGAACAAGGTGTGGCGGGTGTCGGCAGGAAAATAGGTCACCTAACCTGTGGGAGCGGGCTTGCTCGCGAATGCGCAATGTCAGACGCCACATCCGTTGACCGATACACCGCCTTCGCGAGCAAGCCCGCTCCCACAGGGTTCTAGCGTTTGCGACAGAGAGTGAGCCCGTCACCCAACGGCAACAACGACAAATCCACCCGCACATCGTCCTTCAATGCCCGATTGAGCGCCTGGATCGCCCGGGTGTCCGCACTCTCGGGGCTGGCCTCGAGCACGCGCCCGCTCCACAGGGTGTTATCGAACACCGCCAGCCCACCAACCCGCAGCAAACGCAGGGCGTGCTCCAGATAAGCCGGGTAGTTGGCCTTGTCGGCATCAATGAACACCAGGTCGAACTGCTCGGCCTGTCCTTGCCGCTCAAGCCCGGCGAGGGTTTCCAGCGCCGGGGCCAGTCGCAGGTCGATCCGCCCGGCGAGCCCCGCTTCCTGCCAGTAGCCCCGTGCGATGGCGTTGTAGTCACCGGGGATGTCACAGCAAATCAGCGAACCGTCAGCGGGCAACGCCGCCGCCATGCACAGCGCGCTATAACCGGTAAAGGTGCCGACTTCGAGCAAGCGCCTGGCCCCCGTCAGCTTCACCAGCAGGGCAAGAAACTGCCCCTGCTCAGGCGCCACCTGCCAGCGAGCCATCGGCAGCGCCTGGGTCTCATCGCGCAAGCGCTTGAGCAAGGGTGTTTCACGCAGGGAAACATCGAGAAGGTATTGGTACAGGTTGTCGTCGAGATTAAGCGTGCGAGCAGTCATGACCGGCAGCTCCGAACGTTACGGGTTGCGCGCCAGATGTTCAGGCTGCAGAACACGCTTGGCGCTCAGGTAAGCTTTTTGCCAATACGCCTTGGACAGGCTGTCGAGCTTCACAGTGCCGCCGGTGGCCGGCGCGTGGACGAAACGCCCTTCTCCCACGTAGATGCCGGCGTGACTGACCTGGGAACCGCCATTGGTGGCGAAGAAAAGCAGGTCGCCGGTCTGCAGGCCTTCCTTGCCCACATTCGCCGCTTGCATGGAGATCATCTCGCGAGTGGTGCGCGGCAGGGCAATACCGGCGACATCGCGGTACACGTAGGCGATCAGGCCGCTGCAATCAAACCCGGAATCCGGCGTATTGCCACCCCAGCGATAAGGCGTGCCCACCAGCCCGAGCGCGCGAAACAGCACGTCTTCCGCTTCGGGCGAAAACGCTTGTGAGGAACCAAATACGATGGGAGCGCGAACCACCGGCGCAGGAGGCGGTGTGCGGCTGGCGCAGGCACTGAGCAGTGCTGCGAAGAACATGATTGCGAGGCGGGCCGACGTCGTCATAAGCAGAACATCCTGATCTGGCTGCGGCTTTTTCCGCGGGGAGCGCAGAAAAGAAAACCGCCTGCGCAGGACGCAGGCGGTTTGCCATCATTTGTAGATCAAGATTCTAGCGGCTACACGACAAACTTCAAGTAAGACTTTAAGTTCGCCTTACAAAATGTCCGCTTATTTACGTGCAGTGACGATTGGCGACGCGTTAGGTGCCATTGCCAGGGCGCGCTTGGCTTCGATGAAGGTCTTGCTCCAGTAGCTGTCACCCAGGCTATCGATGCGCACACCACCGCTGCGGCGGCTGCTGGAGTGGATGAACTGATTGTCACCCAGGTAGATCCCGGCGTGACTGACGCGACCACGACGACCGTTGGTGGCAAAGAACAGCAGGTCGCCCGGCTCAAGCTTGCTGCGCGAGACCAGCGGAGCGTCCACGTTGATCATTTCGCGGGTGGAACGTGGCAGGTTCATGCCCGCTTCTTCGCGGAACAGGTAACCGATGAAACCACTGCAATCGAAGCCGGCTTCAGAAGTACCGCCGAAACGGTAACGGGTACCGATCAGGGACATGCCACGTTCGAGGATGCTGTCGGCCAGGACCGGAAGCTGGTAGGACTTGCCGCCAGCGAAGTCTGCGAGTTCTTTTTCGGTAGCCAGTTCTTCTTGAAAGAGAGCCGAAGACTGGGCAGTAACGGAGTTTTGAACCTGCTGTTGCGGAGCTTGCCGGGCCACTGGAGTGTGGGCGGCGCAACCGAACAACAGGGTAACGAGTGCGAGAGGCACGAGGGGTGCGAAGCGATTTAGCATGGGCACGACCGTGGCTGAAAGTTGTAAAGAAGCCGAGACTATGCCCGCTATCAACCTCATTTGCAAATTCAATCGATCTTTTTGTGACTTATCCGTTTCTCGTTTACATCTAAGCGCTTAAGCCCATTTTAAACATGCACGCGGCCTGCAACCTTGCAGGAAAGCGGGATTTCTGGCGCCTGAAAGATGCCGAACCGGCTAAAAGCCCCGGTTGTAGCGGGTTTACCAGCCGAGGGTTTCTTTCAAAAACGGGATTGTCAGCTTGCGCTGAGCCTGGAGGGAAGCCTGATCGAGACGCTCGAGCAGTTCGAAAAGCGCACTCATGCTGCGGGTACCGCGAGTCAGAATGAAATGCCCGACTTCATCGGTCAGATGCAGGCCACGACGGGATGCGCGCAATTGCAGGGCGCGCAGCTTGTCCTCATCGGACAGCGGGCGCATCTGGAAGATCAAGGCCAGGGTCAGGCGGGACTTGAGATCCGCCAGCTTCACCGGCAACTCACGCGGGGATGTCGATGCGGCAATCAACAAGCGTCGACCGCTGTCGCGCAAGCGATTGAACAGATGGAACAGCGCCTCTTCCCAGTCCGCTCGCCCGGCGACCACTTGCAAATCATCCAGGCAGACCAGTTCGTACTGTTCCAGGTTGTCGAGGATTTCGATACCGCGATCGAGCAGCTCGGCCAACGGCAGATACACCGCCGGCTCGCCCAATTGCTCGAAGCGCAGGCAGGCGGCCTGCAACAGGTGCGTACGCCCTACCCCGTCCTTGCCCCAAAGGTAGATCAGGCTTTCGGTCCAGCCGGCGTCGGCTTCGCACAGCCGCTCGACATAGCCGAGTGCAGCGGCATTGGCGCCTGGGTAGTAGTTGATAAAGGTGGCGTCGTCACGCAGACGCACACCTAGGGGCAGCTGAATCGGTTTCATGCTGACTGAACAGTTCCAAAGGAACCGTTAGTGGCCTCTGTGTAAAGTTTGCGAAGTTTATACCCGTGAAGCGGACCGCACAATGCGACAGACCACAAGCAAAATCAAAGGTTTGCGTTAATGCACCGGTTTTATGACAGATTCTTTGGCGGTGCATGTGACAGTCGGGCAACACCAGCAGGCTGATCCGGTACGAACCCGGGCAGCCTGCCATCGCCTATCGACAGCCCCTACACCTGCGGCTCGTCGGCGCCCCCGTAGATTTCAGAATCCTTATACAAATCATGCACGTGGCGCACCAGCACCATGATCACCGCGGCGACCGGCAATGCCAGCAGCACACCGGTAAAACCAAACAGCTCACCACCGGCCAGGATCGAGAAAATCACGGCCACCGGGTGCAGGCCAATCCGGTCACCGACCAGCAAGGGGGTCAACACCATGCCCTCCAGCGCCTGACCGACCATGAATACCGCGACAATGCCGAGCATCGGGTAAAGATCACCGCCGAACTGGAACAGCCCCGCAAGCAGCGCCGCGCCAATGCCGATGATAAACCCCATGTACGGCACGATCGCCGCCAGACCGGCAATCACGCCAATCAACAGGCCCAGCTCCAACCCGACCAGCATCAGGCCTGCTGCGTAGATCACACCCAAGGCCACCATCACCAGCAACTGTCCGCGCATGAACGCGCCGAGCACTTCATGGCATTCACCCGCCAAGGATACCGCGCGCGCTTCACGATCACGGGGCAGCAGGCTGCGGAGCTTGGCCATCATCAGGTCCCAGTCCCGTAACAGATAGAAGCTCACCACCGGAATCAACACCAGGTTCGCCAGCCAGCCGATCAGCGCCAGCCCCGAGGCCGTGGCATGGCTCAACACCACGCCGACGACATCAGTGGTCTGACTCATATGCTCGCTGATGGCGGCCTTGAGCTTGTCGAACTTCCAGAAACCTTCCGACAGACCGAATTTCGATTGAGCCCAAGGCAGCGCCGTGTGCTGCAGCCAGTCGAGCATCTGCGGGGCCAGCTCATACAAACGAAACAACTGCCTGGCGAGCAACGGCACCAACACCAACAACAGCGCGGTGAAGATCAATGTAAACAGGGCAAACACCGCCACGACACCCCAGGTTCGGGACAAGCCTGCCTTCTCCAGCCGATCCACCAGCGGGTCGAACAGGTAGGCCAACAGCAGCGCCACCAGGAACGGCGTCAGGATCGGATGCAACAACCAGACAAACACACACAGCAGGACCACCCCACCGAACCAGAACCAACGCCGCGTATCGGCCATGAACCACTCCACTGCTTCTATATAAAGAAAGAAAAACTACCAGCGATAACGCAGTTGCGGGATCGGAGCCGGCGCGGCGGCGGGTATCGGGCTGCCGGTGGCCGGCTGAACGGGCGCTACCGGGGCCGGGGCCTGACCCGCCGGCGCTTCCTGCAACCTCGCCAGCGACAGTTGCGCACGCAGTTGTTCGGCGCTGCCATTGACCCGATAGAGAATCCGGTCGCCCTCGACACTTTGCACTCGCCCGCCAAACGGCTCCAGCAAACGCCCGAGCGAGGCGTAGTGCTCAAGATTCATGCCTTGCACTTCCAGCAATTGCTCACTCGAAGCACCGGGTTTTGCGACAAACCGCGGCGCCAGGCGCTCGTTGACCGCCAGCATCACCGCATCGGCCACGGCGGCCTGATCGGCGCCTTGCACGCTGCCCGCCTCTTTTTTGTCCCCCAGCCACAATTGCCACTTGGCTTGCCACTGCCCGCCCTCCTCCTTGGCGTGTACCGCGAGCAGGGCGTCGGCGTTGTAGCGTTCCGATGCCGCTTGCAAAGGCGCGGGATCTGCGCCTTCCAGATTCGGCGCGGTCGCGACGATCTGCTCATTCAAGTCCGCCAACGGCAAGCGCAATGGCAAGCCACGGTGCTGGGCAGCCCGACGCAGCGGCGCCGCGCTGGCCTGGCCGTCGCCCACCAGGCTTGAACCCTCGGTGGAATCATTCAACCACCAGCCGAGGATCGACGGTCGATTGCCCCCCCACATGGCCAGGCCGGCGCGGCGCAAGGCCTGTTCGGTGGTACCCGGATCGAAGTCGACTTTCAAGACTTCCGGCGGCCCGGCCTCAAAGCCGTATTGGCTGATGATCTGTTGCGGGTCTTTGCGAATCGCCGCCAGCCCCGGACTTTGAGCGGCCTTGGGGTCGCCGGTCAGACGCAACACCAGTGTGTCCAACGCACGCTGAGTCGCCTGGTCGCGCTCCTCCGGCGACTGGCCATTGACCGGCTCGCGCACCTGGTAAAGGCCTTTGACGGTTTCGGCTTGACTGACCAGGCTGACCACTGACAAACAACTCACAAGCAAGAATTTACAAAAACGCATGGAAGATTCCTGACGACAAGAGCGGCTGGAACAGACCGCATGAAGACGATCGAGCAAGACTGTGACCGTTGCCCGACGCAAAACATTCACACGTTCCGGGTAAGTTTTCGCACTGTCATAACGATAGACGCTTAATCGCGACACTTTATACAGCCATGCAGGATGCCACCGACACCGCGCATCAACGGTTTTTTTAACGGATATGGCCCTGCTGTCGGCCTGAGGATGGCCGCTGCGGCTCAAGCCTGATAAAATCGCGCGCCTTCGCAGACCGGCAACAGCCGGGAACCCTGAAATTCGCGCATGGCCCTCGCCTTCGCCTGTTTCGGCGGTCCCGATGGACTCGGTCGTTACCCAGAAATCCCCCCCTAAAGGCCTGGATCATGAGCAAGCAACCCTCCCTGAGCTACAAGGACGCCGGTGTAGACATCGACGCCGGTGAAGCATTGGTCGAACGCATCAAGAGCGTCGCCAAGCGCACTGCGCGCCCGGAAGTCATGGGCGGCCTGGGCGGTTTCGGCGCCCTCTGCGAAATCCCGGCCGGCTACAAGCAGCCTGTGCTGGTTTCCGGTACCGACGGCGTCGGCACCAAGCTGCGCCTGGCCCTGAACCTGAACAAGCACGACAGCATCGGCATCGACCTGGTTGCCATGTGCGTCAACGACCTGGTGGTGTGCGGCGCCGAGCCGCTGTTCTTCCTCGACTACTACGCCACCGGCAAACTGAACGTCGACACCGCCGCCCAGGTTGTGACCGGCATCGGCGCTGGCTGCGAACTGTCGGGCTGCTCGCTGGTTGGCGGTGAAACCGCTGAAATGCCGGGCATGTACGAAGGCGAAGACTACGACCTGGCCGGTTTCTGCGTCGGCGTCGTGGAAAAATCCGAAATCATCGACGGCTCCAAGGTCGCTGCCGGCGATGCCCTGCTCGCCCTGCCGTCTTCCGGTCCGCACTCCAACGGTTACTCGCTGATCCGCAAGATCATCGAAGTGTCCGGCGCCGACATCGAGAACACCCAGCTCGACGGCAAGCCGCTGACCGACCTGTTGATGGCCCCGACCCGCATCTACGTGAAGCCGCTGCTCAAGCTGATCAAGGAAACCGGCGCGGTCAAAGCCATGGCCCACATCACCGGTGGCGGTCTGCTGGACAACATCCCGCGCGTCCTGCCAAAAGGCGCGCAAGCCGTGGTTGACGTGGCAAGCTGGAATCGCCCTGCCGTGTTCGACTGGCTGCAAGAGAAAGGCAACGTTGACGAGAACGAAATGCACCGCGTGCTGAACTGCGGTGTGGGCATGGTCATCTGCGTCGCTCAAGAGCACGTTGAAGCGGCCCTCAACGTTCTGCGCGAAGCGGGCGAGCAGCCTTGGGTCATCGGCCAGATCTCCACCGCTGCCGAAGGCGCGGCTCAGGTTGAACTGAAGAACCTCAAGGCACACTGATGCAAGAGCGGATGTCCCAGACCTGTGATGTGGTGGTGCTGTTGTCCGGCACCGGCAGTAACTTGCAGGCCCTGATCGACAGCACGCGGACCGGCAACAGCCCGGTCCGCATCGCTGCAGTGATCTCCAACCGCGCCGACGCCTACGGCCTGCAGCGCGCCAGGGACGCGGGTATCGACACCCGCGCCCTGGATCACAAGGCTTTCGAAGGTCGCGAGGCCTTCGACGCCGCGCTGATCGAACTGATCGACGCCTTCAATCCCAAACTCGTGGTACTGGCCGGATTCATGCGCATTCTCAGCGCCGGTTTCGTACGCCACTACCAGGGTCGCCTGCTCAATATCCACCCCTCGCTGCTACCCAAATACAAAGGGTTACACACTCATGAGCGCGCGCTGGAGGCCGGCGACACCGAGCACGGCTGCTCCGTACACTTCGTCACCGAGGAACTCGATGGCGGACCACTGGTCGTACAGGCTGTAATACCGGTAGAGTTACAGGATTCGCCACAGAGTCTGGCGCAGCGGGTCCATGTTCAGGAACACCTGATCTACCCGATGGCCGTACGCTGGTTTGCCGAAGGTCGTCTGGCCCTCGGCGAGCAAGGTGCTTTACTGGATGGACAGTTACTCGCGGCCAGCGGCCACTTGATTCGAAACTAGGAGATTTTATGCGTCGCGCCCTGCTCTTCGCTTGCGCTCTGCTCGCCTTGCCCTTCGCCCAGGCGGCAGACCTTCAACCTTTCTCCGCCAGCTACACCGCCGACTGGAAGCAGTTGCCCATGAGCGGCACTGCCGAGCGCAACCTCGAAAAAACCAGTGATGGCAAATGGAAACTGAGTTTCAAGGCATCGATGATGATCGCCAGCCTGTCCGAGGAAAGCACCCTGACCATGGACAAGGACACGCTTCTCCCAGAGTCCTACCACTTTGAACGTGGCGGCTTGGGCAAGGCCAAGAAAGCGGATCTGGATTTCGACTGGAATACCAAGATGGTCACCGGTACCGATCGCGGCGACGCGGTCAAGGTTCCGTTGAACCGTGGCATGCTCGACAAATCCAGCTACCAATTGGCCCTGCAGCACGACGTCGCCGCCGGCAAAAAAAGCATGAGTTATCAGGTGGTCGACGGCGGTGAAGTCGATACCTATGACTTCCGCGTGCTGGGCGCTGAAAAGGTCGACACCAAGGCCGGCAAGATCGATGCGATCAAGGTTGAACGTGTACGCGACCCGACACAAAACAAACGCATCACCGTGATGTGGTTCGCCAAGGATTGGGATTACCTGCTGGTCCGCCTGCAACAAGTCGAAACCGACGGCAAGGAATACAACATCATGCTCCTGGACGGCACGGTCAACGGCAAGCCAGTCAAAGGCAGCTGATCCGGATCGATACCATGAAGCCCCGCCATTGCGGGGCTTTTTTGTGAGTTCGAAAATTGGAACGCCGACAAGCGCGATGGCTCTATACCTTCAAGGTCTTTTTTGATCGAATGAGATTTCCTGTCGCCCGCGAGGTTTCCCATGACCGTTACTGTCAACACCGTTTCTGCCGAAGGCTTTCGCCACAGCGTCCAGATCGATGACCATGAACTCTTCGCCGACGTGCCCGTCACGGCTGGCGGAGAGGGGTCGGCGCCGGAGCCGCACGATTATTTCGATGCCGCGCTGGGTGCCTGCAAAGCCTTGACCTTGAAGCTGTATGCCAGGAAGAAGGACATCCCGCTGACCGGTGTCGGCGTCGAGGTCAAGCGCGACAACAGCCTGGAACAGAAGGGCCAGTACGCGCTGCACGTCAAACTGACCCTCAAGGGCGTACTCACCGACGCCCAGCGCGATGAATTGCACCGCGTGGCCGATCGCTGCCCGATCCACAAGCTGATGACCACGTCTGAAGTCAGCATCGAAACGCATTTGTCCGAAGGCGCGTTCAGTCAATAGCGGCAAGCGTTGCGCAAGCGGGTTATGCTCGAACGCATTACCCGCTCAGCCTGGAACGCACCATGAACACTCCGCTCGTGATCCGCCCCCGCACCGAAGATGTCGAAGGCCAGCCGATTCTCCGCCCGCTGCCATCGGCCAAGTGCCGCAGCGTCGGGCCATTCGTGTTTTTCGACCATATGCTGGAAACCCGTTATCCACCGGGCAAAGGCATGAACATCCGCCAGCATCCGCACATCGGCCTGTCCACCCTGACCTATTTGTTCCAGGGGCAAATCCAGCACAAGGACAGCCTGGGTTCCGATCAGGTTGTTGATACCGGCGATGTCAGCTGGATGACGGCCGGCAGCGCCATCGCCCACGTCGAACGCACGCCCGAGACACTCAAGGAGAGCGGCTTCACGATGCACGGCTTGCAGATCTGGCTGGCATCGCCCAAGGACAAAGAACAAGGCCCGGGGCATTACAGCCACCATCCGGCGTCCACATTGCCGGTCAGCGAAAACCTGGGGGTGAAGATTCGCATGATTGCCGGGTCAGGCTTTTGCCTGGAATCCCCCGTGCCGGTGCTTTCTCCTACGTTGTACGCGGAACTGCACCTGCAAACGGCAACGACATTGCTCATCCCCACCGAGCATGAAGAACGTGCGTTGTATGTGTTGAGCGGCGAGGTCCAGCTGGATGGCGAGCCGATAGAGCCGTACTCGCTGGTGGTACTGCCTGCCGGGGAAGAGATGACACTGTTTGCTGAAAGCGACAGTCATGCCGTGTTGTTCGGCGGTGCTCCGCTGGACGGGCCACGGCGGATCAACTGGAATTTTGTCGCAAGCGATCCGGCGGCGATTGATGAAGCACGCCGGCGTTGGGCGGCCGGCGACTGGCCGACGGTGCCGGGGGAAGTTGAGCGGATTGAACTGCCTTAGTTTTTCTATCGTTAGTCAGGCCGCCTTCGCGGGCAAGCCCGCTCCCACAGTTTCCAGGTTGTCCGCAAAAATTGCGCATGGACCAAATCCCTGTGGGAGCGGGCTTGCCCGCGAAGGGGTCGGCACTCACACCGACCAAATCATGGTCAGCCCCTGAACACTTCATCCAGCAAGTTATGCATCGACGTGAAAGCGCGGGCAGCGACCTTCGCGTCATACATCATCATGCCCGGCACATTGGCGTGCGGGTCGGTGAACGAGTGGAACGCACCGCCGTAGCTCAGCAACTGCCAATCCACACCCGCCGCATTCATTTCATCTTCGAATGCCGGCAACTGCTCCTTCGGCACCAACGGGTCGGAAGCGCCATGCAGCACCAGGACCTTACCCTTGATGTTTTTTGCATCAGCCGGATTCGGTGTGTCCAGCGTACCGTGGAACGACACCGCGGCCTTCACCGGCGCGCCGGTACGGGCAAACTCCAAGGCGCAGCAACCGCCGAAGCAAAAACCGAATGTGGCCAGTTTCGAAGTGTCGACAGCCACTTCACCCTGGCTTTGCAACCGCTCGAACGCCGCCTGCATGCGCTTGCGCAGCAATGGGCGGTCATTTTTCAACGGCATCATGGCCGCGCCGGCCTCGTCATTGTTCGTCGGACGCACCGATTGACCGTAAAGGTCTGCGATCAGCACCACATACCCCTTGGAGGCCACCGACCGGGCGATCTCCTCTGCACCGGCGCTGACGCCCATCCAGTTCGGTGCCATCAACAGACCCGGGCGCGGGCCTTTATGGTCGGCATCGAAGGCCAGACGGCTTTCGTAATCTCGTCCATCAATCTGATAGGCAACGGAACGTACAGTGATTTGGCTCATTTCTGACTCCTGATTGTTGAACACCAGAATGAAAAAACCCGCCGAAGCGGGTTTTTCTGCAACACGGTTAAGCCGATAGCTCGACCAGCAGCTTGTTCAGACGGCGTACATAGGCCGCCGGGTCTTTCAAGCTGTCACCGGCCGCCAGGGCCGCCTGATCGAAGAGGATATGCGACAGGTCGCCGAAGCGCTCGTCGCTCTGCTCGTTGTCGAGCTTCTCGATCAGCGGGTGAGCCGGGTTGAATTCGAAAATCGGCTTCGAATCCGGAACCTTCTGGCCGCTGGCTTCCAGGATCTGGCGCATCTGCAAGCCCAGGTCCTGCTCGCCGATGGCCAGGATCGCCGGCGAGTCGGTCAGGCGATGAGACACCCGCACTTGCGCAACGGAATCGCCCAGGGCGGTCTTCAGACGCTCAACCAGACCTTCTTTGGCCTTGGCGACTTCCTCCGCAGCCTTCTTGTCCTCTTCCGAGTCCAGGTTGCCCAGGTCCAGGTCACCGCGCGCCACGTCGACGAAGCTCTTGCCGTCGAAATCGCTGAGGTAGCTCATCAGCCACTCGTCGATGCGGTCGGTCAGCAGCAGCACTTCAATGCCTTTCTTGCGGAAGACTTCCAGGTGCGGGCTGTTCTTGACCTGGGCGTAGGTTTCGCCGGTCAGGTAGTAGATCTTGTCCTGACCTTCCTTGGCGCGCGCCAGGTACTCGGCCAGGCCAACAACCTGCTCGCCATCGTCGCCGAGGGTCGATGCGAAACGCAGCAGGCCGGCGATTTTTTCCTTGTTGGCGAAATCTTCCGCCGGGCCTTCTTTCATGACCTGACCGAAGTTTTTCCAGAAACCCTTGTATTGCTCAGGCTCGTTCTTCGCCAGTTTTTCCAGCATGTCCAGGACGCGCTTGGTCAGCGCCGACTTCATCGAGTCGATGATCGGGTCTTTCTGCAGGATTTCCCGCGACACGTTCAGCGACAGGTCGTTGGAATCGACCACGCCTTTGATGAAGCGCAGGTACAGCGGCAGGAAGGACTCGGCCTGATCCATGACGAACACGCGCTGCACGTACAGCTTCAGGCCTTTCGGCGCTTCACGCTGGTACAGGTCGAACGGCGCACGGGTCGGCACGTACAGCAGCGAGCTGTATTCGAGCTTGCCTTCGACCTTGTTGTGGCTCCAGCTCAGCGGGTTCTCGAAATCGTGAGCGATGTGCTTGTAGAACTCCTGGTATTCCTCGTCCTTGATCTCGGTACGGGGACGGGTCCACAGCGCGCTGGCGCGGTTGACGGTTTCCCACTCAACGGCCGGCTTCTCTTCACCTTCGGCAGCGGCCACTTCTTTCGGCAGCTCGATCGGCAAGGCGATGTGGTCGGAGTACTTCTTGATGATGTTGCGCAGGCGCCAGCCATCGGCGAACTCGTCTTCACCGGATTTCAGATGCAGGACGATGCGAGTGCCGCGTTCGGCCTTGTCGATGGTCGCAACTTCGAAGTCACCTTCGCCCTTGGACGACCAGTGCACGCCTTCGCTGGCAGCGCTGCCGGCACGACGACTGAACACATCGACTTTGTCGGCGACGATGAATGCGGAGTAGAAACCGACACCGAACTGGCCGATCAGGTGCGAGTCTTTCTTCTGGTCGCCGGTCAGGTGCTTCATGAAATCGGCGGTGCCGGACTTGGCGATGGTGCCCAGGTGGGTGATCGCGTCTTCGCGGCTCATGCCGATACCGTTGTCTTCGAGGGTGACGGTTTTAGCGTCCTTGTCGAAGCTCACGCGGATTTTCAGTTCGGCGCCACCTTCCAGCAGCTCTGGCTTGGCCAGGGCTTCGAAACGTAATTTGTCGACAGCGTCAGAGGCGTTCGAGATCAATTCGCGAAGGAAAATTTCCTTGTTGGAATACAGCGAATGGATCATGAGATGCAGCAGCTGCTTCACCTCGGTCTGGAAGCCCAGGGTTTCCTTTTGAGTTTCCACACTCATGGTCATCAAACTCCAATCAGATGGCATAAGCCGCGACCTTGAGGGTCGACGGCGGGTTGTCATCTGAGTTGGGGGCTGAGTTCAGGATTTCAAGGGCTCTTCGAGTTTGAAATGTGCACGGGCCGTGGCAATGGGTTCGGCTTCGGTGCTTTGCCATGCGGTAATCGCCACATTGGCGACCCGGCGACCCTGGCGCCAGACCTGGCATCGGGCCCAGGTATCGCGAAACTGACCGGCACGCAGGTAATCCAGGGAGAAGTCGATGATCTTCGGCACCCCGGGCGACCCGGTGAACACCAACAGGTGCAACGCCGCGGCCAACTCCATGAAGCCGGCGATCACACCGCCATGGATCGCCGGCAACAACGGGTTCCCGATGTTGTCCTTGTTCGCTGGCAGCTTGAACAGCAACTCATCTCCCACCCGTGAACATTCGACGCCGATCAGCCGGGCATAGGGAATCAAATCCAGCAGCGCGGCGTAATCGCCCTGCTCATGAGCCTTTTGCAATTGATCCTTCAGCGACTCGCTCATTGCGCACCTCCGGCAACCGCGCCACCAAAGCCCTTGGTGCCTTTGATGTTCTTGCCCATGCGCATGAAAGTGCCCATCACATGGGCAATGGGTTGCCCGGGGTCATCCTGATAGGCGAAGCCACGGGCAAAAATCACGTCAGTGGTGACCCGATAGCATTGGGCAAAGCCGTAGACATCCTTATGCGGCTCGGCGGCGTGCATGTAGTCGATGCGCAGGTCGAGGGTCGGGCAGACTTCGAACTCCGGGAGCACGCAGAGGGTCGCCATGCCGCAGGCCGTGTCCATCAGCGAGGTCAGCGCTCCGCCATGAATCACACCGGTTTGGGGATTGCCGACGATCTGCAGGCTGTACGGCAACACAATCGTCAGCCCTTCATTGTTGGCACTGTGAACGCTTAGTCCAAGTACCTGACAATGTCGCAGCGCCGACAGAAAGCGCTTCGCACGCTCAAAAACGGGGTTTTCAGCCATTTGATAAAAGCTCCTGTTTATGTCCGTACAGTGCGGTGGTGGTCCGGGTAAAAGTTCCGCACTAGAACAAACTTATATATCTGAAAGAATTAAGGAACTTAACCCTGATGTGTGGGCTCTTAATGCCAGTAGATGCTTTTCATCAGGAGAAACACCCCATGCGTAAGACTTTAGCTATTGCCTTGATGTTGACCGCTTCCCTCGGTCTCGCTGCCTGCGATAAAAAATCCGAGGACAAAGCTCAAGATGCTAACCAACATGCTGAGCAAGCCCAGCAAAAAATGAACGAAGCTCAGGATAAAGTGAACGACGCGGCGAAAGAAAACGCCGAAGCCGCCAAAGATCAGGCTGAATCGAACGCAGAAGCGGCAAAAGAGGCTGCTCCGGCCACTCCGGCCGCACCGGAAGCACCTAAGAACTAATACGGTTTTTAGTGTGGCAAAAGAAAACCCGCCAAGTGCGGGTTTTCTTTTGCCTTGAAAAAAGTGGCTAGAGCAATTTCATTCGAAAAGTCGGACTAATCATCAACAACAGCGAACAGATTAATCCCACCAGCCAAACCAGACTGCGCTGCCGAGCCAGATCTTCCATTAAGACACTGGATAGCCAGCGCGCGGGCGCACGATCAAGCTGCCTCTTTACTCACCTCGGCCAATGGCGCCTCTGTAGGGGTATAGACCATCACGTCAAGAACGTCGGAATGAAACTCGCGACGATACAACACGAACACCACGCCGGCACTCATCAACATGAACAACCAGGGACTGACGAACCAGGCCAGCATGGTCATGCCGAAGTAGTAGGAACGCAGCCCGAAGTTGAACTGGTTGGCGGCCATGGAAATGACGCGGGCGGCACGTAGAGCGAACGCCTTGCGCTCCTGCTCCGACACATGGCGCTCGCCGACCATCGGCGCCGAGCCCACCAGTACCGCTGCAAAGTTGTATTGGCGCATGCACCAGCTGAACGTGAAGAACGCATAGACAAACACCAGCGCCAGGCACAACAACTTGATTTCCGACATGCCCTGGGACGCCTGTTGCACCATCGGGATATCCGCCAGCAAGGATACCGCCCGCTCCGAAGCCCCCAGCACCGTGAGAATACCGGCCAGGATAATCAGCGTACTGGAGGCGAAGAACGACGCATTGCGCTCCAGATTGCCGATCACGCTGGCATCGGCGATGCGGTTGTCGCGCAGCAGCATGCGGCGCATCCAGTCCTCACGATACAAGTGCAGCACACTGGCCAGGCAAGCGGTGTCACGGCCTTTCCATGTGGCATAGCGGGTGTACCCGCCCCAGCAGATAACGAACCAGACGGCGGCAAGAATGTGGATCAGGTTGGCTTGGATGAACGACATGCAGGTCCTTGTGGTGTGCAAGAGGAGTACCGAATCCCTGTGTGAGCGGGCTTGCTCGCGAAGGCGGCTTATCATCCAACATTGATGTTGACTGACCCACCGCCTTCGCGAGCAAGCCCGCTCCCACATCAGGATTCGCAGTGCTTCGACGTTAGCCCAAGAAAAAAGACACTGCATCTGCCCCATAAAAAATGCCCCATATCGATTGATACGGGGCATTTCTGTATTTGCTCAAGACCCGCTTGTGGCGGGTCGTGAAGCGGCTTAAGCCAAGGCTTCGGCGCGCTTGCCCAGCAGGCGATCGCAAACCACGGCGACCACCAGTGTCATCACCGATGGCACCAGCCAGGCCAGGCCCTGCTCGCTCAGCGGCAGGTGGGCCATTTGCGTCGGCATCCAGTCCGCCAGGCCTGCACCCTTGAGGGCGTCAATCAGACCGAAGATGAACGACACCAGCATCACCGGGCCGAGGATACGACCCTGCTCATGCCAGAAGTCCTTGCAGAAGCTCAACGCCACCAGAACGATGCACGGCGGGTAGATCGCGGTGAGCACCGGGATCGAGAACGCAATCAGCTTGGTCAGGCCCAGGTTGGACACCAGCAGCGAGAACGCCGCCAGGATGATCACCAGTGTCTTGTAGGACAACGGCACCACACGGCTGAAGTACTCGGCGCAGGCGCAGGTCAAGCCGACCGCTGTCACCAGGCATGCCAGGGAGATCAACACGGCAAGGAAACCACTGCCCAGCGAACCGAAGGTGTGCTGCACGTAAGCGTGCAATACCGCCGCGCCATTGGTTGCGCCAGCGGCTACTTCATGGCTGCCCGCACCGAGACGGAACAGGCTGACATACACCAGCGCCAGGCCCACGCCGGCAATCAGGCCGGCGATGATCGCGTAGCGGGTGATCAGTGCCGGCGACTCGACGCCGCGGGAACGGATGGCATTGACGATGACGATGCCGAACACCAGGGCGCCCAGGGTATCCATGGTCAGGTAACCATTGATGAAGCCTTGGGAAAACGGCGCTGCAACGTATTCAGGGGTTGCCTGGCCAATGTCACCGGCCGGCAAGGCAAACGCTGCAATGCCCAGCACGGCCAGGGCGATGATCTTCAGCGGCGCGAGGAAGCGCCCTACGGTATCCAGCAAACGGCCCGGATAGAGCGAGATGAAGAACACCAGCAGGAAGTACACCGAGCTGTACAGGAACAGCGCCAACGGGCTCTCGCCGGTCAGGGGCGCCAGGCCCACTTCGAAGGATACCGTTGCGGTACGTGGCGTCGCGAACAGCGGGCCGACAGCGAGGTAGCAAGCCGCTGCCAGCAGGCCACCGGCCACTTTACCGATCGGGCTGCTCAGCGCGTCCATGGCGCCGCCAACCTTGGCCAGCGCCACAACGGTGATCACCGGCAGACCCACCGCCGTGACCAGAAAACCCAGCGCCGCCATCCAGACATTGGGCCCGGACTGCAAACCGACGATAGGCGGGAAGATGATGTTGCCGGCCCCGACGAACAGGGCAAACGTCATAAAACCAAGTGCCAGGATGTCCTGGCCTTTCAACACTTTCATTAAGGAAATACCACACTACTGAATCGGAATTTAGAGAGGGATTTCCCTATGGGTGAGGGAAATGCTGTCAGTCCGTATAAGACCGACCCTTTTAGCGCGTTGCAGCCTTGTGGGCCGCGGACGCAAAAATGGCGAGTAGCCTAACGAATTTGGCCGATAAACGCACTGTTAGTGGGCAAACATTCCGATATACGACATTTTTGTGTCGCGTTTATGCATGTAAATGGTTGGTGCCTGTAAGTCCGCCTTCGCGGGCAAGCCCGCTCCCACAAGGATTTGTTGCGTTCATACGATTTGGACTACCCTGCAAAACCTGTGGGAGCGGGCTTGCCCCGGGCGGCGTTCCGACGAAGGGGCCGGCAGAGCCAACACAAATGCCGGAAACGACAAAGGCCACCCGAAGGTGGCCTTTGTTTGGTGAAGCGTCAGTCAAGCACGAAGCTTACTTGACAGCCCAACCGGTCAGCTCGGCCAGGGCCTTGCCGATGTCTGCCAGCGAACGCACGGTTTTAACGCCTGCGTCTTGCAGAGCAGCGAATTTCTCGTCCGCAGTGCCTTTGCCGCCAGAGATGATTGCGCCAGCATGGCCCATGCGCTTGCCCGGAGGAGCAGTCACACCAGCGATGTAGGAAACAACCGGCTTGGTCACGTGTGCCTTGATGTAGGCAGCCGCTTCTTCTTCAGCCGAACCGCCGATCTCACCGATCATCACGATCGCTTCGGTCTTCGGGTCTTCCTGGAACAGCTTCAGGATGTCGATGAAGTTCGAACCCGGGATCGGGTCACCGCCGATGCCAACGCAAGTCGACTGACCGAAACCGGCGTCAGTGGTCTGCTTCACAGCTTCGTAGGTCAGGGTGCCGGAACGGGAAACGATACCGACCTTGCCTGGCAAGTGAATGTGACCTGGCATGATGCCGATCTTGCATTCGCCTGGGGTGATCACGCCTGGGCAGTTAGGGCCGATCAGGACTACGCCCAGCTCGTCGCACTTAACTTTAGCGTCCAGCATGTCCAGGGTAGGAATGCCTTCGGTGATGCACACGATCAGCTTGATGCCGCCGAAGGCAGCTTCCAGGATCGAGTCCTTGCAGAAAGGAGCCGGAACGTAGATCACGCTGGCGGTGGCGCCAGTGGCAGCTACAGCGTCTTTCACGGTGTTGAACACTGGCAGGCCCAGGTGCTCGGTGCCGCCTTTGCCTGGAGTTACACCACCGACCATCTTGGTGCCGTACTCGATGGCTTGCTGGGTGTGGAAACTACCTTGCGAACCGGTAATACCCTGGCAGATAACTTTGGTGTCTTTATTGATCAGGACGCTCATTATTTGCCCTCCGCAGCTTTGACAACTTGTTGAGCAGCGTCGGTCAGGCTGGTAGCAGCGATGATGTTCAAACCGCTTTCTGCCAGTACTTTAGCGCCCAGCTCAGCGTTGTTGCCTTCAAGGCGAACAACAACCGGGATTTTCACGCCGACTTCTTTCACGGCGCCGATGATGCCTTCGGCAATCATGTCGCAACGAACGATGCCGCCGAAGATGTTGACCAGTACTGCAGCGACGTTAGTGTCGGACAGGATGATCTTGAACGCTTCGGTAACGCGTTCCTTGGTAGCACCGCCGCCCACGTCGAGGAAGTTGGCTGGTTTGCCGCCATGCAGGTTGACGATGTCCATGGTACCCATGGCCAGGCCAGCACCGTTGACCATGCAACCGATGTTGCCTTCCAGCGCTACGTAGTTCAGTTCGAACTTGGCAGCGTGCGCTTCGCGCGGATCGTCCTGCGACGGATCGTGGAAAGTCTTCAGCTTAGGCTGACGGTACATGGCGTTGGCGTCGATGTTGATCTTGGCATCGAGGCAATGCAGATCGCCGTCAGCCTTGATCACCAGCGGGTTCACTTCCAGCAGGGCCAGGTCGTGATCCTTGAACAGTTTGGCCAGACCTACGAAGATCTTGGCGAACTGGGCAACTTGCTTGCCTTCCAGACCCAACTGGAAAGCCAGCTCGCGACCCTGGAATGGCTGAGCGCCAACCAGTGGATCGATAGTGGCCTTCAGAATTTTTTCTGGAGTGTCGTGAGCGATTTTCTCGATGTCCACGCCACCTTCGGTGGAAGCCATGAACACGATACGACGGCTCGAACGGTCAACGACAGCGCCCAGGTACAGCTCTTTAGCGATATCAGTGCACGATTCAACCAGGATCTTGGTGACTGGCTGACCGTTGGCGTCAGTCTGGTAAGTCACCAGACGCTTGCCCAGCCACTGCTGTGCGAAGGCTTTGGCGTCTTCTTTGCTGCGAACCAGCTTTACGCCGCCCGCTTTACCGCGACCACCGGCGTGGACCTGGGCTTTGACAACCCACTCGCTGCCGCCGATTTTGTCGCAAGCTTCTGCTGCTGCTTCCGGGGTGTCTACCGCGTAACCGGTGGAAACTGGCAGGCCGTACTCAGCGAACAGCTGCTTACCCTGATACTCGTGAAGATTCATGCTTATTACCGTCTTCGTTAGGTACTGCGCATTCGGTGCTGCACTCATTCAAGTGCCGCACCACCTGTGACTGCTGCTTGCATAGCCTTTCCGGATACCCGGTGCAGCTATGCAAGACTGCGTCCAGCGGATATTCCGCGGTGAGTCTTGCATGCAAGGCTCACGACGGGCCAAACCGCCGTGGTTTCTTATTATGTCTTAACGCTTCTTGCGGTTGGCGATGTGGATGGCGCCGCCATTCACAGCCAAAGCAGCTTCGTGCAAGGCTTCAGACAGGGTCGGATGGGAGAAAACCATCATGCCCAGGTCTTCAGCGCTGGTGCCGAATTCCATACCGATCGCGCCCTGCTGAACCAGTTCCGCGGCGCTTGGGCCAATCACGTGGACGCCCAATACGCGGTCTGTCTTGGCATCTGCGATGACCTTGACGAAACCACCGGTGTCATTGGCAGCCATGGCACGGCCAGAGGCTGCGAACGGGAAGGTGCCGACGTTAACTTCAACGCCTTCAGCTTTCAAGGCCTGCTCGGTTTTACCAACCCATGCGATTTCCGGGTGAGTATAAATAACCGACGGGATCAGATCATAGTTCATCTGGGCCTTGTGGCCCTTGATGCGCTCGACAACCATGATGCCCTCTTCCGAGGCTTTGTGCGCCAGCATCATGCCGCGAACCACGTCGCCGATGGCGTAGACGCCCGGTACAGTGGTGGCGCAGTGATCATCGACGTGCACGAAACCGCGCTCGTCCAGGGTCACGCCGCAGTCGGCAGCCAACAGATCAGTGGTCACCGGACGGCGACCAACGGCTACGATCAGCTTGTCGAAAGTGATGTTCTGTTCGCCCTTGGCATCGGTGTAGTTCACCACGACTTCGTCGCCGTTCACTTTGGAACCGGTTACGCGAGCGCCCAGCTTGATGTCCAGACCCTGTTTGGTCAGGGTTTTCAGCGCTTCCTTGGAAACAGCGGTGTCCGCTGCCATCAGGAAGGTGTCCAGGGCTTCCAGGACAGTCACTTGCGCACCCAGACGCGACCAGACCGAACCCAGTTCCAGACCGATAACGCCGGCACCGATCACACCCAGACGTTTTGGAACGGATTGGAATTCCAGGGCGCCAGTCGAATCGACGATCACATTCTGGTCAACCGGAGCCGGCGGAATGTCGATCGGACGCGAACCTGGAGCCAGGATGACGTTTTCGGCTTCGATGATTTCAACCGAGCCATCTGGCTTGGTGACTTCGACTTTCTTGCCGGCCAGCAGCTTGCCGTGACCCTGGATCGAGGTCACACCGTTGGCTTTGAACAGGGTCGCAACGCCGGAGGTCAGGCCTTTGACGATGTTGGCCTTACGGCCGACCATCGCTGGCACGTCCATGGTCACGCCAGCGTGATTGATACCGTGGATCGCGAAACCGTCCTGGGCTTCGTGGAATTTCCACGAGCTGTCCAGCAGGGCCTTGGATGGAATGCAGCCGACGTTCAGGCAAGTACCGCCCAGAGCCAGTTTGCCTTCCTTGTCGGTGTACTTCTCGATGCAGGCCGTCGAAAGACCAAGCTGGGCGGCCTTGATGGCAGCCACGTAACCGCCAGGGCCCGCGCCGATCACTACTACGTCAAATTTCTGCGACATTCAAAAAATCCTCTTTAGCGAAAAGCTTCAAGCCGTGAGCGGCAAGCCAGGCAGCGGGTTTTCCGACAGCCCGGGCTTGCAGCTCATGGCTGCTTCTATCAGATATCCAGCAACAGACGAGCCGGATCTTCCAGCAGGTTCTTGATGGTCACCAGGAAGGTCACAGCTTCTTTGCCATCGATCAGACGGTGATCGTAGGACAGTGCCAGGTACATCATCGGACGGATAACGACCTGACCGTTGATGGCCATCGGACGCTGGATGATGTTGTGCATGCCCAGGATGGCTGCTTGTGGCGGGTTGACGATCGGGGTCGACATCATCGAACCGAAAGTACCACCGTTGGTGATGGTGAAAGTACCACCGGTCATTTCGTCCATCGACAGCTTGCCGTCGCGGGCTTTCTTGCCGAAGGTGGCGATGCCGCCTTCGATTTCAGCCAGGCTCATCAGTTCGGCGTTACGCAGGACCGGCACAACCAGGCCGCGATCGCTGGAAACTGCAACGCCGACGTCAGCGTAGCCGTGGTAAACGATGTCGCCGCCGTCGATCGACGCGTTGACAGCCGGGAAGCGTTTCAGCGCTTCGGTGGCCGCTTTCACGAAGAACGACATGAAGCCCAGGCGCACGCCGTTGTGGGACTTCTCGAACAGGTCCTTGTACTTCGAACGCAGCGCCATGACTTCGGTCATGTCGACTTCGTTGAAAGTGGTCAGCATCGCCATGTTCGATTGAGCTTCAACCAGACGCTTGGCCACGGTGGCGCGTACGCGGGTCATCGGTACGCGCTTCTCGATGCGATCGCCAGCGGCAAACACAGGAGCAGCGGCAGCCGGAGCAGCAGCCTTGGCAGGTGCGGCAGCAGGAGCAGCTTTCTTGGCTTCGACAGCGGCAACCACGTCTTCCTTGGTTACACGACCATCTTTGCCGGTGCCTTTGACGGAAGCCAGGTTGATGCCGTTTTCTTCGGCCAGCTTGCGAGCAGCTGGAGCTGCGATAGCGTCTTCGTCAGCGCCGGCAGCTGGAGCAGCGGCAGCAGCGGCCGGAGCAGCAACGGCTGGAGCAGCGGCAGCAGCGCCGCCTTCAACGATGGAGCCCAGGACTTCGTCGGACAGAACGGTTTCGCCTTCGTTCTTGACGATAGCGCCCAGCACGCCGTCAGCGGTAGCCAGCACTTCCAGCACGACCTTGTCGGTTTCGATGTCGACGATCAGTTCGTCGCGCTTGACCGCGTCGCCCGGTTGCTTGTGCCAGGTGGCAACGGTGCCATCGGCAACCGATTCCGGGAAAGTGGGGGCTTTGATCTCGATAGCCATTGTCTGTGGTTCCTTAAATTCGGTTTCAGGTGCGCGAAGGCGTTAAACAGTAAAGGCGTCTTGCAGCAGTTTTTCCTGCTGTTCGGCGTGCATCGATGCGTAACCGCATGCTGGTGCAGCAGATGCCTCACGGCCCGCGTACTCGAGTACGAGAGATTTGTTGAGGTTGCTGATGCTGCGACGCATGTGGTGTTGGCTGCAGTACCACGCACCCTGGTTCATCGGCTCTTCCTGACACCAGACGGCATGCTTGACGTTGGTGTAAGGCGCCAGGACTTCTTTCAAGTCGTCCTCAGGGAATGGGTACAACTGCTCGATACGCACGACAGCGATGTCGTCACGACCTTCGGCACGGCGTTTTTCCAGCAGGTCGTAGTAGACCTTGCCGCTACACAGAACAACGCGCTCGACCTTTTTCGGGTCTTGGGCATCGATTTCCGGGATAACGGTCTGGAACGAACCTTCGGCCAGATCTTCCAGCGTCGAGATGGCCAGCTTGTGGCGCAGCAGCGACTTCGGAGTCAGGACTACCAGTGGCTTGCGCAGCGGACGAATCACCTGACGGCGCAGCAAGTGGTAGATCTGAGCCGGCGTCGTCGGCATGCACACCTGGATGTTGTGCTCGGCGCACAATTGCAGGTAACGCTCCAGACGAGCCGAGGAGTGCTCCGGACCCTGACCTTCATAACCGTGCGGCAGCAGCATGGTCAGACCGCACAGGCGGCCCCACTTGTGCTCGCCACTGGTGATGAACTGGTCGATAACTACCTGGGCGCCGTTGGCGAAGTCGCCGAACTGGGCTTCCCAGATAACCAGGGCGTTCGGCGTGGTGGTCGAGTAACCGTACTCGAACGCCAGTACCGCTTCTTCGGACAGGAACGAGTCGTACAGGTCGAAACGCGGCTGACCGTCGTACAGGTTCTGCAGCGGGATGTAGGTGCCCGCGTCCTTCTGGTTGTGCAGGACAGCATGGCGGTGCGAGAACGTACCGCGGCCGATGTCCTGGCCAGTCATGCGAATCGGATGACCTTCGAACGCCAGGGTCGCGTACGCCATGGTTTCGGCGTAACCCCAGTTGATCGGCAGGCCGCCGGCTTGCATCTTCTGGCGGTCTTCGTAGATCTTGGCAACCTGGCGCTGAACCACGAAGCCTTCCGGGATTTCCAGCAGCTTGGCGGACAGTTCCTGCAAGGTCTTGAGGTCGAAGCGAGTGTCGTGACGCGCGGTCCAGGCGTGGCCCAGATACGGACGCCAGTCCACGAACAACTCTTTGTTCGGCTCTTTGACCAGGCTTTTCACTACGTGCAGACCGTTGTCCAGCGCGTTGCGGTATTCGTCGACTTTCGCCTGAACACGCTCTGCGTCCAGCACACCGCCCTGGGTCAGACGATCGGCATACAGTTCACGGGTGGTGCGCTGCTTGGTGATCTGCTGATACATCAGTGGCTGGGTGCCGCTTGGCTCGTCGGCCTCGTTGTGGCCGCGACGACGGTAGCAGACCAGGTCGATCACCACGTCACGCTTGAACTGCATGCGGTAGTCGATGGCCAGCTGGGTCACGAACAATACGGCTTCCGGATCATCACCATTCACATGGAGGATCGGCGCCTGGATCATTTTCGCAACGTCGGTCGCGTACTCGGTGGAGCGCGAGTCCAGCGGGTTGCTGATGGTGAAACCGACCTGGTTGTTGATCACGATGTGCACGGTACCGCCGGTCTTGAAACCGCGGGTCTGCGACATCTGGAAGGTTTCCATGACCACGCCCTGACCTGCGAACGCAGCGTCACCGTGGATGGAGATCGGCAGAACCTTCTCACCGGTCTGATCGTTACGACGGTCCTGACGGGCGCGAACCGAACCCTCGACCACCGGGGAAACGATTTCCAGGTGGGACGGGTTGAACGCCATGGCCAGGTGAACTTCACCGCCGGAAGTCATCACGTTGGACGAGAAGCCCTGGTGGTATTTCACGTCACCGGAACCCAGCTCGACCTTCTTCTTGCCTTCGAACTCGTCGAACAGCTCGCGCGGGTTCTTGCCGAAGGTGTTGACCAGCACGTTCAGACGGCCACGGTGGGCCATGCCGATGACGATTTCCTTGGTGCCGTAGGAACCGGAACGCTGGATCAGCTCGTCGAGCATCGGAATCAGGCTTTCGCCGCCTTCCAGACCGAAACGCTTGGTACCCGGGTATTTGGTGCCCAGGTATTTTTCCAGGCCTTCGCCGGCGGTCACGCGCTCGAGCAGATGGCTCTTGATGTCGGCGGAGTACGTCGGACGACCGCGCACGCTTTCCAGACGCTGCTGGAACCACTGGCGCTGCTCGGAATCGGTGATGTGCGTGAACTCAGCGCCGATGGTGCGGCAATATGTCTGCTGCAACGCTTCGTGAATTTCGCGTAGGCTCGCTTCCTCTTTGCCGATGAACAGGTCGCCGGCACGGAAGGTCGTATCAAGATCGGCATTGGTCAAGCCGTAATGATTGATCGACAGGTCTGCAGGTGCAGGACGCTGCCACAGCCCCAGCGGGTCAAGCTGGGCTGCCTGGTGGCCACGCATACGGTAGGCCTGGATCAATCGCAGCACTTCAACTTGCTTCTTCTCGTGCTCACTGCTCACGCTGCCGGCGGAAACCGGTTGGGCGCGGCGCTGGTTCTTTGCCAGCAAGACGAAATGATCGCGAATTGTGGAGTGCGAAACATCGGTGGCAGAGTTGCCGTCAGCAGGCAACTTCTGGAAGTAGGTGCGCCACTCTTCTGGCACAGCGTTAGGGTCGTGCAGGTAGAGCTCGTAAAGCTCTTCCACATAGGCAGCGTTACTACCGGATAGGTAGGCACTGTTCCACATGCGCTGCATCACGCTTTCTTGCATGCTTGGTCACCCTCGGTTAGGGGAACACCACCGGTGTCGACACCGAGCAAACTTGCAGAAGTCCGAATGCAGCGACCAAAACAAGCCACTAGGATCACACTGATAGTCCGGGTACCAGCCCGGATGCCCCTGCTTGTCTCATTTCTTCAAAATAAGAGCCGCAGCCTTTTAAGCTGCTGCTCAGGTTAAAACTACGGCGCCGGTTGAAGCCTGCGCCGCAGCATCTACGGGTACAACGGGTACAGCAGCTGAATCACACGCCGCTTGAGAGCAACATGTTACGGATGTGACCGATGGCCTTAGTCGGGTTCAGGCCTTTCGGACATACGCTGACGCAGTTCATGATCCCGCGGCAGCGGAATACGCTGAACGGGTCATCCAGCGAAGCCAGACGCTCGGACGTCTTGGTGTCACGACTGTCTGCCAGGAAGCGGTACGCTTGCAGCAGGGCAGCAGGACCCAGGAACTTGTCCGGGTTCCACCAGAAGGACGGGCAGGAAGTCGAGCAGCAGGCGCACAGGATGCACTCGTACAGACCGTCCAGCTTTTCACGCTCTTCAGGGGACTGCAGACGCTCGATGGCCGGAGCCGGCGTGTCGTTCTGCAGGTATGGCTTAACCTTTTCGTATTGCTTGTAGAAGATGCTCATATCGACGACCAGGTCACGGATAACCGGCAAACCTGGCAGAGGACGAACGATCAACTTGTTACCTTTTACGACAGCAGACAGCGGCGTGACGCACGCCAGGCCGTTTTTGCCGTTGATGTTCATGCCGTCGGAACCGCAAACACCTTCACGGCAAGAGCGACGATAGGAGAAACCCTCGTCCTGCTCTTTGATCAGGGCCAGCACGTCCAGCACCATCAGGTCTTTACCACCGGTATCAACCTGGAATTCCTGCATGAACGGCGCGGCGTCCTGATCAGGGTTGTAACGATAAACGCTGACTTGCAACATGGCGGCCACCCTTAATAAGTCCGAATCTTAGGTTCAAAAGTCGGAACAGTCTTCGGCGAGAAGTTCACGGCACGCTTGGTCACGCGCTTGTCACCCGGGAAGTACAGGGTGTGGCACAGCCAGTTTTCGTCGTCACGATCTTCGAAGTCTTCACGGGCGTGAGCACCACGGGACTCTTTACGTACTTCTGCAGCGATGGCGGTGGCTTCGGCCACTTCCAGCAGGTTCTGCAGTTCCAGAGCTTCGATACGCGCAGTGTTGAACGCCTGCGACTTATCGTTGATCTTCACGTTGGCGATGCGCTTGCGCAGGTCAGCCAGCTGGGCAATACCCTTCTGCATGTATTCGCCGGTACGGAACACACCGAAGTAGTTCTGCATGCAGTTTTGCAGCTCGCGACGCAGGGTAGCCACGTCCTCGCCTTCGGTACGGTTGTTCAGAGCGTTCAGGCGCGACAGGGCAGCTTCGATATCGGCTTCGGTAGCGTCGTCGTATTCGATGCCGTCGGTCAGTGCTTTTTCCAGGTGCAAGCCGGCAGCGCGGCCGAATACCACCAGGTCGAGCAGCGAGTTGCCGCCCAGACGGTTGGCACCGTGAACCGATACGCAAGCCACTTCGCCTACTGCGAACAGGCCCGGGATGATGGCATCGACGCCATCAGCGTCCTGGGTGATCGCCTGACCGTGAATGTTGGTGGCAACGCCGCCCATCATGTAGTGGCAAGTCGGAACAACCGGAACCGGAGCAACAACCGGGTCAACGTGCGCAAACGTCTTCGACAGCTCGCAGATGCCTGGCAGGCGGCTGTGCAGCACTTCCTCGCCCAGATGGTCGAGTTTGAGCATCACGTGGTCGCCATTCGGACCGCAACCGTTGCCGGCGATGATTTCCTTGACCATCGAGCGGGCAACAACGTCACGACCGGCAAGGTCTTTGGCGTTCGGAGCATAACGCTCCATGAAACGCTCGCCATGCTTGTTGATCAGGTATCCACCTTCACCACGGCAACCTTCTGTAACCAGTACACCGGCGCCGGCGATACCGGTCGGGTGGAACTGCCACATTTCGATGTCTTGCACCGGCACGCCGGCACGCAGCGCCATGCCGACGCCGTCACCGGTGTTGATCAGGGCGTTGGTGGTCGATGCGTAGATACGACCTGCACCGCCAGTAGCCAGTACAGTGGCCTTGGCACGGATGTAGGTGGTTTCGCCGGTTTCGATGCAGATGGCGATCACGCCGACGAACTCGCCTTCGCCGTTCTTCACCAGATCGACAGCGTAGTACTCGTTCAGGAACACGGTACCGGCTTTCAGGTTGCCCTGATAAAGGGTGTGCAGCAGAGCGTGACCGGTACGGTCGGACGCAGCGCAAGTACGCGCAGCCTGGCCACCTTTACCGTAGTCCTTGGACTGACCACCGAATGGACGCTGGTAGATACGACCTTGCTCGGTACGCGAGAATGGCATACCCATGTGGTCCAGCTCGTAAACGGCAGCCGGGCCTTCCTGACACATGTATTCGATAGCGTCCTGGTCACCGATGTAGTCGGAACCCTTGACGGTATCGTACATGTGCCAGCGCCAGTCATCGTTCGGGTCAGCGGACGCGATCGCGCAGGTGATGCCGCCCTGGGCGGATACGGTGTGCGAACGGGTCGGGAAAACCTTGGTGATCACGGCAGTCTTGTGACCGCCCTGTGCCAGTTGCAGCGCTGCGCGCATACCGGCACCGCCACCACCAATAATGATGGCGTCGAAAGAAATCGTTGGAATGTTAGCCATGACTCAGATACCCCAGAGAATCTGCACGCCCCAGACGAAGTAAGCGAACATCGCAACGCCGCATACCGCCTGGAAAAGGAAACGTATAGCGGTCGCGGACTTGCCGAACGCCATTGGCGTCAGGTAGTCGGTCGCGATGGTCCACATGCCGACCCAGGCGTGAGCGCCGAGGGCAACGAGGGCCAGGAGGCTGAAGATACGCATTCCGTTGTGGTCGAACAGTTCATGCCACTGGGCGTACTCGAGGCCAGGGTTGGCCACGATGTATCCGATCAGGAAGATGAAGTAAGCCGCGAGAACGACCGCAGACACACGTTGCGCCATCCAGTCATAGAGGCCCGAACGCGACAGGTTCGTGACGTTAGTTACCATATCCAAACTCCTGCCAGAACGATTACCACCACGGAAACGGCGATAACGATTTTCGAGCCCAGCTTGCCGCCTTCCAGCGTCTCACCGATGCCCATGTCCATGATCAAGTGGCGCACACCGGCTACCAGGTGATAAAGCAGAGCGGACAGGATGCCCCATGTCACTAGCTTGGCTAGCGGACTGGTCAGACACGCTTTCACCTGACCGAAGCCTTCCTCGGAACTCAGCGACTTGTCCAATGCGTAAAGCATGATGGCAAGGCACACGAAGAGGATGACACCGGAAATTCGGTGAAGGATGGACGTGTAAGCAGTGACTGGGAGTTTGATGGTCCTTAGGTCTAGGTTTACAGGTCGTTGGCTTTTCACGGCTTTTTTTTCACACTGAAGAGCCCCTAACAATCAGGGCAAAGTTGTTGGGGAGTGCACTGGTCAGGTAACCACCACCCAGGGATGCGACCCCCAATGAAAGCAAGCCCAAAAGCCCTTGGCGGTCGGTGGCCGAGTATAGACAGTTAGGCTACTAATGACAACGCAAACACCTAACCCAAACAGCTGATTGCACAACTGGCATAAAAGGCGTAAATGGCAGCCAATTTCGAGAAAAAAGTCCGGTTAAAGCCTTCTGGAGCAAGACTTTAGGCAAATTGACATTCGAATTTATCTCACTATAGTGGTGCGGGCCCTGCGTGGGGGGTCTGTCTGATGATTTCAAGCATAAATAGGAGGCCACATGGCTGACAAAAAAGCGCAGTTGATCATCGAGGGCGCAGCCCCCGTCGAGCTGCCCATTTTAACCGGCACCGTTGGTCCCGATGTTATCGATGTTCGGGGCCTGACGGCCACGGGCCGTTTCACCTTTGACCCAGGCTTCATGTCGACCGCCTCGTGCGAGTCGAAGATCACCTATATCGACGGCGACAACGGCATTCTGCTGCACCGCGGCTACCCGATCGAACAGCTGGCTGAAAAGTCGGACTATCTGGAAACCTGCTATCTGCTGCTCAACGGCGAACTGCCGACCGCAGAACAGAAGGCCCAGTTCGTCGGCACCGTGAAGAACCACACCATGGTTCACGAGCAGCTGAAGACCTTCTTCAACGGCTTCCGTCGCGACGCCCACCCGATGGCCGTCATGTGCGGCGTAGTCGGCGCCCTCTCGGCGTTCTACCACGACTCCCTGGACATCAATAACCCGCAGCATCGCGAAATCTCCGCGATCCGCCTGGTTGCCAAGATGCCGACCCTGGCAGCGATGGTTTACAAGTACTCCATGGGCCAACCCATGATGTACCCGCGCAACGACCTGTCGTACGCGGAAAACTTCCTGCACATGATGTTCAACACCCCGTGCGAGATCAAACCGATCAGCCCGGTACTCGCCAAGGCCATGGACCGGATCTTCATCCTCCACGCCGACCACGAGCAGAACGCTTCAACCTCCACCGTACGCCTGGCCGGTTCTTCGGGTGCCAACCCGTTCGCCTGTATCGCCGCCGGCATCGCTGCACTGTGGGGCCCTGCCCACGGCGGTGCGAACGAAGCCGTACTGACCATGCTCGATGAAATCGGCGATGTTTCGAACATCGACAAGTTCATCGCCAAGGCCAAGGACAAGAACGATCCGTTCAAGCTGATGGGCTTCGGTCACCGCGTTTACAAAAACCGCGACCCGCGCGCCACGGTAATGAAGCAGACCTGCGACGAAGTGTTGAAGGAACTGGGCATCCAGAACGATCCGCAACTCGAACTGGCCATGCGCCTGGAAGAGATCGCCCTGACCGACCCGTACTTCATCGAGCGCTCGCTGTACCCGAACGTCGACTTCTACTCGGGGATCATCCTCAAGGCGATCGGCATTCCAACCAGCATGTTCACCGTGATCTTCGCCCTGGCGCGGACCGTCGGCTGGATCTCCCACTGGAAGGAAATGCTCTCCAGCCCGTACAAGATCGGCCGTCCGCGCCAGTTGTACACCGGCTACGAGTCGCGTGATATCACCAAGCTGGAAGACCGCAAGTAAGATCTGTCTTGCTGTAGCGTGTTGAGTTGTACCGGGAACGGCCTCTGCTTTTTATATAAAGAGCAGGAGGCCGTTTTTGTTTGTGCGCTTTGTCGGGTACATATCCGTTATTCAGGTAACGGCGGCTTATGGTTCCGCTCTTACAGCGGGTTACTTTGAAAAGCGCAAAGTAACCAAACGCTCTTCCCCTGACATTCGGTGCCTCGCCATGGCTCGGCATGCCCTCGCTCCGGTCCTGCTCCGTGGGCCCGCCGCCATCGGCCATCCATGGCCGGGGGCGGCTAACCCGGCATCCATGCCGGGTTGCCCACTGCGCAGAACCGGAACGAAGCCTCACGAGGGGGCGTACACCGCAACAGCGCCCGAGGCGGCCTACCGGCCGGCCTGGTTGCTCCCACAGAGGACGTGGTTGTACACGGATTTTGCGCCCGACACCGGTCAACTGTGGGAGCGGGCTTGCTCGCGAATGCGGAGTGTCAGCCAACAAAGATGTTGAATGATAAACCGCATTCGCGAGCAAGTCGGATCGCCGCACCGCCGCTCCCACAGAAGAGCAAAGGCAGAGCGGCGTACACCCCGCTTTTCACCACTCATCAGGCCGAGCGTTAGCTCGCCTGCAGCTCTTGATCTTGATCCACCCGCCCCCTCGGCAGGCTGAGC
>NZ_JBWKWD010000040.1:0-61070 GCF_059422045.1 Pseudomonas sp. GW821-FHT02A08
CGATCGGCGTTTTGCCGTCGGCCTGATCCTGGGTCAAAGGCGGGCTGAACACGAAGACCCCGCCCCAGCTCAGGCGGATCACGTCACCCGGGGCGATGTTCGGGTAGGGTTCAATCCTGATGTCGACGCCCGCGGCCACGTTGTCCTGATCGATGCCGCCCTCGAGAATGTCGCGGGGAATGTGCATGATCAGTTTGGAGTGGCCTGGCGTGTCGTTGTCATCCTTGCCACCGGGGCGGGTGAGCTTGACGAACACCTTCATCACTTCGGAGGGCTCGGCCGTCTGGCCCAGACGGGTCACGGTGTAGGAGACATCGAAGTTGCCGGCAAGGATGTGCCGCGGCTCCACGAACATCCGCAACTCCTTGTCGACCTCTGAAGCGGCCACGGTCTTTTGCAGCACCTGATTGGCGGGGCCCCAAAAAATCACCAGGCGGTCGCCTCGCCCCATGACCCCCCAGGGGCCGGCCGTGCATTGCAGGCCATGGCGCGGGAAATTGTCCAGCACCGCCGCGATGTTCAGGCCCCAGACATCGGGACTGGTGGAGATCGGGTCCTTGGTGCGCCCGGGAATGCCCAGCTCGCGCAAAAGGTTGATGTGGTCGTCGGGGGAGCGGGACGAGGCCATGGAAGAGACTCCAGTCGAGGGATGGGGGACGGAGTGATTTAAAGCCTGACGGGGTGGGGCTGCCTACTGTCAGATCTGACAGGTCGGGAGGGGTTTCTGATGAGTGGTAGGTGTTTCGCCGGGGCTGATTTGCAGTGGTCAACTAATTCCGGACACCTCAATAGGTGGTTTCGATGCCATTGCCCGTTCGTAAACGGTCGGTGGCAGATATCCCGTTTTTTATGCTCTGAAGGCCCACCTATAGGCTTTCGTGATGGCCTACAACTTCGCTAGGCATCTGAAGGCCTTGCGATGGCGTACTCCCTTCAAGGTGATCTGCGAGGCCTGGACTCAAAATCCAGACCGTTTCACAATTAATCCGCACCATCTCATTCCGGGACCAAACAGCTAGCCACCGCTGCCGCTTCCTTGGTCATTGTCGACCTTGACCTGTGGCCCGACGCCATCTCCCGTACGGAATGTCGGCAACGCAACCGAGTTCACGAATTTAACGCCATCCCAGCTGGGCAAGGGTGTGGGCATCAACTGGATCTGGCCCGGGTGCTCGGAGTCCCAACGCAGCAGCATCGCCGTGTCCTCATGCTGGGTGTTGTGGCAGTGCTCCATGTAGGTACCGGCAAACTCACGGATGCGTAAGGCCATTTCGACATTGTCGAGGCTCTCGGGATGGCGGCCTACATTGTAGATATCCTTGCGCGCGCCTTTTTCCCATTCGGGTGGTGGTTTGCCACCTCGAGTGAGAATGATCCCTTCCTCGAAGTGCACATGCACCGGGTGACTCCAGCCATTGCCGCCGTTCTGGATCTTCCAGATTTCCAGCGTGCCTTCACCCTTGAACCCCGCCGGCGTAGGGCCGGTGGCCAGTTGTGGCGCGGCTGAAATCCGGCGCGGGTCCATGCCGAAGCCTTCGCCGCCATCGGTCTTGATCGTCCAGGGCTTGAAATCCGTGCCGTTGGAGCGGCCGAAGATAAAGGTGCGGTGCCGCGCCTGGGCAAGCCGGGCGATATCGGCAGGGTCATCACGGTTCAAGGGCAGGGGGATCATGAACTTGCCCTCGGGCTTGCCAGGCTTGGCAGGCTCGAAGTCGACCGGGTTCATGCTGACATCCTGGCCGGTGTAAGGCTGGACGTTCAATTGCAGGAACAGGCCCACGCCCGGGTCACCGTTGACCCACTGTGGCCCGTGGCTGGTTTGCCTGACAACGGGCAGGTATTTCCCGGAGAGTACATCGGCCAATGGAATGTCGCGATTAGGGCGCTTGCCGTCTTCATGCTCCTCGATATTGACGAAGAAAATCTTGTCGCCCGGGCTGATGCCGTTTTTCGCGAAGTCGACGACGATGTCATAGCGTTCGGAAATGCCCTGTATCGGCAGAATGGCATTGTGGTTCTGTGTGTCGCCGTCGCCATCGAGGTCCAGGCTGCCATCGAACGGCACCGCGTGCTCCATGATATTGCCGTCGTTGGCAATCATGTGGAACGGCACCCGGTTGTATGAAACTCCGGAGCCGTTCGGGCCGGGAAACTCACCACCATTGCCACTGACCTGACGCACCACCGCCAGCTTGAAGTAGCGAGAAACCGATCCGTTGAGAATGCGCAAACGGTAGCGGCGGGCACGTACGTCCAGGAAGGGCTTGTACTCCCAGTTGGTCAGCACCTGGTCACCGAGAAAACCGTCGGTGTTGAAGGGGTTGAACCACAACTGGCCGGCCTGGTCCCAGGCCTTGTCGGCGATCGTCAGGTTGACGTCATAGTCGCGATTACCCCAGCTCAGCGCCGAACCGCTGGGCAAGCGCAGGTTGACCCCGTCGTCGACCGACTCGTTGCCGCGGTCCACGGCGCTGTAGTAGTTCATCATCGTCGCATTGCCCTTGTAGACATTCTGCGCGGTGAAATCGAGCATGTGGTCGTGGAACCAGTGGCTGCTCATGGTTTCGCGCCAGTCGCCACGGATCTTGATGGTGCCTTGCTCGCAAGTCTTGAAGCCGGGGTTGGCGTCGTTGACGAACAGGGTTTCACCGGGGTCGCAGGGGAACGCCGCACGCGGATCCTGAGCGCTGGTATTGATGCTGTCGTAACCGGCCAACTGGATCGGCCAGCGATAGTCGTAGTACTGCCCCGGGAAGAAGAACGCGTTGGCAAAACCGTCGCTTTCGGCCGGGGAGTGGCCGTTATGTTCGTGGGTGGAGAGGGTGTGCAGGCCAAAGCCCCGGTTGGCGGACGGGTCAATGGGCAATGCATCGTAATGACGCATCAGCATCGCCTGGCCATAGCGTACCAGGAGCAGTTTGGGCGGAAAGGTGCCGTCGAAGGTCCACAACGAATTATGGTCCTGGACAGGGAAGTTGGCGTGAAACTGCACTTGAATGCCCTTGGTCGTGCCCTCGTTGTTCGGGTTGCCGTTGGTGTTGTGGTAGAGCCCGCCTGGCGCAAATTCCCCCACGGCGTAGTTATGCCGTTGCATACGATCACGCAAGCCGCTGTTGACGTGCGCGCCGGCTTGCACAGTCTTGAAAGCGTCGCGCGGGAAAAACTCATTGAAACGCTGGTGCGACCAGCCTTTGCCCGGTGGCCGGCCTTCTGCGGGGGAATCGACCCGGCGGTTGAGGAAAAGCTCGATCTGCGCCTTCCAGGGGTTGCGGTCCAGTACATTGGAGAACTCTGTCGGGAAGGGCGTCAATGCCGGCTCTCTGAGAAAGGCATCCAGCGCCGCCGGCGACGGGCCGCTACGCGCTACGTTCAATGGATCTTGCGCCGGCGCGGGGCCCAGCGTCGGAACCGGAAACGGAACGGGTGATGGCGGGTCGGTCGCATCCAGTTTGTTCGAGCCGAACTCCTCGAACAGTTCAAGCTTCTGGGTGAACGGTTGAACCCCGAACACCGGGCTGGCGTTGCCGTTGGTAGGGATATTGAAACCGGGTTGCAGATCGGGTGGCAGCACATTGTCGACCAAGGGGGTTCGGCGGTTACCGACTACTCCATTGGGCAAATCGAAAGCGCCGACGTTTGCGGGAGGCAACTTGAGCAAGTCCCTCAATGCGGCATTTGGGTCGGCGGGCTGATTGGTGAACGCCGATGGGTCGGTAGGAGGCGGTGGATCGGTGTTGTCGAGGGGGGCTGCCCGGGTCTGGGACAAGCCCAGCCCAAACACGATCACGGCAGCAGAGATACTCAACGCCAGTCTGGTTTTGGACAATGGACCAGGTTTCGGCCTTCCGGCATCCAGTTTCATCGCAAACACCTCTGGCGGGTTCCTCGAAGCGTGGCAATACATGGATAACGAGCCACAGCTTCCAGCCCGGCTGGCGAAATGCTTGATGTCGGGCCGGGATGGGAACGATGCATATTCCCCGCCGAAAGTGACAGGAGGTGAATGATGGCTCTACGCCGTGTCCCCTTATCCGTCGGCTTCAGGCTGGCGGATGAGCAGCCAGGATGAATACCCCGATGACGGGGAATATCCCCCAATACCGGGTGCAATTGTGCGGGGTGTTTGGGCCAGGAGACTTGGCCACTTTCTGAATGTTTCGATGACCGATTGCCGTCATTGAACCCGACTTCATCGGTGCTCTCTGCTGGCGGAAGTGACTGCGGGCCCAGGCTGTTCAGTCGTGCAGGCCTGTCGTTTCATCCAGGTGGTCAATGTGCCGGAAACGCTCCACCAGGAAATCGATCAGGCTGCGCACACGGGCTGACAGGTGTAACTGTTGCGGGTACACCGCATATACATCGGCGCGGGTCGGGGTCTGCTCTTCCAGCACTAATCGCAAGCGGCCGCTGCGCACGTATCGGGCAATGTCCCATTCGGCGCGCAACAGAATGCCGTAGCCTTCAAGCGCCCAATTCAGGGCCACTTCGCCGTCATTGCAGCCCAATGCGCCACGGACCTTGATGTTTTGCGTGCGCCCCCCGTTGGTGAAACTCCACACACCGTAGGGCGTTTCGTTTTGCCTGAGAAAAATGCAGTTGTGTTGCTGCAGGTCCGACAGGCGTTGCGGCACACCATGCTTTTCCAGGTACAGCGGCGAAGCGCATAGAAGACGGCGATTGGACGCGATCTTGCGGGCGTGGAAGGCGGCGTCCGGGAGGGTGCCGAAGCGTATGCCCAGGTCGAACCCATGGGTCGTCAGGTCCAGGGGGTGATCGCTGATTTCCAGCTGCACCTCCACCTCCGGGTACTGGGCGAAGAATGCACCCAGGGCCGGGCCGATGTATCGGCGACCGAAACCCAGCGACGCGTTGACCCGAATCAGGCCTTTGGGGGTGGCCCGACTGCTGTGGATCAACCGCTCGACCTCATCGATCTGCGTCAGGATGCGGGCGGCGTGGGAAAACAGCAGTTCACCTTCCGAAGTCAGGCTCATGGAGCGCGTGGTGCGATTGACCAGGCGGATGCCCAGTCGAGCCTCCAGCGCAGTGAGACGCTTGCTGACCGCCGGCGGCGTGATACCCAGTTCCCGTGCAGTCGCGGCAAGACTGCCTTTATTGGCCAAGAGGTAGAAAAACGACAAATCCAGGGTCTGGCTCATTCGTAACTCTAAGTTAATTATGTAGTGATTATGAGTAACTCACACCTATTTGTTCACTACATATACTCCGCTCACACCCTGATTGAACAGCCCGTTCGACAGGCACAACAAGAAACTTACGAGAGTGGAGTTGAACATGAGCACATACAAGATTGCAGCGGTTCCAGGTGATGGCATCGGTGTCGAAGTGATCGCCGCTGGCGTCGAGGTGCTGCAAGCCCTGTCGAAAAAGTCCGGCTTCCAGCTGGATTTCAAACATTTCGACTGGAACTCGGATAACTACCTGAAAAACGGCTACTACATTCCCGAAGGTGGCCTGGAAGAACTGAAAACCTTCGATGCCATCTTCTTCGGTGCAGTGGGCGCGCTCAACGTACCGGACCACATTTCACTCTGGGGGTTGCGCCTGCCGATTTGCCAGGGCTTCGACCAATACGCCAACGTACGTCCTGCCCGGGTACTGCCGGGGGTGAAGAGCCCGCTGCACAACGGCGATCAAATCGACTGGGTGGTGGTGCGGGAAAACTCCGAAGGTGAGTACTCCGGCAACGGTGGTCGGGTACACCGTGGCCTGCCGGAGGAGGTCGCCACCGAAGTCTCGGTATTCACCCGTGCCGGCGTCGAGCGCATTCACCGTTTCGCTTTCGAACTGGCGCGCAGTCGTCCGCGCAAGCACCTGACCATGGTCACCAAGTCCAACGCCCAGCGTCATGGCATGGTGCTGTGGGACGAGATTTTCTACGAAGTGGCCAAGGATTTCCCGGACGTCAGGATCGACAAGGAACTGGTCGATGCGGTGACCACGCGCATGGTGCTCAAACCGTCGACGCTGGATGTGATCGTCGCCACCAACCTGCACGCCGACATCCTGTCTGACCTGGCCGCGGCACTGTCCGGCAGCCTGGGCATCGCACCGACCGCCAACCTCAACCCGTCACGTCAATTCCCATCGATGTTCGAACCGATCCACGGCTCGGCGTTCGACATCACCGGCAAAGGTGTAGCCAACCCGATCGCGACGTTCTGGACGGCCGCGATGATGCTCGAGCATCTCGGTGAAAACGCCAGTGCCAAGCAGTTGATGTCCGCGATCGAAGCGGTGACCGAAAGTGGTTTGCATACCCCGGACCTTGGCGGCAACGCCACCACCCGCCAGATCACGGATGCGGTCATCGCATTGATCAACCGCTGATTTTTCCAGCGCTTGCAGGCAGTACTGCGGCACAACGCCGAGGAGCAGGTCAGTTGATCTGACTCCTTGGCATTTCCTGACAACAATAAAAAATCAGGGCCCTGTCATGAAAAGAATATTCGGCAAACTCTATGTGCAAGTGCTGATCGCCGTGATCCTCGGCGCCATCGTCGGCGTGTTCGTTCCCGAAACCGGCGCTGCGCTCAAACCTTTGGGCGATGCCTTCATCAAATTGATCAAGATGCTCCTCGCTCCGGTGATCTTCCTGACCGTGGTCACAGGGATTGCCCGCATGGAAAACATGAAAGAACTGGGGCGTGTGGGCTTTCGGGCCTTGCTCTATTTCGAAGTGGTCTCGACCCTGGCGCTGGTGGTCGGCCTGGTGGTGGTCGATGTGTTCAAGCCCGGTGCCGGCATGAATATCGATGTCGCCACCCTCGACACCTCCAGCCTGGCCACCTACACCTCGGCGGTGAAACATGCATCGTTCATGGACTTCGTCATGAACATCATCCCTGACACCATCGTGGATGCGTTCGCCAAGGGCAATGTGCTGCAGATCCTGCTGTTTTCCATTCTGCTGGGCATCGCCCTGGCGCATGTAGGGCCACGGGGCAAGGCATTCGTCGATACGCTCGATAGCCTGATGCAGGGTATGTTCCGCATCGTCAACATGGTCATGCGCCTGGCACCGATCGGCGCATTTGGTGCCATCGCCTTCACGATCGGCAAGTATGGCTTCGGCTCGCTGTTCTCTCTGGGCAAGTTGATGGCTTGCGTCTATCTCACCTGTGCCGTGTTCGTGATCTTCGTGCTCGGCCCGATATGCCGCTACAGCGGTTTCAGCCTGTGGAAGTTCTTGAAGTTCATCAAGGAAGAATTGTTCACCGTGCTGGGTACCAGCTCTTCGGAGTCGGTGCTGCCACAGATGATTTCGAAAATGGAGAAGGTCGGGGTGTCCAAACCCGTCGCCGGGATGATCATTCCCTCCGGCCTGACCTTCAACCCGGACGGGCAAGCGATCTACTACACCATTGCCGCGATATTCATTGCCCAGGCGACCAACACGCCGTTGACCCTGACCGATCAACTGATCGTGCTGGCGGTGCTGATGTTCACCTCAAAAGGCTCGGCAGGTGTCACCGGTTCCGGGTTCATCATTCTGGCCGCTACCTTGTCTTCCCTGGGCACCATACCGGTGGCGGGCATGGTGTTGTTGCTGGGTGTCGACCGGTTCATGTCGGAAGCGCGGGCAATCACCAACACTATCGGCAATGGTGTGGGCACCATGGCGATTGCCAAATGGGTCGGGGCGCTGGACACCGTCAAGATGCACAAGGCACTCAATGGTGAGATCGAGGAGCAAAAGCCCGAGGAGGTGCGGGCGGAGGCTGTTCATACCCATTCATCGATAGCGAGCAGTCCCTTGCTGCCCAGCCTTGACAAAGCCTCGCGAGCGTAAGTATCCGGGGACCCTTGGCAGGCGGACTGAACCTCGATACGAGATTCAGTCCGTTGCCCTGTAAACGTCTTAACCTTGAAGTGCTTCCATCAGCACTTGTACCAACTGCCCACCTTCTGGAGTCGCCCAGCTTCCAGCCAGTTCGGCAATCAACTGGTTGGTGGTGGTCAATGTCACGCCGCCCTTGTCCATTCGGCGCAGGGCGATGTCATCGGCCATGACGCTGGGTGAACCTCCGCCATCAGCGACTACCTGAACTTCAAAGCCGTCACGTACCAGGCTAAGGGCCGGGTAAACGGTGCAGACGTCATTGGTGACACCGGCAATGATCAGTTTTTTGCGGCCGGTAGCCTTGACGGCGGCGGCGAAGTTTTCATCGTCCATGGCATTGACGATACCCAGGCGTTTGACTCGCGAAGCGAACGCCACAGGCAGGATCTGCTCCAGTTCACTGAGCAGCGGGCCTTGTGCGTATTCCTCCATGCTGGAGGTCAGCACCACCGGCAGTTTCAGGATACTGGCCGCTTTGGCGAGCATCAGGGCATTGCGTTTCAACTCTTGGAACGCAATGGATTTGACCCAGCCCATGGTCCCCACCTGGTGATCGATCAACAGCAGGGCGGCGTTGTCTGCACTGAATTTTTCGTAGTTCATGATGACTCTCCTGACTGCAAGTTAGGTGATGTGGTTATGATTGATCAATTCGAAATCGGGATAAATCATCGAAAAGCGAAATGACTAATCCATTAACGGGATAATGCCTTGGAATATCTCAACGATATGGCGCTGTTTGTCGAGGTGGTAAAGGCGCGCAGTTTCAGTCGCGCGGCAGAAACCCTGGGGATCCCCAATTCGACCCTGTCCCGGCGCATAAGCGAGCTGGAGAAAGGCATCGGCTTGCGGCTGTTGCACCGCACCACACGCAAGATCGAACCGACCGAGGCTGGCCAGTTGTACTTTGAGCGCTGCAAACGGATCGTCGATGAAGCCCGTTTGGCGCACGAGCAGTTGGGGGAGATGCTGGCCCGGCCCAGCGGTTTGCTCCGGGCTTCGTTGCCGGTGGACTTCGCTACGGTCTACCTGGCGCCGTTGATCGCGGAGTTTGCCCGGCTCTATCCCGGTATCAGCTTTGAGTTCGATCTGAGCCCGCGCCAGGTGGACCTGATCAGTGATCCGGTGGATGTGGTGATCCGGATGGGAGAACCGCCAAATTCAAACCTGATTGCCCGCAAGCTCGCCAGTTTGCGGCGCGGCCTGTATGCCTCGCCCAAGTATCTGGAGATGTTCGGTGCCCCGGAGCAGCCTTCGGATTTGAGCCGCCACGAGTGCCTGCGCTTGCGCGGTCCGGGTGCGGACCGCTGGACGTTGTCCGGCGACACAGGGAGCGTGGAGGTCGATGTGGGCGGGCGTTTCGAACTCAACAGCGTCGGTATGCTCAGACGCCTGGCAGCACTGGACCTGGGTATCGTCTTATTGCCCGAGGGCATTGCTGAGCAAGACCTGATCAACGGCGTACTGCACAAGGTCTTGCCTGAGTGGCACGTCTCGCCCGTCTCAGTGTATGCGTTGACCGAAACGCGTCTGTTACCGGCGAAAACCCAGCGGTTCATCGAATTTTTACGCGATCAACTTGAAGGCGCATAACCAGTCTCCTGGCGGTTTACGGGTGCCCGGGATGAACCAGTTGCATCCGACCTGAGTCTGATATCCGAACGCCTGGAGCCCGGGACATACAACTGATGACCGGCGGCTTCCCGGGTTCCCTGCTATTAATCAATGTGTATTCGAATGCTTATTCTTGCGGGAGCGCCTCATGAGTCCATTCATTCGCATCGGCATTGTCGACGATCACCCGTTGCTGCGTGAGGGCGTTGCCAATACATTGAGAAAACGAACGGATCTTCAAGTCGTGGAGCAGGGCGCCAATGCGCAGGATGCCAGGGATATTGCCCAGAGGGAGCGCCCGGACGTGATGCTGATGGACGTCAATATGCCGGGGGATGTTTTCGCCGCGGTGCGATTCATTTCCACGGAACTGTCGGATGTGAAGGTGCTGATGCTGACGGTTTCGGAATCCGAAGATGACGCCCTTCTGGCACTGGATGCCGGCGCGCGCGGGTATGTGTTGAAAGGTGTCAGCGGACCGGACCTGATCCTGGCGATCAGGTCGGTTGCCAAGGGTGAGACCTTTATCACCCCCGAGCTTGCCAACAAACTGCTGAGTAACAGCCAGAAGCACGAAGCGCAAACGCCCAACTTTGATCTGACCCATCGCGAGGAGGAGGTCATTCGAGAGGTTTCAAAGGGTCTGACCAACAGGGAAGTCGCGACAAGACTGGCGATCAGCGAAAAAACCGTCAAGCACCACATGGGCTGCGTGATGCACAAACTGCACGCCCGAAATCGCGTCGAAGCGGTCACGGCTCTGCGGCGTTACTGGGAGCGTGAAGCTGTCGGGCGCCTTCACAACGACGAAGGGAAAACACCGATGGATGCCCGCAGCGGCCCTGACTAGAGTTTGAACCGTGCATTGACCGACGTACCCGAGGCACTGGAGTCGATGCTGAACAACCCGCCCAGGGATTCAACGCGATAACGCAAACCGGCGAGCCCCAATCGGGTTCTGCCGGATGTCTCGAGCAGCATGGCGTCCGCCGTCATGCCCGGACCACCGTCCCCGACGCTGATGTCCAATACCTCATCAATGTATTGCGCCCGGATGACCTGACTTTCGCCGTTGGCATGACGGTAAGCGTTGTTGAGGGTTTCTTGCACAAAACGGTACAAACAGAGTTTGAGCGGCAGTGGCGCGGCCTCCGGTAGCCGCCCCATGGTTAAAGTGACCCGGGTGCCAGTGCGTTGCTCGTGCCGTTGCGCCACCAGTTGCAACTCTTCCACCAGGCTCAATTCGTTGATTTCCGGAAGGGCCAGGCCTCGTGATAAATCGCGGACCTCATTCAATGCGTCGGTGGCCGCGCCACGAATGGTTTCCAGCGACTCCTGATCGACCGCGGAGCAGTTTTCGGCCAGGTCGTCGAGGCGGATCAGGATCAAGGTCAACAACTGCGCCGGCCCATCGTGCAGGTCTGCGCCAATGCGCCGCAAGGTGAGTTCGTTGACCCGGGAAAACTCCTGGGTAGCCGTCGCCATCTTGTGCTGGAGTTCGGCATTGCTGATGTGCAAGCGGGTTTGCTCCTGCAGCCGCAAGCGCAGCGCTACTTGCTGTTGCTGGATAATCTTGTCACTGCGTCGCACGATGAAGAAGAGCAGCGTCAGCATTGCCAGTGTCGCGGTGCCCACATCCGCCCATACCTGCTGCCGGACGCGACTGATCTCGCGCTTGAGGCTATCGGCCTTTTCATAGAATTCGCCCACCGCGATGATATCTCCGGTGTGTGAATCCCGCAGGGGCGCGTAGATCTCATAGAGCGGTACGTTGAGCTTGCGTTCGAACTCGTTCTCATCCTCGTCCAGGTCTTTAAGGTCGGTGACCACACTGCCCTTGAGTGCCTCGGTGATTTCATCGAGTGGGAATTTTCGGTCGGTGATAGCTCTGTTCGTGCCGTAGATCACCGTGCCATCCGGTCGCCAGATCTTGATCGAGACAATGTGCTGTTTGAGCGAATGACTTTGCGCGAGGCGGTCCAGGGACTGGACACTTGCAGCCGAGAGGGCGTTGTCCCGGCTCATTTCCTGCACATAGGGCTCAAGAAACGTATCCATGTACTGAGCGGCAGCTTCTGCTGCGCTATGCACAGCGGCATTTTCTATCCGCTCGCTCACCAGATTGCCGACGAAGACCATGGTCAGCCCCAGGATCACTGCGGCGACAATGACAAACTGGGTCGAGCGACTGAGTTCGCGCGCCTGGCCCCCGATGCGTGTGCGCCAGATGCCATTGCCAGTCACTTCGCAAACCGGGGCCGGTTCGCCCAAGGCCTCGGTTTGCGGTGCGGTAAACGTCTGGTTTTCTGATTCGACTCTGGCATCTTTTTCCATCGGCCTGGTTCCTTGATCATCTTGATATGTCAGTTGGAAACCCTGCAACTCAACGGATATCTGGAGACTCGCTGTGGACGCTACGCCCATGACTGACATTAGTTCACTGTATGGCGATCCGACAGTTTCACGGGCGTACCAGGCCCCACCGATGATCAGCCGGAGCATCGCCGGTTCAAGCCGGCCGCACCGCCAGGATTTGCTAGACCAACCACGCCAGCGCCGGCTCATGTTGGCGTTGCGCCAGATACACCGGTTCGAGGTGGAACGAACCGACGTCGAACGGCAATTTTTGATGGCGACACTGTGCGGCGGTAACCGAGAGGATTCGGTTACCGCCGCAATGCGTACACCCACCTATATTCAGGCTTGCGCGGCGCTGACCTTGCCAGTGATCGTGGCATTCTTGCGGACCGCTTGATACAGCAGGCTGGACACCATGAACCCGACAATGGCCAATACGCTCATCAACGAGAACACGTAGTTGTAGCCCTGTTGACCCGGGAAGTGGTCAAGGATTGCGCCATAGATGACGTAGGCGAACATGCCGGGCGCATAGCCGATCAGGCAACCGATCCCAAAGGCTGAACCGGTGATGTGCTGGGGAATGCCGACTTCACCCATGGGTGCCCAGAACACGCCGCGCATGGAAAAGACAATCAGCGCGAAGGAAAGGGTGGCCGCCATGCCGGCGTAGATGAAATCCGGGCTTTTCGGGATGAGCATGATGACGCCCATCAGCGGCAACAACGCCAGGAATGCCCACTTCAGATAGCGGCTGGAACTCTTGAACTGTTTGTCGGCAATGAAGCCGCCGGCAGGGCCGCCCAGGATCTTGAGGAAGTACTGGTTGATGATGCCGTAGGCGCCTACCAGGGCCACGGGCAGTTCGTACATTTCCTTGAGGTAGGGAATGAAATAGGTCAGGCCGCAGTACACGATGTAGACCATGAACACGTTGAGGCTGACCAGCCAGATGCCCGGCACCTTGATGGCCTCGAGCAGGTTGGACAACCCGTTCTTGGGCTTGACGGTCGACTGGGTTTTGCCGCTCTTGAGCAGCAGCCAGGTCAGGGTGCCGGCAAGAATGTCGATGACCGAGTAGAAGAGGATCGCCGATTTCAGACCGTTTTCACCGGAGCCCATGGCGACGAAGACACCCAGCGCAGAGAAGGCGACCAGGGTATCGATGACGCCACGCCCGCCTTCGAGCAGGCCGAACAGGCGACCCTGTTCTTTATCGTCGCCCAGGTTGCGGATGGCTTTGAGCAGCGAAGGCCAAAAGAGGCAGTCGGCACACACGGCCAGCAGGCAGAACACAACCAGCAGGTTGCTGAAGGGTGGAAAGGTCGCCAGGTAGAGCCCCAGGCCCCCGGTGCCGATCAGGCCGAGGGGGATCAGCTTGCGCGTATCGTACCGGTCGGCGAGCATGCCGCCGACCACGAACAGCGCGGTGGCGATGATGGCGTTGGCGCTCAGCAGCACGCCGATTTCAGTGTGGGACAGCCCCATGAATTCTTGCATGGGGATGTAAAAGGCGTCTTTGAGATTCGCCAGCTTGTAGATGGTGCCGCCACCGAGGATGAGAATCAGGAATCTGAGCCATTTGGCCTTGTCTTGGGATGTCATTATTGTTCTCCAGGCGTAATTGGGTAGGCAGTGCCGCTCGGCACGCCAGGTTCAGGCGTTAGCGCAATGGGCCAGGGTCAACTCGGCCAGGGTTCGGAACTCGGCCAGCAGACCTCGTACGTAGGCGACCTGGTTGTTTGCCCAACGGTGCTCATCGGCCAGCATTCGCTCCAGCGAGAAGCCTTCGGGCAGCGCGGTTTCACTCATTTCCCGGTACGCAATGAACGGGTCGGCGGCTTCGTCGAGCTGGCGGAACGCCGGGGCGACGTAGTGGTTTTCCTGCTCGAGAATGAAGGCGATCACCTGCGGGGTTGATTCGCCGAGCATCAGCAATTCGAACAACATGCGTGCGCTGGGCAGGTCGTCTTCGTCACTGCCTTGCAGCACGCCGTAATGCCCGAAGCCGTTTTGCTCAGGCACGATGCGCACACCCTTGAGGTGGGTCTGGCGTATGTGCGGGGCCAGGGCGCGCAGTGCCGCCAGGGGCTGTTCGCAGGCGTTGATCATGTTGCCGAAGTCGAACAGGGCGTGCAGGCGAGGGTGGTTCAGGCGGCCCAGCAGTTGAGCGATCTCGCCGCTCTTGAGTTCTTCATGCTGCTCGAAGTCGAAGAACAGGTCGTGCTCGTCTGCCTGTTGCGCGAGGTAGTGCAGGTCCGACTCGATCACGTCCATGACCCGGGACAGCGCCCCTTCGTAGCGTGAGTAGACACGGATGTTGCGGGTGCCCAGCGCCTTGGCGATGGCGATCACTTGATCGACATCCTTTTTCAGGGTGCTGCTGATTTCCAGATGCACATCGAGCCCGAGGGCATTGGCCTTGGCAGCGAACGCCTGAAGCTGCGCAGCGTTCATTTGGCTCAGGCTGTTTTCCTCACCGTCGAGCAGGTGCAGGCTCAGGCCCTGCAGTTCGTGGCGATAGGCGAAGTCCAGCAGGTCGCCAGGGGTGACACGGCCGTGGGTCAGGTTGGTCAGCAAGGGATAGGCATGGGCAAACAGGCGCAGTTGCGCCAGTCGGTCGAGCAACTGGCGGGCCAGTGCCTCGGTCAGTAGGGGGGGAGCCTCGGCCTCGACAGCCTTATGGCTGAGCAAGGCGTTGAATCGTTCCTGGATCTTATTGTTCATTCGAGTCGTTCCTGGTTCAGACACCGGGTCTACCGGCGCAGCCTTTATCGCGCCAGTCAGGAACTCTCGATAGATCCATTATCAGTTAAATCATAAGACCACTTGCCCTGGGTCAAGCGGCCGGCTGCAGGTAGCCCATTTTATCCAGGGCCTGGGCCAGCGCTTCGACGCGCGCTTCGGCCTGGTCCTCAGGGGTGCTGGCGAAGCCGATGAGCAGCGCCGGCGGCAAGACATGTTCGACGCAGTAGTCGCTCAGGGGATAGGTATGAATGCCATGCTCGCCAAGTTCCCTGGCCAGGGCGTCGTCGTCGAGATGCGCGGGTAACCAGGCGATCAGGTGCATGCCGGCTTCCACCGGCGTGATCCTGAAGAAAGTCCCCAGCCGTTTCTGCAGGTGTTCGACCAGTGCCTGCTGGCGAGCCTGATACAGGGCGCGCATTCGACGAATATGGCCGAGAAAGTGGCCTTCGCGCATGAAGTCCGCCGTGACGGCCTGGAGCAGGGTGGGCGGGCTGCGATCCATGACCGCCCGCAGGGTGCAGAAGGGTTCGATCAGGGCGTTCGGCAGTATCACGTAACCCAGTCGTAGCGAGGGGAAGAGCACTTTACTGAAGGTTCCGGCGTAGATAACCCGGGCCCATTGGTCCATGGCATAGAGTGCCGGCAGGGGACGGCCGTTGTAGCGGAATTCGCTGTCGCAGTCGTCCTCGATGATCCAGCTTTGATTCTGGGCGGCCCAGTCGATGAGTTCCTGGCGCCGCCCATAACTCATGGTGACGCCCAGGGGATGCTGGCGAGAGGGTGTGGTAAACACCAGGCGGGCGTCAGGACACAGGACCAGGCCTTGCCGGACATCGATCCCCTGTTCGTCGATACGCAACGGCACGACCTGACCACCCTGGGCCTGGAGCGCAATTCGTGCCGCGATATGCCCCGGATCCTCCATCCAGAAGCTGTCCTGCGGATTGAGCAACAGCATGCCCAGCAGGTTGAAGGCTTGCTGGGCGCCGGACACGATGACCACCTGATCGGCACTGCAATCAATGCCACGGGCATCGAAGACGTACTCGGCAATCGCCTCGCGCAGGGCCAGCAAACCTTGCAGTTCGCCATAGCCGAGCATGGCCTTGGTCGGCTTGTGCAGATGACGATTCAACAGCCGTTTCCAGACCGATTGCGGGAACGCATCGTAGGCGCTGTGGCTGGGCAGGAACGAGGTCGGGCTGCCGGTCGCCCAGTCGGCATAGGAAACACCGCGGAAATGATCGCTGCGCAACGACAGCATGGACTGGCTCAGGTCGGACAGGCGAGGAGGCTGGCGCTTGTGCTCATCATCCTCGATACCACGGCTTTCCCATTCATGGCCGACGTAAGTCCCGGCCCCGGTCCGCGACGTGAGAAAACCTTCGGCTATCAGTTGGTCGAACGCATTGAGAATGCTGATTCGCGATAGCTGCAGCTCCTTGCTCAGGGTTCGGGTGGATGGCAGGCGCACGCCACCCTGAATCCTGCCGCTGAGAATCTGTTTGCGAATCTGCAAGTAGAGTTGGCGGTACAAGGGGATGGAGCTGGTACGGTCCAGTTCGATACCTGACAACAGCAAACCTGCGGAGGATTTCATTTTTGGTTCGTCTGGATGAAGTGTGGTTTGGCCTGAATTGCCATCAGGCACCCGGGGGCGAAAGGGTATCGAGGGGTGCTGGATAAGTCATCCACCACAGCGTCACAATAATATGGCTGCTGAGTACGGCATTGCACTAACCGGTCTTGTCATGGTCCATACACCCCGCATGACCTTCGGCGGTCGAACCGACCGGCCCCGCATCGATAACTTGATCAAGGACAGCGAAAGCATGATCGCCGCCAAATAATCAGCAAGCCCTCCACCCGGTTCCGTGAATCGGGCCTCGCCGTACGTTTATCCCTCAATCCCGCTCGAAGATTTAACCCATGTACCTACGCAAAATTGCAGTTGGGCTGTCGGCCCTTGTTTTGCTCTCGCCTGGGGCGCAAGCCCGCAGTCTGCTGGATCTGCTCAAGCCGCCCACCGCGCAACATGAACAAACTTCCCGTTCGGGCTCGATCGGCCAGAACGCGGCCCTGGACCTCTATTCAAACAAACAGAAACAGGCATCGTTTGACGGCTGCGCAGAACTGTTCCCGGCAGCGAAACCGATCAACACGGCCACAGTGCCTGCTTCCATGAAACCCATGGCACTGTGTTCCGACAACTTCGCGGTGCTGTACTCGCAAACCAGCAAGACCCCGCTGGTGGTTGTCGAACGCCTGAATGCGGCCCAGTTGCAGGATGCCAAAGGGGAGGAGCGCACCAACCAGTTCTACCCGGACCCACGCATTCCCAAGAGTGGGCGCGCCGAGTTGAGCGACTACCGCAGCCAGCACCCGGCTGTGGACCGTGGCCATCAATCCCCGGCAGCCGATGCACCGAATCCCAATGCGATGGCCCAATCCTTTGCGCTGTCGAACATGGTCCCGCAGGACCCGACCAACAACCGCAAGATCTGGAGCAAGGTCGAGTCTGACGTCCGCAAGTTTGCCAAGCGCGCCGATGGCAACGTGTTTGTCTTTACCGGCCCGCTCTTTGACCCGGGGCACTCGACCATCGGCGACAACCAGGTCTGGGTACCGACCCGTCTGTTCAAGTTGGTGTACGACGCATCGTCTCAACGTGCCTGGGCCTACGTGCTGCCTAACGCGCAAACCCGTATCGAGAAGCCGATGGACTATGAGACGTTCGTGAAGAGTACCGGGCTCAAGCTGCTCGGGAATCTGCCTGTGACAGGTTCCGCCGGGCGCACCTGATGGCTTGATGAACGGCACCCCAAAGGTTGGAGGCAAGCGATGGGGTGTTGCATTCACCGATAAAATATCGGCAAGGGGTAACAGATTATAAAAATGGACTATACCCAATAGGGCAATCGCTCCGGACCCGGGACATGAAGCCCTTAAGGTGCTCGTCCCTGGAACTTCAACGTCAAGCAGACCGAGAGATTCTGGATATGAACGCTTTGAAAATCGCTGCCAGCGATGCGGTCCGGGAGTGTTTTGATAATCCCCGTGAAATCGTCCGGTTCGACCAGACGGACTTTACCGATGTCGCTGTCGCCGTGCTCTGCGTTGATGACTTGGCCGCTGGGGTGCTGGATGCCATCAAGCGCACCGGCTTCGACATTCCGATCTTCCTGGTGGCCTCTCAGGGCCGCAGCAATCGCTCCCTGGCGATCTACAAGCAACTGCAGGATGTCATCTTGCAGGTCAATGGAGTCTTCGACTTATCCAGCAATAATGCCGAATACCACGGCAACCAACTGGAGACCGCCGCCAAGGCTTACGAAGCAAGCCTGCTGCCGCCGTTCTTCGACTCGCTCAAACACTACACCGAGGCGGCCAACGCCACCTTTGCCTGCCCCGGCCACCAGGGCGGCCAGTTCTTTCGCAAGCACCCGGCGGGGCGGCAGTTCTTCGACTTCTTCGGCGAGACGCTGTTTCGCGCCGACATGTGCAACGCCGACGTCAAGCTCGGTGACCTGCTGATCCACGAAGGCCCGGCGCTGCTGGCGCAGAAGCACGCCGCGCAAGTGTTCAATGCGGACAAGACCTACTTCGTGCTCAACGGCACCTCGGCCTCGAACAAGGTGGTGACCAACGCCCTGTTGACCCCCGGTGACCTGGTGCTGTTCGACCGCAACAACCACAAGTCCAATCACCAGGGTGCGCTGCTGCAGGCCGGTGCCACGCCGGTGTACCTGGAAACCGCGCGCAACCCTTACGGCTTCATCGGCGGCATCGACGCCCACTGTTTCGAAGAGGACTACCTGCGCGAACTGATCGCCGAGGTCGCCCCGGACAAGGCGCAACTGCCGCGGCCGTTCCGCCTGGCGATCATTCAGCTGGGCACCTACGACGGCACCATCTACAACGCCCGGCAAGTGGTCGACCGCATCGGCAAGCTGTGTGACTACATCCTGTTCGACTCGGCGTGGGTCGGCTACGAGCAGTTCATCCCGATGATGAAGGACTGCTCGCCACTGTTGCTCGACCTCGACGAGAACGCCCCGGGCATCTTCGTCACCCAGTCGGTGCACAAGCAGCAGGCCGGTTTTTCCCAGGCCTCCCAGGTGCACAAGAAGGACCGCCACATCAAAGGCCAGGCGCGCTATTGCAACCATCACCGGCTCAACAACGCGTTCATGGCCCAGGCCTCCACCAGCCCGTTCTACCCGCTGTTCGCCTCGCTGGATGTCAACGCGCGCATCCATTCCGGGCGCAGCGGCCTGCGCCTGTGGGAAGACTGCGTGAAGTTCGGCATCGAGGCGCGCAAGCTGATCCTCGAAGCCTGCACCATGGTCCGCCCGTTCGTGCCGCACAGCATTGAAGGGCGCGCCTGGGAAGACTATCCGACGGAAGAAATCGCCAACGACATCCGCTTCTTCGAGTTCCATCCCAAGGACCGCTGGCATGCCTTTGCCGGCTACGCCGAGAAGCAGTACTTCATCGACCCGTGCAAGTTGCTGTTCACCACGCCGGGCATCGACCCGGTGGACGGCAGCTACACCGACTTCGGCATTCACGCCGGCATCCTGGCCAACTTCCTGCGCGAGAACGGCATCGTCCCGGAAAAATGCGACCTCAACTCGATCCTGTTCCTGCTCACCCCGGCCGAAGACTGGGCGAAGATGACCCACCTGGCGGCGCAGATCGCCCGCTTCGAACGCTTCATCAGCGATGACGCGCCGATGAGCCGGGTGCTGCCGGCCATCTACGCGCAGCATCAGGAACGCTATCGCAACTACACCATTCGCCAGCTCTGCCAGGAAATGCACGACCTGTATCGCCATCACAATGTGCAGCAGTTGCAGAAGGACATGTTCCGCAAGGAACACTTCCCGAAAAAGGCCATGAACCCGCAGCAAGCGCAGATCGAGTACATCCGCGGCAACGTCGAACTGGTGGCGCTGGCGGATGCCGACGGGCGCATTGCCGCCGAGGGCGCGCTGCCTTATCCGCCGGGCGTCTTGTGCGTGGTGCCGGGGGAAATCTGGGGCGGCGCGGTGCTCAAGTACTTCCTGGCCCTGGAAGAAGGCATCAACCGTTTGCCCGGTTTCACGCCGGAGTTGCAGGGGGTGTACCTCAAGCAGGAAGGCGGTCGTACCCGGGCGTACGGGTACGTGATCAAGGTCTGATGCTGCACGGGTCAGAAGCGTCCAACCTGCAAGGTTCATGTGGTCAAGCAGTAAGCGTTAGCCCCTGTCCGGCTGCGTGCTGTACGTCGCCAGACCCAGGTTCAAAACTCTGCAAAAGGCAAGGAGTTTGCGATGGCTGATTCAAGCAAGAAAATGGGCCTGATGGGGCTCACGACGCTGGTAACGGTCAACATGATGGGCTCTGGCATCATCATGTTGCCCACCAACATGGCTCAACTGGGTGCCGTCTCGCTGCTGTCATGGATCTTCACCGCGATCGGTTCGATGGCCATCGCCTACTGCTTTGCCCAGTGCGGGGTCTTCTGCTCTCGCTCCGGCGGCTTGTCCGCCTATACCGAAGAGGCCCATTCAAAGTCGGGCTTTTTCCTCTGCTCGTACCTGTACTTCCTGTCCCTGGCCATCGCCAACGTGGCCGTGGCCATTTCGGCGGTGGGCTACATGACCGCCTTCGTGCCCTGGCTGGGTACCGGTGCCATCCCATTGTGCGTCGGCACGATCGGGCTGATCTGGCTGACCACCTTCGCCAACTTCGGTGGCCCTGGCATCACCGGCAAGATCGGTGCGTTCACGGTGTGGGGCGTGATCATTCCGGTAGCGGGCCTGAGCATCATCGGCTGGTTCTGGTTCAAGCCCGATGTGCTGGCCGCAGCCTGGAACCCCAACAGCCTGCCAATTTCCGAAGCCATCAGCAAAGCCATACCCCTGACCCTGTGGGCCTTCCTGGGCATGGAGTCGGCGGCCCAGGCCACCGACGCCGTGGAGAACCCCAAACGCAACGTGCCGTTGGCCTGCCTGTTCGGTACTCTGGGTGCAGCTGTGGTCTATGTGCTGTCGACCACCGTCATCCAGGGCATCATTCCCAACGCTGAGTTGGCCAAGTCCTCGGCCCCCTTCGCGCTGGTCTACGCCACGATATTCAGCCCGATGGTCGGCAATATCGTCATGGCCCTGGCAGTCATGGCCTGTGTCGGCTCGCTGCTGGGCTGGCAATTTACCCTGGCACAAACGGCGAAGATGACGGCTGACCAGAACCTGTTCCTCAAGCTGTTCAGCAAGGTCAACTCCATGAATGCGCCCGTCGTCGGCATGATCGTCTGCGGCGTGCTGCAGACCCTCATGGCCCTGTCGACCATCTCGCCCGATGCCGCTGCCCAGTTCAGCAAGCTGGTCAGCCTCGCGGCGGTCACCAACCTCATCCCCTATATCACTGCGCTGACGGGCCTGCTGGTAATCATGCACAAGGCCGGGGTCTCGTCAGCGATCCACACGCGTAACGTGGTGGTCTTGCTGATTGCAGTCACGTACTCCTTGTACGCCCTGTATGCCTGCGGCAAGGATGCAGTGATGGGCGGCACCCTGGTGCTCGCTTTCGGCTACCTGCTCTATGGATTCCTCGCCAAGCGCTTCACCGAAGCGCCAGCGGCCAACCAGGCCAGGGCCGCAAACCCTTAGGCGTGGCCAACAGGACTGCACAGACATCTGCATACGGGGAAACCGGACATGAACGTACCATTTGCCACAACCACCAGACTGCTGCTTGCCTTCGCACTCTCGACGCTGCCGCTAGTGGCGGGCGCCAACACCCTTGAACGCGTGCGCAGCAGCCACACCTTTACCCTGGGCTACTTGCCAGACCTGGCGCCCTTCAGCAAGCAGGAAGGCGACAAGGCCAGCGGTTATGCCATCGACCTGTGCCTGAAAATCGCCGACAAGCTCAAGAGCGAACTGGGTCTGCCCGACCTGCAAGTGCACTACCTGCCGGTCACGGTTGCGGACCAGATCAGTGCCGTCAGCCAGGGCAAGGTGGATATCCTCTGCACGCCGACTGCGCCTACCCTGGAACGGCGCAAGATGATCAGCTACTCCATACCGGTCTACACCGCCGGGCTCTCGGTCGTGGTACGCAACGATGCTCGCGAATCACTGCTCAATGTGCTCAATGGCAAGGTCGCCAATACCGGCCCGACCTGGCGTGCCAGCATTAACAACGGTCTGGCCAACCAAACCTACGCGACCCTGGAGGGGGGTGTGACCGAAGACTGGATTCGCGAGCAGATGCGCCTGCTCAACGTGATCGCTACGCTGGTGACCGTGGCCAGCAACGACGAGGGCGTCAAACTGGTCGCCGAGGGCAAGGCCGATGCCTTCTTCTCCGAACGCATGCTGCTGCGCAACGAAGTCGCCAAGGAGGGCGCGGCCAAGAACCTGATGCTCCTGGACCGAATCTTCGAGTACTCGCCAGTGGCGATGATCGTCGATCGCAACGACGAAGACTTTCGCTTGCTGGTCGATATGGCCCTGAGTGAAGCCTATTACTCGGGCTTCATAGAAAAGGCCTACGACCAGTACCTGGGCGGAACCAACGCTACCGTGAAAAAACTGTTCAGGGTCTATGCATTGCCCTGATGCCATCGTGAATCAAAGGCCGCCTGCGGGCGGCCTTTTTCATATGCCTGTTCGGCCGAGCTGCAGCCGTCAACTCCGAGCGTCAGATATTGAACTGTAGCCGCCCGAGGCTTGGCATCCGGACGGAGCGCTTCTGTCGACCACCCATTCAATTGAGACGATCGTTCCGGGTTGTGTATCGGAATGATATGTATTTACTTACAAAAGATAATCGTTATTATTCGCGCGATAATTCATCCAAAGGTGTCCATGGTGGCTCGATCGCGCATTTACCCAGCCTCTCTGTCGTTGCTGGGCGTTCTGGTTGTACCTGATCTACAGGCAGAAACGGAGTCTGCTCTAACCCTACCGGCAACCGCTGTGAACAGTGAGTACAACGAGCTGAGCTACATGCCGACCGAGAGCAGGAGCGCACTGAAGATCGATGCGCCGCTGCGTGATATCCCGCAAACCGTCAACGTGGTTCCCCAGAGCGTCATCAAGGATCAGGGGGCGCGGTCGATGGAGGACGTACTCAAGAACGTCCCCGGTATCGGTCTGTCCAATGGTGACGGTCAGCGCGATCAGGTCACCATCCGTGGTTTCAGTGCCATTGGCGACATGTATGTCGATGGCATTCGCGACGATGCGCTGTACTTCCGGGATCTTTCCAATGTCGAGCGGGTGGAAGTGATCAAGGGGCCGGCTGCGGTGCTCTATGGCCGAGGTTCTTCGGGGGGGCTGATCAACAGCATCAGCAAGGCACCCAACTTCGCACCCAGGCAGGAGGTCGGCGTCAGTGTCGACAGCGAGGGCGAAAAACGCACTCAGTTCGATGCCGGTTGGGCCGATCAGCAGCACGGCGATAAAGCCTTTCGTGTGACTGGCGCGCTGGAGAACAGTGATACCTTCCGGGATGATGGCTACACCGACCGCAAGGCCATCGCACCTTCGGCCTACTTCAAGCTCTCGGATGATCTGGATCTGAACCTGGGCGCTACCTATCTGTATGACAAGCGTCTGATCGACTTCGGCATCCCGGCATTCGGCGACCGTCCGGTCGATGTGGACCGCGAAAAGCGCTTCGGTGCCGCCGACCCGGATGATGACTACACCCGCAGCGAGGTGTTCTCGTTCACGGCGGGTGTCGACTACCGGATCAACGACGCTTTCAGCCTGAGCAATACCAGTCGTTACTACCACTACGATCTGGATCGCAACAACACGCTTGCTGACTCCAGCCCGACACGTTTCGTCACTGCTCCCGATGGTGAACTGCTGGTGAAACTCAATCGCGGCAACGTACAGCGCAAGGAAGACGGCTGGTTCAACCAGACCGAACTCAAGCAGCGCGCCGTGCTCGCCGGGATGAACCATAACCTGCTTTATGGTGTTGAGCTGGGGCGTCAGGTGAAGGACCAGTCCGTTTTCAACCAATCCAACGTGGCCAGGGTGCCGGTGTACCGCGATGCCTTGGTCGATGTGCCGTTCCAGGCCAACCGGCAAACTGCCAAGGGCACCAATACCCAGGACACCGCCGGATTCTACGTGCAGGACCTGATCGAGCTGGCGCCGCAGTGGAAGGCTCTGCTGGGTGTGCGTTATGACGTGTTCGACCAGGAATACGCCGATGACCTGACGCACAGCGAGCTGTCCCGCACCGATACGACCTGGAGCCCGCGAGTCGGCCTGGTCTACCAGCCTGATCAAGTGCAGTCCTATTACGTGTCGGTGAGCCGTTCCTACCAACCCTCCGCCGAGATGTTCGCCCTGAGTACGACGAACCAGGATCTTGAGCCAGAGGAGACCACCAACTTCGAGATCGGTGGCAAGTGGGACCTGCTCGACAATCGCCTGGCGTTGACGGCGGCGCTGTTCCGCCTGGAACGCACCAATATGAAAACCAGCGATCCGGCGAACCCGACCAAACTGGTGCTTGCGGGGGAGCAGCGCACCGATGGCCTTGAGCTGACCGCCAGCGGGCAGTTGAGTGACAAATGGCAGGTCTATGCCGGTTACGCCTTTCTGGATGCCGAGATCACCAAGTCCAACAGCTTTACCAACGGTGTCGCCAACGAAGGCCAGGTACCCACCTTGACGCCGCGCCACAGCGCCAACCTGTGGCTGGTGCGTTCGCTGACGCAAACCTGGCGTGTGGGCATGGGGGCCAACTATGTCGATGACCGCTATACCGCGCTGGATAACAATGTGGTCATGCCGGCTTACACAACCGTGGATGCCGCGCTGCTGTACAACGAGCCGAAATGGGACATGGCCCTGCGGCTGCGTAACGTTTTCGACAAGGACTATTACGCTTCGGCGCATGGTTCAGTGGATCTGATCACACCCGGTGCTCCACGGACGCTGGAGCTGAGCACCAACTATCGCTTCTGAGTCCAGACCTTTAGAACAGACGCCCGGCATTGTCGGGCGTCTGTTTGGGGGGGATTGCCCCAGAAGGGATAGTCAGTTTCTCAGGAGGGGCGCTTTCAAAAAGCGCTGTTCATGATCAGGATCCGGCAACAGGCAGGTGTCGTATTTCCCGAAAAGCCGGTAACGATTAATCGCAATGCGGTCGTATGCCCAATCTCGAAGCTTGCGTGGGAAGATGCGCAACAGGTTCACAGGGCGCCAGGGTGCGGGCAACCGGGCGATGATTTCGAAAAAAGCTTGCGAACGCTCCCAGTAGTGTCGGTCGCGGATCACCGCCATGGTGTGGAATTGATCCAGGGGCAAACCTGCCCATGCGAGCAGAGCCTGCCCCTCGGGTGACTGAACCGCCGCCAACCGCAGGCGTCGCTGGCGGTCGTGGCGGATCAAGAACCTCACCCAGCCATTGCATAGCTTGCAGACACCGTCGAACAAGACCACCGTCTCTCCTGGTTGGAGCAGCGGCGCGGGTGAGGGGCGGGTTAGCGAGACTGGCATTGGGGAGCGCTACACCGATCAGCTGTTGGTGTGATCAGTCGCCTTGGCCTTGGCCTTGCTTTGAGCGACAGCGGCTTCAGCCTTCTGCTTCTGTGCAACCTGGAAGGCTTCCATCGAGACTTTCCGGGCCGACTCCATGCGTGCGAAGGTCTTGTCACCGCCACCTGTGGCCATCGCCAGGGAAGAGGCGGTCAGAGCGGCGATTACGAAGAGAGCTTTCATGGATTTCATTTGGGTATCCTCAAGTGACATTTTGTAAACAGCTAAAAGCGGGATTCATTTACTGAAGCTGAACGTCCTTGTTCACGCTGGCCTCACCAGCCAGCCAGGGCAGCGTTGCCCATTGTCCAGGTGCCTTGCTCCCTGCGCGCTTGGGTTTCTCTGCTTTTTGCCCAGGCAGTGAGCAGTACCATCGCCCCGAATCCACCGACGATCAGTACCGGATAGGCTGCCAGCAACTCCACCAGCGAATACTTCCAGGCCAGCGGACGACCCACACCCAGCATGGCGGCATAGAACCACGACACGGCAGAGAGGGCGCCGGAGAACAGCGCGAGCATGCGCAGGCTGAAGGAAAGGTTGAGTAATGAACCGGTTTTTTTCAGCGCCGGCAAGACAGCGCTATGCAACAGGAAGCCGTTGAAGGTCAACAGCACAACGATGCCGATTTTGGCCTGCAATTTTGGATTGAGGAAATATTCCATTCCCTTGCCGGCATAATCGATTCCGACAATACCAATGCCCGTAATCCAAAGCGCTACAAGTGCAAGCGATACGGTTTTTTGAAGGCTTTCCATGTGCGCGTCATCGTGGTGACCTGACGCATCCCCCTTCAGGAGTTGCTTGACCATTGCAATGTCACTGGTCAAGACCAGCCCGATTGCCACACAGCAGGCGATAAGATGAAAATATACAACGCCTAAACGCACATATTCCACGGTGGACGAAGAGAACATACTAAGTTCCATGGTTACCTCTTGGTTTCAATAGTGAATCAATAGTGCACTCGGCACGGCTTAATTAGAGTTTGCCGTTGCTGACTGCCACTTAGATCCAGCCATTGTTATCAATTAATCTTGCGACATTACGTCATCAAGATAATAGTGAATTTCGCGAATGAACTTTTAGTCATTCGAACATGTCCATTTTCAGGTAACAAAAAACCTCAATCGCACTGAGCGCAGAGAAGGTTTAACTTCCACTTCTGGGGGGGGAGCAAACGAGGCCCGGAACTCTGTCGGTGAGTTGATCAGGCAATGCTGGTTGGGTCGGCGGGGCTTCCACCCCATTCGAGGAAACGGATCTTGTGAACCTCACCCTCGCTGTCTTCGTAGACCAGGGTCACCGGTACCACGCCGGTCTTGTCGGATGTATCGGTGCGCTGCAGTACCCGTTTCACATCGATGTCCATTCCGTAGTGGTATTCGACGGCTGAGACATGCGCGCCGGGCTCTTGCAGGCTGTTCTGATCGAAGACACTGGGTGCGAGACTGGAAATCACTGCACTGACAATTGTGGCCATACTCATAAGGCTGTACCTCTGCTGAAGTTCGCTTGACGGGGACCTAATGTGACACGTTGAGAAGGTGAAGTTCACTTCACCGCGACGAACGCGCCCGCCTGAAAAGCCTGTAGTGGCTGCAAACTCCCGGCAATTCCCCGCGCTTGACGGCTCTCGACCATTCGTCCTTTAACCCTCGTATTTGTTGGGTAAAGTCCATTTTTTGCGAGAGGTCATGACATGTCATGACGGATTTTTACGCAAGGTGAACCCGTGTTTTCAATTCAATCGGCTGAGTCCTGGCGAACGCGAACGCCTGCATTACCCAAGTCCATCTGGTACTGGAAAAACAACAGCTGGCCGAACAGGTTCTGGCGCAACCCGCCCCCAATTGATCGGGGGAGAAATGTCGGGTATTGGTATTCGCCATTTGAGAATGTCCGTGGATTTATGCTGACCTTTTTAGACTTTCCTTACAGGCGGTGATGCCTGCATCGTGCTAGCCACGCAAGGTGTGTCGAGTACCCGCCGAAGAGGCGCGGGCTACTCGTTGCGCACGCTCTCATGTTCGTATGTACCAGGGACGCTGTATGCGCAGCACCAACCGGTCGATCTGCGGCACCAGCAGGTTGGCGGCTAGCACGGCGAAGCACAGACCATCGGCATAAAGCCCGAATTCGCGAATCAATTCAGTCAACGCGCCAATGGCCGCGCCGAAGAGGATGCGACCGGCGCGTGTATCGGGACTGGTGACCGGATCGGTGGCGATGAAGAAGGCAGTGAAGAGATAGCCGCCGAGACTGAGGCTGTACAGGCTTTCCTGTAGGCTATGGCCGGCTGCCATGCACAACAATGCTGTACTCGCGAGCATCGCCAGCGGAATCTCGATTCGGATCACCCGCAGGGCTGCCAGTAGCAAACCGCCGGCGATGTAGCCGTACCCTGACAGATTGGGGGTGATCAGTGTGAACTGGTTCTTGGCCAACTGAGTGGCGCCGGCGAACGCATCGAGGTCAAGGCGTGGCGCCAGCTGCAACTGTTGTAGAAGAACCGCCTTGGCGTCCAGGGTGAGAGTCCAGGGGGCATAGTTCGAAGGGGCAGGGTACAACTGCTGGTAGAAGCAGATAGCGATGATCCCCAGGCCAACCATGGCGGGGTTGAGGCGGTTGCGACCCAGGCCTCCACTGCCGTGTTTACACAGTGCGAGCGCGGCAAAGCTGGCCAGGGCGATCATCCACAGCGGCACCAGCAGCGGCAATGCCCGAGCCAGTATCAGGCCTAGCACCAGCCAGCTCAGGTCGCTCAAACCTTCGCGAACATTACGTCCGCGCAGGCGCAGCAGGCCGGCTTCGAAGCCCAGGGCGAGCAGTACGCACCAGAAGGTCTGCAGCCAGACCACGATGCCAAATTGCCAGGCGTACAGGGCGGTGCCCGGCAGGAGACACAGGCTGACCAGCAGCATTATTGTGCGCAGTTGTCGGTGCGCGGTAGAACGGAGTATGAGGCTCATGCACGTAGCTCCGTCTTGCTCTGGCGGAAACGTTCGCGCAGCGGCAGATTGCTCGGGCAGGTGCTGCTGCAGCTGCCGCATTCGATACAGGCATCCAATCGCAGTTCCTGCAGGCTGGCCTTGTCAAGGCGTTCGGCAGCAGCGTAGAGATCCAGCGGTCTGAGCGACATCGGGCAGACATCCACGCAGCGCGTACAGCGAATGCAACTGCCTGCGGGCTGAGGTGCCGGCAAGTAGCGCTCGGCGCCGAATATCAGGCAACTACTGGTCTTGCTGATGACGGCAGTGGGGTCCGGTAACGGCTGTCCCATCATCGGCCCGCCGACCTGGGTCAACTGGCCTTCGGGGGCCGCGCCAGCAACTGCGCGCAGTGCGCTGACCGGGTAACCCACCGGCACCAGGACATTCCCGGGGCGCTCGCAGTCCCCGGTCAGCGTCAGCACGCGCCTTACCAGTGGTTCGCCGTGGAAGACGGCCCGGCCCAGTGCGTAGAGCGTCGCGACATTCAGCGCCAGTACGCCGATATCGGCGGGCAGGGTCCCGGGCGCCAGATTGCGGCCACTAAGGGCCTTGATCATCAACGGCTGCCCTCCTGCCGGGTAACGCGCTGGAAGCGGACATATCTCGACCCGGGTGCGCGCCTGGCGAGCGGCGGCGCGTAACGCAGTAATCGCCTCAGGTTTGTTGGTTTCGATACCGAAGCGCGTCAGTGTTGTTCCCATCAGGGTGGCGACATAGTCGGCGTACTCGATCAGCGCCTCGGCACGTTCGCGCATGAGACGGTCATCGCAGGTAAGGAAGGGCTCGCATTCGGCACCGTTGATCAGCAGAAGATCGGGCTGCCGGGCGCCGGCCAGCTTGAGGGCCGTCGGGAAACCCGCCCCGCCAAGACCGACTATGCCCATCTGCAATGCTCGTTCGACCAGCGCCTCGGGCGTTTGCGGTAGCCCCGGCACTGGCCGTTCGATCCACTCATCCAGACCATCTGCGTTCAAAATGACGGCCATGATCGGCCCGGCCGAGTCGGCCGCGAAGGCGAGATCAATGCGTTCCACGATGCCGGAGGTGCTGGCATGCACCCAAGGGGTGTTGTCATCGCCAATACCGATCACCTCGCCCTTGCGAACATGCTGTCCCGGCTGCACGCAAGGCTGGACGGACCGGCGACCGCGCTCAAGCGGAATCGCCAGCTGTATGTTTGCAATCGGGACCGAGGCAACCGGTGTGGCGTTGGATAATTCTTTGTAGCCCCTGAGCTCGATCCCTCCGTGCCAACTACGCTGTGAGGGAGAGGCGAAGGCCAGCAGGTTGCGCCAGAAGGGTTTCTGTTGCGTCTGACGCTGAGCGCGAACGCGGCTCTGTATGCGCTCGACGCTCTGCAACGAATGGTTAGACATTTTCTGTCCTCCAATTTTTGGGCAAAAAACACCCCTGTGCGCTAATGCACATAATGGTTTTTTTGCTTCCAGGACGTTGAGCGAAAAGGGAGGGGGACAATTGATCACCCCGCAACTCAGAGTGTCGAGTGGAGGTTTTGTTCGCTTTTTGACCAGCCTTGCTGATGAGCGGTAGGTCATCCCACGCGGGAGCGTGGGAACGATGTCAGGCCGTGATCGGGGCGGGTAGCGCCTAAGTGCGGGGCGTGCCGGGCGCTATTTCCGGTAATGCAGCTTTAATCTCTTGTAAGCAGTGGTGCCCGCAGTTTGGGTAGAAAAGCGCGCCGCGGCCTGGATCTGAGAGGTGTTGATTGATGCGCGCAAGCCTGCTGGTGATGCTGTTGACGCTGCTGTATGGCTGTGGCGAACGGGTCGAGCGCGTTTCCGGACCGACCATGGGGAGCACTTATTCGATCCAGTACGTACCCGCCGCGCAGACGCCCGACTCGCAGCGAGTAAAGGCCGAAGTCGAGACGATACTCGGGGCGCTCGACCAGCAGTTTTCCAACTGGCGCGGCGACTCCGTGGTTTCTCGCTTCAACGATCTGCCGGCCGGCGCCTGTCTGGCGTTGCCGGAAGATATGCATCGTTTGCTGGCGTACGGTGAGTTTCTGTTCCGCGAGAGTGGCGGGGCTTTCGACCTGACGGTGCAGCCATTGATGAACCTCTGGGGCTTCGGTCCGCAGTCTCGGGGGGAGCACCTGCCGGATGCTGGCGCGCTGGCACGGGAGCGGGCACGGGTAGGGCATCAGCACCTGCGCCTGGATGGCGAAAAGCTTTGCAAGGATGTGGCAGCGCAACTGGATTTCGACAGCATGGTCGCCGGCTATGCGGTGGATCGGGTCGGCGATAGGCTTTCGGCCCTGGGTATCCAGGCCTATCTGGTCGAGATCACCGGCGAACTCAAGGCGGTCGGCCGCAAGCCGGATGGCTCGCCCTGGCGCATCGCCCTGGAGGTGCCGAGCGGCGCAAGCGAGCAGCAAGTGGAGCGCGCCATTGCACTGGATGGCTACAGCGTTTCCACCTCCGGCGATTATCGCAATTATTTCGAGGAGGGTGGCCAGCGCTATTCGCACACCTTCGATCCACGTGTCGGCAGGCCGGTCAAGCACGCACTGGCGGCAGTGACGGTGGTCGACCCTTCGGGGCTGCATGCCGATGGCTTGTCTACGCTGTTGATGGTGCTCGGCCCGGAGGAAGGCTATGCCTTCGCCGAGCGACATGACCTCGCGGCCTATTTCATCATGCGCCAGGGGCAGGGTTTCGTTGCCCGGGCGACGCCGCGATTCGAGTCATTGTTTCCCGGGCAGGGCAAGACGAAGCAGTAGTTGAATGCGACTGTCCGCTTCTGGCCGATTGTGTTGAAAAAGTCGATATTGATATCCTCATCCGTTCTATTGGACTGGTTCTGGATAGATGCTCATGTTGACTGGCTTGAACCATTTTACGTTGGCGGTTGTGAACCTCTCTCGCAGTATCGAGTTTTATGTGGCTCTACCCGGCTTTAGATTGGCTGCCCGCTGGGAGACGGGGGCTTATCTTTCCCTCGGTGATCTCTGGCTTTGTCTGTCTTACGATGAGAGTCGTGCGGCGGAAAAACAGCCTGATTACACCCACTATGCGTTTTCGGTGGGGCAGGATGATTTTGAAGAAGTCACCGCTTACTTGCGGCTTCGTAACGTTATTGAATGGAAATCCAATTCGAGCGAAGGTAACTCGTTTTATTTTTCGGATCCCGATGGGCATCGGCTGGAAGTGCATGTAGGCAGCCTGGCTTCAAGGCTCGAGCAATGCCGGCGCCAGCCGTATGCAGGTATGGAGTTCTTTGACTGACCGTTTTCGTCCTCTGCGCAGCATTGATCAATGGTTGCGATAGCGTTCGGTCAAGGACTGCACGAGGGTGACGTAGGATTGCGTCTCGGCGTAGGGAGGCACCCCGTTGTACTCGACCACGGACGCTTCGCCGGCGTTGTAACCTGCCAACGCCAACACCTGGTTGCCGTTGAAGCGCTTGAGCAGCCAGGCCAGGTAGCGCACGCCGCCACGAATGTTCTGTCGTGCGTCGAACGGATCGTCCACGGCGAAGCGCTCGGCGGTGGCGGGCATCAACTGCATCAGCCCCTGGGCGCCGGCTTCGGAAATGGCGTTGGGGCGAAACGCCGATTCGGCATGTATCACTGCGCGGACCAGCGCCCGGTCGACACCATAATGACCCGAAGCGGCTTCGATCTCCCGCCGATAGGATTGGGTGTCCAGGCGCAGTGAGGTGACCTTGAAATCCTTCGGCGCCATGCACAGATAGCAGCCCTTGATGTAATAGAGCTCAAGGACATCGACCCGTGCGGAAATCCCGACGGGGCGCCGGCTCACATATTGACGAACACCCCTGTGGATGAAAGTGAACACCCGAACTCGCACCGCCCCTGGGCTGTCGTCCTGCACAAGCCGGGGCAGGGCCATTGCCTTGGCGCCGACACCGGCGCCCGCCATGCCATTGAGGCGAGTGCAGCGGGCGCTGGCGATGGCTTGGCTGGTGTAGCTGATGGCACCGTCCCTGGCTTGGCACTTGTACATGGCGCTGGCGCACAGTGGCGCGACCAGCAAGGTCAGCTCGATGCAGCCAAGAAGGCTCTTGCGAGCCCATTGCCATGCTCTGGAACTCATCACATCGCTCCGCGCCGCAGGCGCCGATCAGGCCTGGGGCGCCTGGCCCGGGCGCTGCCTTTGGAGGGCCTGTTCCGGGTGACCCGCCTTTTGTTCTGATAGTTATACCCCTTGTAACCGGCCTTGGAACTTGCATTGACGTACGGGCTGCCGGCGTTCCCAGGCGAGGCGCAGACCTGATTGCTCGCACGACGCGTCGTCCCGGCTTGCCAGGGCCGGGCGCAGGTCCGAACCTCTGGGCCGATGGCGCCTGTTGCCCGGATGCAAAATGGTCAACAGGCGCCAATGGCTATCGGCTGAAACGCTCGGCCAGGCTGTGCAGGTAATCGGCCATGACTTCAAGATCCTGGCTGATCGCCGCGCCTTGCTTGGCCTGCCCGGCGCTGTGATCGCACAGTTGGGCAATTCGCGTGATCTGTTGATTGATATCTTCAGCCACGTGACTTTGCTCTTCAGACGCCGAGGCCATCTGCTGGCTCATGCCGGTAATCCGGGTGACGGCCTGGCTGATGCCGACCAAAGCCGACTGCACCGCCTCGACACTTTGCATGCTTTCGCGGGAAATCTGCTCGCCACGATTGGCCGTTGATACGGCACGATCGGCACCGACATACAGTGAAGCGATGATGCCGTGGATCTGTTCGGTGGAGGTGCGGGTGCGTTGGGCAAGGGAACGCACCTCGTCGGCAACCACGGCAAAACCGCGTCCTTGCTCGCCGGCCCGGGCCGCCTCGATGGCCGCGTTGAGCGCCAGCAGGTTGGTCTGTTCGGCAATGGAGGTGATGACATCCACGACACTGCCGATCGATTGCGTTTCGCTCGCCAGTGCATTGACCGCCTGGCCAATCTCGTTGACTGCCTCGTGCATGGTCTTCATGGCGCTCAGGCTTTGCCGGGCCAGCTCACTGCCGTCACGGGTCAACTGGTCAGCTTCCGAGGCGGCATGTGCGGTGCTGATGACGTTTTGCGTGACTTCCTGAATGGTGGCGGCCATCTGTGAAATGGCGGCGGCAGACTGATCGGTTTCACTGCGCTGACGATCCAGCGACTGCGCCTGGGAACCTGAAAGCTCGGATGACTGCGCGGCCTTGGCCTTGACATTGACCCCGGCATCGACGAGCCGGCTCAGGGCAGTCTGCAGGCGCGCTTCCTCACTGACCATGGCCATGTCCAGTTGCCCCTGGGGACCGTGGTTATCGCTATAGGTGAGCGCGACCAGCGGATCGGAAAAGGCTTTCGGGTGTTCGGCCAGAGTGCGCTCGATGGCCCTGCGATTTCGGGATTCGATCAGGTACCAGGCAACCCCAAGGCTCGCGACCAGGACCCCTTGTGCCGCCGTTGTCGGTAGCCATTGACTACCCAGCAGTGAAACCCCGCCAGCCATCAATAATGGCCAGCCCTGTTGCAGTGGCCGGAAAATCCGCGCGCTCAGCGAAACGATCGGCTTGCCGGCCCGCATCCTGGAGTAGAGCACTGACGCCCGACGGACCTGGTCACGGCTGGGCACCGAGCGGACCGACTCATAACCACTCATGCGTCCGTTTTCATAGATGGGCGTGACATAGGCACTGACCCAATAGAAGTCACCATTCTTCGAGCGGTTTTTCACAATACCCATCCAGGGTTTGCCTTGCTTGATGGTGTGCCACATATGCATGAATACCCCGGGTGGCATGTCGGGGTGTCGAACCAGGTTATGGGTCTGACCAACCAGTTCGTCGTAGGTGAAACCGCTGATGGCTACAAAGGCGTCATTGCAGTAGGTGATGCGGCTATCCAGATCGGTCGTGGATATCAATCGCTGTTCGGTGGGGAATACTCTTTCATGCTCGGTTACGGGTAAATTCACACGCATACAACGCGACCCCTCGGATTATTATTATGTTGAGCATATAAATCGGAAATACGCCCAGGCATTGCGCCGGCCGGGCCAGGCGTCAGATCGGGGGGATTCAACGCGCGGGCCTGAAGAGGAATTTATGGACGGGGGAGGCTATCGACCCTTCATTCGACGACAATTTCTTTTCATTTCATGACAGTCGACGATATCAATGTGAAATCACTCGCGCCGTCGACTTGAGTGGGCCATGAGTTGCGAATGAGCGTCACGGTCAAGGCCGCGGAGGGAAACCTCGTTGGCCTGACGCCTGCCGGTTCGTTTTGTGTTTTCAGGCGGATGCGCCCACGCTTTCGGCGTTCTCCTGCGCCGCTACGTCATGCAGGGAAATCCTCGAGGTCTCCGGTAATGCCAGACCGCCCGCCAATGCGAGCAATGCAATCGCAATCAGGTAGAACGCCGGCGACAGGTTGCTGCCTGTGGTGCTGATCAGCCACGTCGCCACCAGCGGCGCGGTGCCGCCGAACAGGGTGTACGCCATGTTGTAGGTGATAGCCGACGCGGTGTACCGAGTACGGGTCGGGAAGGTTTCCGAAAGCAAGGCCGCGGTGACTACGCCACACAACACCGCGCCAACCGCCAGGAGCATGACGCCGACGATGGACGCTGCGAACGACCCGGAACTGGCCATCAGGAACGATGGATACACGACCACCATCAACAGCGCGCAAGCGGTCATCACCGTGACTCGGCGCCCGACCCGATCCGAATACAACCCGGCCAGCGGGCAGATCGCCGCGGCAAACAGCAATGCAATCAGTGACACCAGCAAGGCTGCTGCGCGACTCAGGCCACCGGCCACTTGCAGGTAGGTCGCGAAGTAGGTGGTGAACATATAAAACGAAAGTGCGGTGAGTGACACAAAAGCGCCCAGGCAACAGATCGCCGCACCATGGTTGCGCAAGGTTTCCTTGAGTGGGGAGTGTGCGACAGCATGTTCCTGAGTCACTGCCTGGAATGCCGGTGTCTCATCGAGCTTCCAGCGCAAGTAAAGCCCCACCAGGCCCAGGGGCGCGGCAATCAGGAACGGCAGGCGCCAGCCCCAGCTCCCCATGGCTTCGGCGGACAATGACGCCTCGAGCGCGTAGGCCACCACGGCGGCTGCGGCGAAGGCGGAAAATGTCGACACCGGAATGAAGCTGCCGTACCAGGCGCGTTTATCACTCGGTGCATGCTCCATCAGGTAGGCACAGGCACCTGCGTATTCTCCGCCGGCGGAAAAGCCCTGGGCGCAACGGATCAGGGACAGAAGGATCGGCGCCATGACCCCGATCGCCGCATAAGTGGGCAGCAGACCGATCAAGGTCGTGGCACCGGCCATCAGCAGGATGGTTATCGCGAGGGTGCGCTTGCGGCCGATCCTGTCGCCCAGCATGCCGAAGAAAATCCCGCCAAGGGGCCGGAACGCAAAGGCCACGGCGAATACCGCAAAGGTCTTGAGCAGCGCGGCACTGGCATCGCCGCTGGGGAAGAATTGCTGGGCGATGGTCGTGGCCAGAAAACCGTACACGGCAAAGTCGAACCACTCGACGAAATTGCCGATCCCTGCGGCCACAATCACTCTTCTCAGCGTCTGTGGGCTGACTTGTTCCATAGTTGCGCTCGTCATGCTTGACCTCGACAGTTCGTCAGTAAGCTATCGATTATCGGGGCAGGCACTGAGGTGGCTCACTTCAAAAGTGTCATCCACATAGTCAGTACCGACTTCATGCCGTTGAGTCAGGCATGATTCGCGCCAGATTGGCCGAGGGAGAGAAAAGGGCAATTTTTTGCAAATTTGAAAAGCGTCGAGGGTATTGTCGGTCGCAGGGATCAGATCAATCAGAAGGGATGAAGATGACATTGACTGCCGAAAGCCTGGTCAGGATCGCAATGGCCAATCCGCTAAACGCGGAAATTTCCGCTCGCTTGCCTGAGCTCGGTGTGAACCAATGCCTGCTCACGGCCGGCTGCCTGTTCCAGGCCGTCTGGAATCATCAGGCACAGCGACCGCCAGGGTGGGGCGTGAAGGATTACGACGTCTTTTATTTCGATGATGACCTGTCGTGGGACGCGGAGAATGAGGTCATCCAGTCAGGTCTGCGTCTGTTCCGGGACCTCGACGTGAACATTGAGATCAAGAATCAGGCCCGCGTCCACTTGTGGTACGGCCAGCGCTTTGGCGGGGATTATCCAAGGCTTCAGTCGGCTAAAGACGGGATTGACCGCTACCTGGTTGCCGGCACCTGCATTGGCCTGGATATCGAAACTGGCGAGGTCTATGCGCCCAACGGCCTGGGCGACACAGAGCACGGGCTACTTCGAATCAATCCAAAAAATCCCAAGCCAGACCTGTTCGATCAGAAGGCGAAAAGTTATCAGGCTCGCTGGCCCTGGCTCAGGATCGTGGAGCCGCAAAGTTGAATCGGTTAAATGTCTCAAGCTGATATCATTCAAGAATTACAGGTTGAGTAGAACAACATGAACCGTCAAAAGAAACTAAAACAGCTGTTCAAGGCTAAGGCCAAAAAAGCCAGTGCCAAACTGGCACCGAAGAGCAAGCCTAAATACATTTGTAAAGCGGACCGATTGAAGCTGGCTGCACAAACCAGTGACGAGTCAACCATCGCCTCTGAGAGCTGATTCAGGTCGGACTGCGAAATCGGGTGTTGCTTCACCACGAACCTAGCGGATACCGGCACCCGCCATGGACTCTGGCACCCACTGCGCCGTCGATAGCGGCTCGATGTAGCGGATGCCGCCATGGGGGCCCACCACGCCGTTGATGTTGTAGGTGCCTTTCGACAGGTCGTAAGTCATGAAAGGGGTGGCGTCCGGGACCTGCTGGTCGTAGCTCTGGCTGAAGAACGCGAAGGAGCCACGGTACAGCTGGCCACGGGTGTCGTACTGATCGGAGGCCACCGCGGCCCAGGTGTCTTCATCCAGGTAAAAGCGACGCTTCTGGTAGATGTGCTTCGCCCCTGGCTTGAGGTTGCCTTCCACGACGTAGACCCGGTGCTTTTCCCAGCGTACGAAGTCCGGGGCAACGAAGTTGGGCGTGGTCAGCGACTTGGCAGCGCGGGCGTAGGTGAGTTTGTACGTGTTGTAGGGCACGATCATTTCCTGCTTGCCCACCAGTGTCCAGTCATACAGTTCCAGCGCACGGGCAGTACCGGGGTTGGGGGTGTCGTAGGCCAGGATCGAGATCTGTTTGACCCGGCGCTGAGCAGGCATGTACTGCCAGGCGCGGCCAGGGAACTGCGTCGGGTTGGTGGCGTTCTTGAGCATGATCGACTCGCCGGCTCGGCGCGCAGGTCCGGTATAGGACAGTTTCAACTGATAGTAGATGTCGGAACTGTTGAACGGCTTCGACAGGTTCTCGTAGATCGGGAAGGAGATGAATGCCTCGCCGGTGACCGCAAGGCTCGGTACACCTGCCGTATCGACGCTCCAGGAGTCGTACTTGGAATGGATGTTGACGCCCTGGTAGCGCAGCAGGAAATTCCACATCGCTTCGGCGCCGGATTGCGGGATCGGGAAAGGCACCCCGGGCATCACATTGTCGATGGCGATCCCGCCGTTGAGAGACCTGGCGTTGGTGGCATTCTTGCGGCTGTTGTCCAGTATCGCCTGTGGCAGCGATGCCGTGCGGTGGGTCGGGTAGACGTCGATGCGAAAGTCGGGGTAGCGCTTGGCCAACGCCACTGTGGTGGCGGTCAGCATGCTTTTGTACGCGTCGACGTTCCTGCCGTTGATCACCAGCAACGGTTTTTCGCCCGCAAAGGGGTCCGGGCGCATGCTGTCGCCGGTCTTGAAGCTGGATGGGGCCGTGGTCAGACCACCGTTGTAGGGCGGAATGGAGCCGTCGGCATTACCGGCCTTTTCAGCGCCCACCCACGTCAGGCTGGTGCCCAGCCGAGTAGCTTCCTGGCTCGATACATAGGCTTGGGCATCGATGGCCAGCGCCATGAGGGGTACGGCAGCCAGAAGACTTTTCACGAATTTCATATTGTTATTCTCCTGCCTGGCGTACCAGGCAACTCGTGACTCAGGCGCAGCAGTCGCTTACGTCGACTCATCGCCAGAGACCTTTTCAGTACTGCCATTAGAAAGCCCCCGTATCAGGGGCGCTTTTCATTCGACGACAGCCCCTTGGCTATTCATGACAGGCCCGGACAGCCTCGGCGCGCATTCGATGGGGGGAGTGACCATCACTTGTTTGTATTTCTCAAAGGAATCATCGGGTTACTCAATGGTCACAGCTATGACCCTTCCATACTTCCGACGTTTAGGACGTTTTTATGAATCGCGCAGTAATCTTGATCGTGGCCATTTCCAGCGCCGTCTTGTTGGGAGGCTGCGGCCCGCATTGGGATGACGGAGAACGGTACGGCCGATATCACGATCATGACCATCGACGTGGTTACGACCAGCGAGGGGACGATGACCAAGGTTATGACCGTGACTATGATCGTCGTGGCTATGATCGTAGTGACTATGATCGCGATCACCGTCGCTACCGTGATCGCGATGACAACGACGACTGATACGTTAGCTTCGAGTGATGGAAGCCAGGTCTGGACAACACAGCGAATAATTTGCACCCCGTCTCATACCTGGCACTAAATTGAACAAAATCATTGAAAAAAACCGCCATAAGCTTTAAACGGAAAGCCAAATGGCACATTGCAAGCAATCAGCCAGTGAGTTTCAGCAGTTTTGGCTCAGGGAGCGCTGATGAGTTTTCGTATACTGACCGGCTCCCCGCGGCAATCGAGCAATGACGCAGTTGCCGCATTTCACCCCCCAGGGAATCCGGATACCGTCGGCATGGCTTGCGCCGGCAACGACGACAGGATCGGACAACTGCTGGACTCGGCGCGCAACTGGGCCCATACCACCGCTTGGGCGTTTTACCGCGCCGGTGAACAGTTGCATCGGGTTGGCCAGGGTGACCCACGGGGACATTGGCCTTCAAGCGTTGCGAATGATGATTTTGAAGCCTTTTGCCTGGCTTCGAACCTGCACCGCTGGCCCACCGGCAGGGGCGAAAGTGAGCTGGGTTGGCTGCTCGCACCCGTCAACGATGCCGCGGAACCGGCGCTTGCCGAACTTGCCCAGCGCCTGGGCATCGAGCTACAGACCAATACCCTGGCTCGTGCGCAGATCACTCAGCGTGTGCTGTATGAAATTACCTATCTGGCCAGTTCGACCCGTGACCGCTCAGAGTTCCTGGTGGGGGCTCACCGGCTGCTGGCCAGCCTGATCGACGCCGAGAACTTCTATCTCGCGCTGTATGACCCGCACACTGGCAAGATCGACTACCCGTATTACGTCGACATCATCGACGTCGATGCTCTGGAATCCGAAAACTACGAATACCTGGACCCTTCGCGGCTGTCGCTGACGGGCCAGGTGTTGACCACCGGCCAGCCGTTGCTGATCGATGCCGCCGGTATTCTCGCGGCCCAGGCCGAGGACCGTTTCCACTGCGTGGGTGATCGTCCCGAGTACTGGATGGGCGCGCCGTTGAAAAATGCCTCGGACGAGGTGTTTGGCATGCTGGCGATGCAGGTCTACGACGTTTCTCGCATCTACAGCGCTGAAGACCGCGCGCTGTTCCTGGTGGTCGCCCGCCACGTAGCCATGGCGCTGGACCGGATTCTGCACCGCGAAGACCTCGAAGAAACGGTGTTGCGTCGCACCCTGGAGCTTTCGGCAGTCAACGACGCATTGCGCCAGGAAGTCACGGACCGGGAGCGCGCCGAGCATCTGCAAAGCGCGCTGTTCCAGATTGCAGAACTGTCGAGTCAGCCGGGTGACATGGCCGAGTTGTTCCGGACCCTGCATGGCATCGTCGGTGATCTGCTGTTCGCGCAGAACTTCTACATTGCACTGTTTGACGACGGGACCGGTGAAGTGACGTTTCCCTATTACGTGGATGAACGGCAGACGACCTGCCCGGCGGCACGCCGAGGGCGCCGGGGCTTGACCGAGTACATCATCCGTCAGCGCCGCCCCTGCCTGATTGACGTCGGCGAAGCCGAGCGATTGTCCGCGCAGGGCGAAATCGAAATTGCCCATGAGTCGGTGCGCTCCTTCTCCTGGCTGGGCATACCTCTGTTCGAAGACAACGTGGTACGCGGTGTGCTGGCGGTGCAAAGCTATACCTCGCAGGTGCGCTATACCCAGCGTGACCAGGAACTGTTGACCTTCGTGTCGCGGCACATAGATACCGCGTTATCGCGACGCACGGCCGCCGAAGCGATCCACGCCGCCAACCTCAAGCTCGAAGCCCGGGTGCAGAGCCGCACCCGCGAGCTCGATCACGCCAATGCCAAGTTGCAGCACGAAAACTCCCACGATGCGCTGACCGGGCTACCCAATCGCACCTACCTGCAGCAGCGCCTCAACCTGGCCTGGTCGCGGTTCGGCAGCGAAGGCGGGCCCCTGGCGGTGATGTTCATCGACCTCGACCGCTTCAAGATGGTCAACGACAGCCTCGGCCACCATTTTGGCGACCTGCTGTTGATGCAGGCTGCCCAGCGTTTACGCGGTTGCCTGCGCGACACCGACATGCTGGCGCGTCTGGGAGGCGACGAGTTTTCGGTGCTGGCTCCCGAGGCGTCGCTGGAGGTGGTGATTGAAATCGCCGAACGGATCCTGGTGGCATTCGACCTGCCGTTCTTCATCAATGGTCATGAAGTTTTTTCGTCCTGCAGTATCGGTATCGTCAGCGCCGACAGTCAGGTCCATCACGAGCCTGCCGACTTGCTGCGCGATGCCGATGCAGCGATGTACCGGGTCAAGAGTGCCGGGCGCGACAGCTACGCGGTGTTCAACCAGGAAGTGCGCCGTGAAGTCTCGGACCAGGTCGAACGAGAAGGGGCCTTGCGCAACGCGCTCAAACGCACCGACGAACTGCTGCCGTATTTCCAGCCGATCGTCAGCGTCGACACCGGCGAACTCTTGGCCCTTGAAGCACTGATCCGCTGGCACCAGCCGGGGGGCCGGGTGATCGCACCGGGCGAGTTCCTGCCGGATGTCGAGGGTTTGCGCCTGATCGGTCGACTGGACCTGTACATGCTCACCAGCATTGCCACGATCCTCGCACAACCCGAACACGCCAACTGGCCGCCGGTGCACGTCAATTGCTCCAGCTACAGCATGACGCGCCCGGATTTCGCCACTGAGGTGCTGGCACTTTTGGCGCAGCACCGGGTCTCGCCATCGCGAATCTGCCTGGAGTTGACCGAAGGGGCACTGGTAGCCGAACCGGCGATTGCCCGCCAGACCATGCAGCAACTGGCCGACAACGGCATGACGGTGGTGCTCGATGACTTCGGCGCAGGGTTTTCATCCTTGAGCTATGTGCATCAATACCGTTTCAGCGGCTTGAAAATCGACAAATCGTTTATCTTCGAACTGACCACCAGCGCCCGCAGTCGCGCGATCGTCCGGGCCATTGTGCGGATGGCCGAATCGCTGGACCTGAGTGTGGTGGCCGAAGGCGTCGAGGATCAGGCGACGCTGGAGTTGCTGCGTGAAATGGGGGCAGGGCAGGCCCAAGGTTATTATTTTGCCAAGCCGATGGCCTTGAAGGCACTGTTTGCCAGTTCACTGCTCGGTCCCCGGGGTTGCTGACAAAACCACAGCACGAGGGCCGCTGCACTGATCAAGGCACCCAACAGGCTGACGGCAATCCAGCCCCAGAGCGCATACACCTGGGTCGCGGCGGCGGCACCCAGTGCGCTGCCCACCGAGTAAAAGAACATGTAGGCACCGATCATGCGACTTTGGGCGTCGGGTCGTGCGGCAAAAATCAGGCTCTGGTTGGTGACATGTACGGCTTGCACCGCGAAGTCGAGCAAGACCACGCCGCAAACCAGCGCGATCAGTGACGACTGTGCAAAGGCGATGGGCAGCCAGGACAGCGTCAGGATCGCCAGCGAAATGCCGGTGACCCGTTGCCCCAGCCCCTGGTCGGCCCAGCGACCGGATCTTCTGGCAGCAAGGGCGCCGGCGACGCCCGCCAGGCCGAACAGGCCGATGAGCGTGTGTGAAAGCGACAGTGGAGGGGCGCTCAACGGCAGCACCATGGATGTCCACAGCACGGAAAAAGCGGCAAATATCAGCAAGGCCAACAGGCCTCTGGTTCGCAACACCGGTTCGGTCAGGAACAGCGTGAAGAGCGAGCGGATGAGTGCCGGGTAGGTGTATCGACTGCGTGGCGTCACTGCGGGGGGCAACACTTTCCAGAACACCGCCGCGAGGGTCAGCATCAGTCCCGAGGAAACAAAATACACGGTGCGCCAGCCCGCCAGATCGGCAATCAGCCCGGAGGTGAATCGCGCCAGCAGAATGCCAAGGACAATGCCGCTGGTGACGGTCCCCACGGCCTGGCCACGTTGTGCCGGCGTTGCCAGCGCGGCGGTGCAGGCCACCAGCACTTGAACCATTACTGCCAGCAAACCCACGGCGATCATGGCCCCCAACAGGGTCAGCCATTGCTGTGCGGCGCCGACGCCCGCCAGCGCAATCGCAGAAAGCAGCATTTGCGTCAGAATCAGCCCTTTGCGGTTCAACAAGTCGCCCAGCGGGACGATGAACAACAACCCCAGCGCATAACCGACCTGAGTCGCCGTCACCACAAACCCGATCATTGATGGGGCCACATTCAGGCTCCGGGCCATTGAATCGAGCAAAGGTTGTGCGAAGTAGACGTTGGCGACGGCAAGCGCGCAGGTGACCGAAAACAGAAACGTGAGCTGCGCAGAAAGCCCCGAAGCCTGCGCGGCGAAAGGATCGGTGGTTGAATCGGTATCTGCTTTCAAGTGAGCCTCCGTGGCGCTAAACTGGTTTCAATTAGCAACTGGATTCATTGTTATCGAATCAGGTTTCATATTGCAACCACATTGCTCAAGATCAGCCGACGGACCTGGCGGTCCTTATCCAAAAGGTAAACACGATGGTCGCAGCCCCTTCTTCGCAAAACAGCGAATGCCCGGTAGCACGAACACTGGAAGCCATTGGGGATCGTTGGTCGCTCATGATCATTCGCGACGCGTTCGACGGCATTCGCCGATTCAGCGAATTTCAGAAAAGCCTGGGGGTGGCCAAGAATATTCTGGCATCGCGCCTGAAGACGTTGGTTGAGGTCGGTGTGTTCGACGTTCAACCGGCATCGGATGGAAGTGCCTACAAGGAATACGTCCTGACGGAAAAAGGACGGGAGATCTTTCCCGTGGTGATCAGTATGAGGCAGTGGGGCGAACGGTTTCTGTTCACGCGGGACGAGACGCGTTCGGTGTTGCTGGACAATGAGTCCGGCCAGTCCCTGATGCCGATTGAAGTTCGCTCCGTGAGCGGCCAGAAACTTGGGCCTTCGGATTGTCACAGAGTGAGGGTGGTTGCCGACGAGTCGTGAATCGAACGGTTGAAGGCGAATCAGTCGAGCAGCGACACCAGCCGCGGTTCGATTGATTGCCCAACGACTTCAAGCAACGCCAGGGTGACAGGCAATTTGAAGCGTCGGCGCCCGGCGCTGCCTGGATTCAGGTACAGCCGTTCACCGCGCCAGTCGATGCGGGGTTTGTGCGAATGACCGGTGATCACCAACTTGATACCGTCATCAAGATTGACCGCCACATCGACGATGTCATGCACCAGCAGAACCATCCAGCCGTTGAACTCCAGACGCAGACAATCGGGCAACTCCCGCGCCCAGGGGGCGTCCAGGTCATTGTTGCCACGCACCGCATCCACCGGCGCGATTGCGGCCAATTGCTCGAGGATAGCCGCGCTGCCGATATCACCCGCGTGGAGGATGCGATCACAGCCTTGCAGGGCGGCAATGGCTTCGGGGCGCAGCAAACCGTGGGTGTCGGAGATGACGCCGATTTTCATTGCTGGCGGATCGAGCGGCATTCTGGTTCCAGGCTCAAGGGGATGTCTGCTGCGTGCAGCTTTGTTGAACGAAGCGGTCGATCAACCACCTCGCGGCCGGCCCCGGTGGCAGATCCGTGCGGTAGATGACGTCGAAGGCGTAAATCCCGCTTTTGTATTCCGGAATGTTCAGCTGTACGAGTCGGCCGCTCTCCAGGTCTTCCCGGACCATCGGGGCCGGCATGTTCCCCCAGCCGATGCCCTCACGCAGCAGCATGTGTTTGGCGCCAAGGTCCGCCAGGCGCCAGGTGCGGTTGCTGAGCACGGCGAAATCCTTGTCCTTGGTCAGGACCGAACGATCGGACAGCACCAGTTGCGTGTGCTCTCGCCCGGCGCCGGGAACATTCGAGTCGCTTGAAGCCAGCGGATGATTCGGGGCCGCCACGGGAATCAACTCGACACTGCCGACCCCCATTCTCTCGATACCGTCGATGCCCTCGTTCATGGGGCCGCTGACACCGATTATCGCACCGCGGTTGACCACCCGTTCAGTGACCGCGCCGAGGGCTTCCATGTGCAAGTGCAGGGCAACGGTCGGGAACTCTTCGCGAAAGGATTTGAGCGCGTCGACCACACGCTCGGGGGGCAGCATGACATCGAGCACCACGTGCACTTCGGCTTCGAGCCCCTGAAGCAGGCCCTTCACTTTGGCGCGTAGTCCATGAACACCGTTGGCGATGGTCCGGGCTTCGGCCAGTACGGTGCGACCGGCATCGGTGAGCTGGGGTTTGCGGGTTGTCTGGCGGTCGAACAGAGACACACCGAGCTGCATTTCCAGGTTGGCGATCGAGTAGCTGACCACCGAAGTGGCGCGATGAAGTTTTCGGGCGGCCGCCGCGAAACTGCCGACTTCCACGACCGTCAGGAACACTCGCAGTTGGTCCAGCGTCGGTGTTCCCGGGTCAGAGATCATGCCTGTTTCCTTGATCCGGACGTCGCTCGGAAAATTGCACGATTTATCTCTCCTTTACCGGTTGAGCGGGTGGCTTTTCTAATAAATCGAATTTAATGATCTAAATTAGTCAGCTATTCAGATTAGCTGATGCAGCGCAACATTTCCTCACCAAGGCGCTTCCCTTTGAATCGCACCTAACTGTAGGAAACATCCCATGACGAACTCTGCAAACATCGCTCAATCAACCACCTCTGAACAGAGCCGCTCGGATGTGACTCAAGCCTCGGCCTCGTTGATCGGCCGCGTACTGCTTAGCGCAATCTTCATCCTTTCCGGTTTTTCGAAACTCGCCGCTCCGGCAATGATGGTCGGTTACATCGGTTCGGTCGGCCTTCCGTTTCCACAATTGGCACTGGCGGTGGCGATCATTGTAGAGATCGGCGGCGGCCTGGCACTGATTGCCGGATACCGCACCCGCACCGTCGCCGCCGTACTGGCCGTGTTCAGCGTGTTCACCGCGCTGGCGTTCCATAACGCACTGGGCGATCAGAACCAGTTCATCCACTTCTTCAAGAACATCGCGATGGCCGGCGGCCTGTTGCAGGTCGTGGCCTTTGGTGCCGGTCGCTTCAGCCTCGACGCTCGCCGTCGTTGATACACCCTTTATCCCTTCTTTTCGATTACCGAGGCCACCATGAAAGCCCTACGCGTGTACGAATACGGCAGTCCTGACGTTTTACGCCTGGAAGAGATTGCAGACCCTGTCGCCGGTGTCGGTGAAGTGCTGATCGATGTCGCCGCAGCCGGGGTCAACCCGATAGACTGGAAAATCCTGTCCGGTGCCATGAAAGCGTTCATCCCGTTGCCGCTGCCTTATACGCCGGGCGTTGAAGTGGCCGGCACCGTCGTCGCGCTGGGGGAGGGCGTCACTGAATTCAACATCGGCGATGAAGTGTTCGGCTTCATCAACATCGTCGGCGGTTATGCGACCAAAGCCGTTGCCCAGGCTGGCAGGCTGGCGCTCAAACCAAAATCACTCAGTGCCTTGCAGGCTGGCGCTGTCCCGGCATCGGCCCTGACAGCCTGGCAGGCACTGACCGAACACGCTGGCGTGCAACGTCGCCAGAAAGTGTTGATCCACGCCGCGGCCGGTGGCGTGGGCAGCATGGCCGTGCAGATTGCCAAGTACCTGGGCGCTGAAGTCTACGCAACGGCCTCGGCACACCATCATGCCTACCTGAAGGAAATCGGAGCGGACTACACCATCGACTACACCACCCAGGCTTTCGAGGAACAGGTATCCGGCCTCGATGTGGTACTGGACCTGGTGGGTGGCGAAACGCAAACCCGTTCGTTTGCAGTACTTAAAAAGCACGGTGTGCTGGTATCGCCCGTGAGCGCCCCAAACATGTCGCTGGCCAACGACTACGGCGTGACCCCCGCGAACTTCGCCACCCGTTCGGATGGCCGGCAGCTCTCGCTCATCGCCGAACTGTTCGACAAGGGACACCTCACTGTCAACGTAGAGGCATACCCCTTGAGTGAATCAAAGGTGGCGATCGAAAAAAGCATGGGCCGTCACTTGCGCGGCCGGCTTGTCCTCGATACCAAGAGGTAAGTGATTGCCAGTGATTGTCCGTAGAGTTGGGCGTCGATACTGGAGACGCCCATCAGCGGCTGTGTTGTGTTGCGACCGTTACTCGTGTATCCGGTCAACAGCTCGCCTCACCTGGCTCAACAGGTGATCGACATCCTCGACGGTGGTGGCGAATGAGGTGACAAAACGAACGACATTCGGTCCCCAACGATCGTGATAGAACCCGAAGCCGGCTTTCAGCAGCGCTTCGATCATTGCCGAATCCAGTCGACAGAACAGGATGTTCGCCTCGGTGCCACCGAGCACCTCAACGCCGCTCAGGCCAGCAAGCCCTTGTGCCAGGCGCTGGGCGGCAGCGTTGGCCTTGCGTGCATTGCGCAACCAGAGATCGTCGGTCAGGTACGCATCGATCTGCGCCGACAGAAAACGCATCTTGGAAGAGAGATGGCCTGCGCGCTTGCGGCGATAACTCATCTCGGTGGCGAGGGCGGTGTTGAACAGGACGATGGCTTCCGCCGCCAGCACACCATTCTTCGTTGCACCAAACGACAGGGCATCCACGCCGGCCTTCCACGTCATCTCGGCCGGGGAACAGCCGAGCGACACCAGGGCGTTGGCAAAGCGCGATCCATCCATATGCAATCCCAGGGAAGAGGATTTGCAGACGTCACCAATGGCTGCGATTTCGTCCAGGGTGTAGATGCTACCGACTTCAGTGGCCTGGGTGATGCTGACGCAGGCGGGTTGAGTCGTGTGTACGTCGCCGACTTTGTCGCGAGTGCGCTCGCGCAGTCGAACGATATCCAGCTTGGCCGCCGGGCCGTCGACGGTCATAAGCTTCGCGCCGTTGGAAAAGAACTCCGGCGCGCCGCATTCATCGTTGTTGATATGGCTGGCCGGATGGCAGTAGATGTTGCCCCAGGGTGGCGTCATCGCGCTCAGGCACAGGGCGTTGGCGGCGGTGCCGGTGGGTACGAGAAAGACCTCGACGTCACGCTCGAAGATTTCGCAGAACTTGCGCCGGACCTGCGCCGTCAACTCGTCGGTGCCATAGGGGCTCGCCTGGCCCGTGCTGTGTTTGACCAGGGCTTGTGCCACCTCCGGCGATGCACCGGCGATGTTGTCACTTGAAAAACCCAGCGCGGGCGGTCTGTTTGTTTCACCGTTCATCATCCAGTTCTCGGCTGCGCAGGCGAAGGTGTTTCGCCCGGATTGGCGCATCCTATGGCGGGTGGGGGTAGCCGCGCTTGTAAAAAATTGACGGTCGGCTGATGACCGACGGACTAAGTCCTGTAGCGCGATGGCGCGACGCCGAATGCCTGCCGAAAGGCGCGATTGAAATGGCTTTGATCGTAAAAGCCGACGGCGTGGGCGACCTCGACGATGGGGTGCACGCTGCGAGCGAGCAGGCCACAGGCCCGTTCGAGGCGCAGGCGAAGCAGCCAGGCGTGGGGTGTCATGCCGATGGTGCGCTTGAACTGCTTGAGGAACGGGAAGCGGCCCAGCCCGCACAGGCCAGCGAGATCATCGAGGGTGATTCGCTGATCGATGTGGCTGAAACAATAGTCCCTGACGCGAGACCATTGCAGGGGCGATAGCGTGCCGGTAATCGTTTCGGGCCTGATCGCCCGTGACTGGCTCAACAGGTGTTCAAGCAGGATGAACCATTGCGTTTGCACCGCGAGGCTGCCGGGTCCGACGGCCTGCTGCATCGCTTCGTGCAACGCCCGCAGGTTAGCGACAAGCCCGGTGTCTTCGAGCAGCGCACCGGCCAATTCAAGCTCTTTGGGCTGACCGCTGATCTCCTCGGTCAGGCTCGCGACCAGCGCCTGGGACAGGCGGAATGTCTTGAGCGTATAAGCGCCGCCGCCCTCGGACACACCATCGTGGATTTCACCCGGCGGCATCAGGGCAACACTTCCCGGACCCAAAAGAAACGACTCGCCCTTCGACCGATGACGCTGGACGCCTTCGGTGACAAAACCAATGTGGAAATCGAGGTGGTAATGGCGATCGAAGCCGACATCCGCAAAACGTGCGGACCCCAGCACCAGGCCTGGTACTTCGGACACGTGATGGTACTTGGCTTGCTCAGTCATGAAACCCGTTCAGCAATCGGCGAGGAGGGCGAGAGATTCAGAGTTTAAGCGCGCAAGAGGTATAGATCCATGGGTTGCCAGCAACTGGTCCGAGGTCGTCCATGAGTCATTGAGTGTCAACCGAAGTCGCTCGCCATGAGGATGTTGCGCAGCAAGTGATTACGGCTGCGCAACATCCTGTAGCCGCCCTTAACTTTGTGGCACCACCCGCGCTTCGTTTCCGGCACCTTCGACGTACACGTTCATGCCTTTTCTCAGCGCCGGGTTGATCGGCTGGGTCACCTGAACCAGTACGCCGCTGTGGGTGCGAACGATGATCTGCTGTGCGTCCACGGGCTGATCATACTTTTTCTTTTCAACGTAGTTGCCGCCTGCCGCCCCCGCGAGGGCACCGGCGACCATCGCCACATCCCGGCCGGTTCCCTGGCCGATCAGGCTTCCCAGGGCCAGGCCGCCAATACCCCCCATTATGGCGCCGACACCGCTATCGTGATTGGTCTGCATCCGGGTCTGTGTAATCTGCTCGATTTTCCCTGAACGAATCTCCATCTCGCCAGCACCTCCGCCCCCGGCGCCCACCGCGGCACAGCCGCCAAGCACCAGTCCAAAAAGCGTAATCGTCAGCCAGGAAGCGATTGTTTTCATCGTCGAACTCCATTTTCCGGGGAAGTGGGTCATGCACACGCATCCAATGACGTTAGACGAAAATGTCCGGTTCATGCGCTTGTTTGCCTGCGCACTGTGCGTGAGGGTGGCCAGACTTTGGCTCTCTTAGTGGCTGATGTTGATCAGTGGGTACTTCTGAGCCGCAGGGTTGCAACCGGGTTCTAGATTGACGCCTATGTGGCGAGGATGTTTGCTCCCTCGCCACAGGTTCAGTATCACCCTTGACTGACCGGCATCAGGGCGAGCCGCTCCCGCAGGGTGTGGGCTTAACCCAAGGCCGTGAAATCGCCGGCGTGCAACTGCTGGACGCCCACCAGCCGGATTTCGAACTCGGGGGTGGCGTCGGCGTTGACACTGCCCTGGAGAACGCCATCGGCAAAGCGCAGTTGTCCGGTGGCGTTGGCAGGGTCGAAGGCGTTGCTGCCGATGAAGGTGAAGGCGTCGACAGCGGTGGTCAGCGGCTTGGCGTCCAGGCCGGTGAAATCCAGATGATCGCCCTCGATGCTCTTGAAACCGTTTATCACATCGCGCAAAGCCCCTACGCCCATGTCCGGCAGCGCACTGAACGCGAAGGTATCCGCGCCAGTGCCACCGGTGAGGTTGTCGGTGCCTGCGCCGCCGATCAGCCGGTCATTACCCGAACCACCCACCAACGTATCGTTGCCCGCACCACCGTTCAGAACGTTCGCGGCGCTGTTGCCCGACAGATTGTCGGCGTAGGCGCTTCCCGTCAGGTTTTCGCAGGACCTCAAGGTGTCGAGCCCAGAGCCCGTGGTGTTTTGTTGCCCCGAGGTCGAGAGGTTTACCGTAACGCCGGAGAGGGCGCGCTCAAAAGACACCGTGTCAATGCCATCGCGCCCGTCCAGCACATTGTTGCCGGGTCCGGCGAACAGCGTGTTGTCCAGCGCATTGCCCGTGCCATTGGCGGCGCCAGTGCTATCGACATACAGATGCTCGACGTTGTTGCCGAGAGTAAAGGCCGCGAGGCTGCTGTGTACGCTGTCGACCCCTCCAGACGCCGCATTGCCGTTGATCTCGATCACGGCGTCATCGGCGTTGTCGACATAGTAGGTGTCGTTGCCATCGCCGCCGCTCATGCTGTCGGCCCCGGCGGCACCATTGAGCAGGTTATTGGCGGCATTGCCGGTGATGAAGTTGTGCCGCTCGTTGCCGGTGCCGTTGATGTCCGACACGCCGGTGAGCACCAGGTTTTCGAGATTGGCGCCCAGGGTCCAGCTGACCGAGGCTTGCACCGTATCGATCTGCGAGGTCGAGGTGCTGGTTTCCACTACACGGTCCAACGTATCGTCGACCACATAGATGTCGTTGCCATTGCCACCGGTCATGGTGTCGGCGCCCAGGCCGCCATCCAGTGTGTCGTTGTCCGAACTGCCCACCAGGGTATCGGCCTGGGCGGTACCGGAAATCATGTTCCGGGCGTTGTCGAAAATGTCCTGCACACTGTTGTTGTCGTTGGTGTTGCCCTGCAAGCTAAGGTCACCGGCAATGTAGTCGGCCAAACGCTGGCCGACGATCTCCGCCGACTCCTCGTGCAGGTGCCAGACGTCGTCGGGATACGTCAGCGGATCGACTTCGTGGCGCAAGGGGAGGTCGGTGTAGTCCACTGCCAGCTTGACGTCGGCGCGCTCGGCGGCGATGGCTTCCTGGGCGGCGCGGACATAGCCAGCCCCCTCGACGATCGAGGCAATCTTCTCTTGCGAATAACCACGGGCACTCGCTGCGTCCTGGTCGTAGTGACCGGTTTCCAACATGTACACGCTGAAGTTGCCGAACTGGGCATGCAGGTAATCAAACACCTTCAGGGTCGCGGCCTTGTACGCCGCTGCTGCCGCTGCTTTGTCCGTGGCGCGGGCGATCTCCTGGGCGGCTTCCTCGCCCTGGCCCCAAATGATGCCCATGGTGACGTTACTGATCGATTGCAGTTCGCTGAGCTGGTCCCGCAGCAGCGTCACGGCGCGCAACAGCGCAGCCCCGGGTTGGTTGGTGTCGGTCAGCCACCAGCACAACTTGAGCTCCTCGGCGCTGAGCGTCGACAGGCCGGTGACCGTGCTGCCTCCCACTGCGATGTCGATGCCGTTGCCATTGGCATCGGTGAACTGGCTGCGCACGTCATAGGGGGTGTAGCGGTCCAGGTCGTTGACCAGCATCGAGGTGCCGGACTGAGCGTCGTCCTCGGTCATGCGCAGCAGGCGCGCATTGGATTGGCCGAGGGTGGGCAGGTAGAGGATGTCCTGCCGGGCTGGCTCGCCGAACACGAAGTCGCTGGCGGTCAGGGTGTCGAGGTAGTTGCCGTTGAGGGCGATTTCAAAACGATTGCCATCGGCATCCGCTTCGGCGGACTTGATGTAGGTCTTGTCGCCGGCTGCGTTGAGGGTCAGGTACAGCGTGCCATTGCTGCCATCGCCGAGGCCGAGAAAGCCCAGGCTCGAAACATCGATCTTGTCGACGCCCGCGGTGAAGTCATAAATCGTGTCGGTGGCCGTGACACCGCCGGTGTCGTAGTTGCGGTAGCTGTCGAGTACGTTGCTGTAGCCGAAGGTGTCGGCACCGTCGCCGCCGTACAGCGAGTCGCGTCCGGCACCGCCGTCTAGCTTGTCGTCGCCAGCGCCGCCACTGAGGCTGTCATTACCTGCCAGGCCGAGCAGGGTATCGCCCGAATCGCTACCCAGCAGCGAGTCGCCGGCACTGGTGCCGGTGATCACACGATTGAAGATGAAGTGGCTGGCGGTCAGGGTGCCGGCGAAGTTTCCCGAGAGAATCAGCTCGAAGCGATTGCCGCTGGCATCGGCATCGAAGTCCTTGATGTAGGTACGGTCGCTGCTGGCGCTGTAGCTGACCTGCAGGGTGCCGCCACGGCCATTGCCCAGGCCTGTGAAACCGAGATCGGCGAGATCGATCTTGTCCCGGGTGACGTCGAAGTCGGTGATGGTGTCATCGAAGCTTGTGGTTGCGTTGCGGTAACTCTCGGACTGAGCGGTGAAACGGAACGTATCGGCGCCGGTACCGCCAGTGAGTTTGTCGATGCCTGCACCACCTATCAGAATGTCGCCACCGGCCCCGCCATTGATAGTGTCGTTGCCGGCTCCGCCGTAGAAAATCTCGCTGGCGGCGCTGCCCGACAGGGTGTCGTTGCCGGCCGTACCTTGCACGATGGTCATCGGCACCGTGGCGCTGACGTAGCTGCCGTCGCCATAGATCAGCGTGGCGCCGTTGCTGGTGTGACTGATGGTATTTCCAATAATTGCATTGCGATCGGTGCCGTCTTCATTGCGCTCTGCAACGCCGTAGGTCGACAGGTTGCTGCCGCTGATGAGGTTGCCCTGGATGATGTTATCGCTGCCGTTGAAGTACTTGCCGGACACGCCCAGGGTGTCGTCGTAGGACTGGATGATGATTTCCGGTACGGGGCTGCCCAGGGAGTTGTTGTTGAGTGTGTTGTCGATGATATCGACGTGATTGCTGCCGTAAATGCGGACCCCGGTGCTGGAGTTGTCGTGGATGTCGACGCCGCTGACGGTCACCTCGCTGGACAGTTTGATCAGCACCCCTTCGGCGCCGTTGCCGTACACCTCGCCACCGGTGATGGTGATGTTGCTGGGGGAGTGGATGTCCTCGCTGCCGCGCTGCACCACGATGCCAGTGGCGCCGTTGTTGTAGGCAACGTTGTTGGTGAGCGTGAAGTCGTGGGTGCTGGTAACGATGTTGAAACCGTGCCGGTCGTTGTCGTAGGCGACGTTGTTTTCGAAAGTGCTGTCGCTGAGGAAGTCGGCAACGAATCCGTCCAGGCCATTGCCATGGGACACGCTGTTCTTGATGACCATGTTGACGGTCTGCTCGTGGGGATCGAAACCGTACCCGGAGCAGTCCTTGATCTCGACGCTGTCGAGGGTGACGTTGGAGTCGAAGCCCGCTTCGCCGGGAATGTAGCCGTTGAACCAGCCGTCGATCTTGCCCGTGGTGTTGTCACGGTTGCCGTCGATGGTGAGGTTGCTGACGCCGAAGTCGTGGGTTTGCTCGCCATAGGCGGAGCGGATGACGCCGGTGATCTTGGTGTCGGAGCCGTCAGCCACCTTGACGGTGGTTGCGCCCATGCCGTCGCCATACAGGTAGACATTACTCTTGAGCATCAGGCAGCCGTCGGAGGGTTCCTCACCTGCGGAAACGATATAAGTTCCGGTCGGCATGTAAACCTGCCCCCCGCCGGCAGCGGCCGCCGCATCAATTGCATTTTGTATCGCCGCCGTGTCGTCAGTGATGCCATCTCCTTTGGCGCCAAAATTTTGTACATTGAAAATCATGAGTTTATCTCCGTATCAGGCGAGAACCTCGGTAGTGCCAATATTCAATCGATAGCTACCGGTTTATGACCCAACGGAGCGCAAAAGTTGTGACCGCATATCGGAGGAGCGTCAAAAAAACCGATTCAGCTGATTAGCGGTTATGAGATGTTTCGAAGAGATAACGGTTTGTTGACGCTCGCTCAGGTAGCGAGGTCGAAGTGGACCAGCCAAAGATCTGCTGGAAAGCTGTGTGGAAGGTGTCTGGAGAGTCCGGGGCGTTTCAAGTGGGCTCTACGTTTACCCCGAGGTTTAGTGAGATACTGGCACCGTAATACTTCGGACTTCCCCTTTTACTGCATGGATTGCACCTCGCTTGAAAACCATAGCGCTTACCTTCGCCTTACTTATTCCTATCGGCACCACGCACGCTCTGCGCGTTGAGAAGCCCGAATGATGTTTACCAAGCGGCGCAGCTCCTTGGTGGGATTCATTCTTTTAGCGGTCGGTCTGGTTGGTTTTTCGACCTTGTTACTGCTGAAGTCTGAGACTGAACGCCGGGAAACGCGTTTTTCAGAATACGTACAGAACATTTCCGGCATCGTGCGCAACCAGCTGGATACCAATGAAGCGGTTTTGTCGGGTTTTTCAGCCTTTCTTCAGGCCGTCGACCAGAGCGATACGGAAGCAGCAGCCCGTTATGCGGCAGCGGTTTTATCCGCGTACCCTCATATTTACATGCTCGAGGCGGCGAGGGCGGTCCCCATCGACGAGCAGGCTGCATTTGAAGCACTGTTGAAACGCACCTGGCGTCCGGATTTTGCGCTCAAGGATTTCCCGAACCTCGCTCAGCAACCTGCCCAGCATCAGGTCTCTCTCAATGAGACTTGGCCCGTGTTGTTCATGTACCCGCCACTCCCGCAGTCCAGTTCGATCTATGGCGTCAGGCTGGAAACCGTTGGGCATCTTTCATATGCACTGGCTCGAACCCGCAGTAACCAGAAACCCGTCGTATCGCCGGTTTTCTCGATGTACGAAGGTGGTAATGCTTACATCCTGATGCAGTCTGTCCGTCGGACCGAGGATGCAAGAGAGAGCACACGCCCCAATTTTTTCGGCAGCACGATGTTGTCTTTGCTCTTGATCAGAACTGACTCGCTATTGGAAGCCGTGAACGATGCGAACGTCGATCCTTTTGTCCATGTCAGCGCTGTTCTGAAAACCGGCGCTGGTTCAGAAAACAACGTGTTTTCTACAGACACCGGGCAGGCTGGTTTCCTGGATCAGCTTTTCCTGCCGCGCCTGACGGATCGGGTCGACATTAGAAACGCTTCACAACCCATGACGTTGCTGTTTGAGCGTCAACTACGGTTTGGGGATGTTCTGACCGCCGAAACATTGGTGATCCTTGCTGTTTTGGCCTCGGCGCTTGTCCTCATGCCGCTTGTGTTGATTCGGCATTTCAAGGCCATAGAAAGGGCTGAAGTCGAGCACGAACGAGCAACGTATCTGGCAACCCATGACGTACTCACCGAACTGCCCAACCGCTACCTGTTTGCCGATCGTTTTGAGCAGGCCATCGGCAATTGGAAAGTAAATGGAACACAGTTTGCCGTGTTGTTGATCGACCTGGATCACTTCAAGGAAATCAACGACGAATGCGGCCATGAAGTAGGCGATCAAGTGCTTCGAACAGTTGCAAGTTGCATGCTTCAGGCGACTCGCTCGCGTGACACAGTCGCACGCTATGGAGGGGATGAATTCGTCATTCTGCTCACGGACATTACCAGCGCTCAGAGTGCTGAAAAAAAGGCGGAGAGGTTGTTTGAAGCCATCGCGCAGCCAGTCATGACAACCGCTGGAAAAAGATCGCTCTCGTGCAGTATCGGGGTTTCGCTATTTCCTGTTCACGGCCAGAGTCTCGACACTCTGCTCAAGGCGGCGGATCAGTCGATGTATGGCGTCAAACAATTAGGTCGCAAAGGCATTGCAATGACTGAAACGCTAGAGGCCTGATCTGACGAAGAGATGTTGAAATGCTTGCCGGCTGGTCTTGTGGCTCGGCAGGCGTTGATCACACAGGACATACGAGGGATTGTTCAGGGGGGCGCCTGGCAGCCTGAGGGACTGCCAGGTGAACGCTTTGTGGAGTTAAGCCCGAAGCCTTGCATCGGCTGTTACTGAAGGCTGCAGCAGCGAGAACAGGTTCTTGGGATCCTGCAGCTCTGGCACCAGCTGAATGTCGCTGCCAATGTTGAGCGTTCTTGCAACATCCAGCACATAGCGCAAGGCGGAATAGTCCTCGATGGCGAAGCCGACCGAGTCGAACAAGGTGACTTGCTCGGCATGCTGGCGACCTTGAGTCTGACCAGTGATGACTTTCCAGAATTCGATAACCGGAGAGTCGGCGGGCATCTGCTGAATTTCCCCTTCAATGCGGCTTTGCGGTTCGTACTCAACCATGACCCGCGCACGTTCCACGATATCCCGGTGCAGTTCGGTCTTGCCGGGACAGTCGCCGCCCACTGCGTTGAGGTGCATCCCGGGCTCGATCATCTCAGGCGTTAAAATGGTTGCGTAGGCCTTGTCGGCCGTGACCGTGGTCACGATATCGGCACCACGCACCGCTTGCGCAACGGTTTTGGCAACGGTCACCTGTATGGCAGGGTAGGCCCGCAGGTTGGCTGCCAGCTTCGCTGTCGCGGCCGGATCGATGTCGTAGAGACTGATTTCAGTAATGCCGAGCAATGTATGGAATGCCAGGGCCTGGAATTCGCTCTGTGAGCCGTTGCCGATGAGCGCCATTCGGCGACTGTCCGGTCGGGCGAGGTAGCGGGCCGCGAGCGCAGAGGTGGCAGCGGTGCGAATGGCGGTCGTCAGCGTCATTTCACTCAGTAAAACAGGCTTGCCGGTATCGACGTCTCCCAGTGCACCAAACGCCATGACCGTCAGCATTCCATTGTGGGTGTTCTTTGGATGTCCATTGACATACTTGAAGGCGTAGAGCGAGGCATCAGACACGGGCATCAGCTCGATGACACCCTCCGGCGAGTGGTTCGCCAGGCGTGCGCATTTTTCGAAATCCGGCCAGCGTACGTAGTCTTGACGGATGTACTCGGCCATTTCGATCAGGCAACTGGGTAAGCCTTTTTCCTGGACGAGACGGCTCAGATCATTGACGTCAATGTAACGGGTCATATTGGGTTCCTTTGGGCGTTTTTTTTGTGTGCCGGTCTGGACGACCTTTCGCTTTGGCGGCTGAGACTCAGGAGGCGGTCCATGTGTTTGCAACGGACCTATTGTCGAGGCAATGGCGAGAAGATTTCGGCCAATACTGACCCTGGGCGCAGCGAGAGAAGTCGAAAAACAGAGGGCGCACAGCGGAATCGGTCGAGTGACATTTATCAGTCGCACCTCGCTCGCATGGCTCAAGCGCGATGTGCTTCACGACGCATCGTTATGCAGATGAAGTCGAAGTCCAAAAGACAATCACACTTCCTTTGTCGCTCTCTTCAAGTGGAGAAACAGTGACTTACGGCAGACGACAGAATCGGCTGTGAAACCCCTTCGTTCAGCACAGGCACGCTGTTTGAACATGGGGTTACGACACCCGCAACCTCCCGGCAATTGGCATTCTGGCGGTCCGTTTCAAGCACTTGTCGTTCGCCGCTTGAGATGGAGTGCAACTGCGACGACTGGCTGCTTCCAGTCGATAACAACAACAAAAACGGCTGCGGTGAAGACCGCATCGACTCTCTGCCCCTGTCAAAAAGTGTGGTCCGACGCAGGCGCCGGATCGCGATAAATCCAAATAATCCGGGACTCAAGAACATGAACATCAAATGGCTGACTTTGCCGGCACTCGCGTTGCTGTGCTGCACCACGGGCGCCAGTGCCAAGGAATGGAAGGAGCTGCGATTTGGCGTTAACCCAAGCTACCCACCCTTTGAATCCACCACGGCCGATGGCGGGGTTCAGGGCTTCGGCGTGGATCTGGGCAATGCAATATGTGCCGAACTGAAGCTGACCTGCGTGTGGGTCAGCAATGACTTCGACGGGCTGATTCCGGGGCTCAAGGCCGGCAAGTTCGATGCCATCGAATCTTCGATGACCGTTACCGACGCGCGTAAAAAACAGATCGACTTTACCGATCGCCTGTACGCCGGACCGACCGCCATCGTTACCCGAAAAGACTCCGGACTGCTGCCTACCGCCGAGTCACTGCGCGGCAAGACCATCGGTTACATGCAGGGCACGATTCAGGAAACCTACGCCAAGGCCAAACTGGCGCCGGGCGGGGTGAAACTGCGGGCCTACCAGAATCAGGATCAGGTCTATGCCGACCTGGTATTTGGCCGTCTCGATGCGTCGATCCAGGACAAGCTGCAAGCGCAGATGAGTTTCCTGACCTCGCCACAAGGGGCCGAGTTCCAAAACAGCGAAGGCATCAGCGACCCGTTGGTGCCGTCAGAAATCGCCATTGGTGTGCGCAAGGACAACGATGAGCTCAAAGGCATGCTCAATGCCGCCATCAAGGCCCTGCACGACAAGGGCATCTACGCGCAGATCCAGCAGAAACACTTCGGTGATCTGGACCTCTACAACAACTGATCCTCGCGCCCCGGTCGCCGTGTCGCAGCGACCGGGGCGCATCAAGACAGGTGACTGGCGTGAATTCCTTCCTGAATATTCCGGGGCTCGATCTTTCGGCCCTGCAAGGCTATGGCCCTTTGTTGCTGCACGGCACCTGGGTCACCCTCAAACTGTCGGCGCTCGCGCTTGTGGTGAGCATGGCGCTGGGGCTGCTCGGCGCGGCGGCCAAGCTGTCGCCGCTGAAGCTGTTGAATCTGCCGGCGACCTTTTACACGACGCTGATCCGTGGCGTGCCCGACCTGGTGTTGATGCTGCTGATTTTCTACAGCCTGCAAGGCTGGCTCAGCGCCCTGACCGAGTCCATGGGATGGCCCTACATGGAAATCGACCCATTCGTGGCCGGCATCATCACCCTGGGTTTTATCTATGGTGCGTATTTCACCGAGACCTTTCGCGGGGCGATTCTCAGTGTGCCACGCGGTCAACAGGAGGCCGCGGCGTGTTTCGGCCTGAACCGTTGGCAGCGCTTTCGTTTCGTGGTGTTCCCGCAAATGATGCGTTTCGCCCTGCCGAGCCTTGGCAACAACTGGCTGGTGTTGCTCAAGGCCACGGCGCTGGTATCGATCATCGGTTTGTCGGACCTGGTCAAAGTCGCGCAGGAGGCCGGCAAAAGCACGTTCAACATGCTTGATTTTCTGCTGTTGGCCGCAGCGCTTTACCTGCTGATCACCAGCGCTTCGAACTATGTCTTGCGCGTGCTGGAACGGCGCTACAACCAGGGTGTACGGGGGATGGCGCGATGATCGAGTTGATTGCCGAATACTGGAAACCCTTTTTGTTCAGCGATGGCGAGACCCTCACCGGGTTGGCAATGACCCTGTGGTTGCTGGTGGCGAGTATTGCCATGGGCTTTTTTCTGTCGTTGCCCCTGGCGATCTTGCGCGTCTCGCGCTGGGGCGTTTTGCGTTGGCCCGTTCAGCTGTTTACCTACATTTTTCGCGGCACGCCGTTGTATATCCAGTTGCTGATTTGCTATAGCGGGATCTACGGCATTGCAGTGGTCCGTTCGCAGCCATTGCTCGAAGCGTTTTTCCGCGATGCCATGAATTGCACCTTGCTGGCGTTCACCCTCAACACCTGCGCCTACACCGTGGAAATTTTTGCCGGAGCGATCCGCAGCATTCCCTACGGTGAAATCGAAGCGGCACATGCCTATGGCCTCAGTGGCTGGCGCCTGTATCTGCAACTGATCCTGCCTTCGGCGCTGCGCCGTGCGCTGCCGTACTACAGCAACGAAGTGATCCTGATGTTGCACGCGACTTCGGTGGCGTTCACCGCAACGATTCCGGACATCCTGAAAATTGCCAGGGACGCCAACGCCGCGACATTCATGACCTTTCAGGCTTTCGGTATTGCCGGTCTGCTGTACCTCGTGCTGTCGTTCGGGCTGGTCGGTGCGTTCCGCCTGGCTGAGAAACGCTGGTTGAGCTTCCTCGGTCCGACCCACTGACTTCCATTCTTTATCCAGAGCGGCGCCGACAGGTGTGCCGCTCCAGGAGTATTCGCATGTACAAACTCACCGTTGAAAATCTGTATAAACGTTTTGGTGACAACGAAGTACTCAAGGGCGTCTCGTTAAACGCGCGGGCAGGGGACGTGGTGAGCATGATCGGCGCCAGCGGTTCGGGTAAAAGCACCATGCTGCGCTGCATCAATTTTCTGGAACGGGCGGACGAAGGCGCCATTGCTCTGGATGGCGAGCGAGTCCTCACCCGCCAGGGTGTCGGTGGCATGCGTGTCGCCAACCCGAAGCAGTTGCAGCGCTTGCGCACGCGACTGGCGATGGTGTTCCAGCATTTCAACCTGTGGAGTCACCTGACCGTGCTGGAGAACATCGTGCTGGCGCCGTGTCGCGTCCTGGGCATGAGTCGAAAGGCCGCGGAGGAGAGCGCACGGGCGTATCTGGACAAAGTCGGCTTGCCGCAACGGGTGGCCGATCAGTACCCGGCGTTTCTGTCGGGCGGGCAGCAACAACGGGTGGCGATTGCCCGGGCCCTGGCGGTGGAACCGGAAATCCTGTTGTTCGACGAGCCAACCTCGGCGCTCGATCCGGAACTGGTGGGTGAAGTGCTGAAGGTGATTCAGGCACTGGCCGAAGAGGGCCGAACCATGTTGATGGTGACCCACGAAATGGGCTTTGCCCGGCAGGTCTCAAGCCAGGTGCTGTTCTTGCATCAGGGGCGGGTCGAGGAGCAGGGTGATGCTACGATACTCGACCGGCCAAACAGTGAACGTTTGCAGCAATTTCTATCGGGTCGTTTGAAGTGAGGCAAGGCGTACATGGCGGATATCCGCGATCTGTCGATCGTGCTTGATCGTATCGATCAGGCAATCATTGAAGTGTTGCGCCATGAAGGGCGCATCACTTATCAAAAGCTGTCCGAGCGCGTGCACCTGACCCCCAGGCCTTGCCTGGAACGGGTGCGCAAGCTGGAACAGCTTGGGGTCATTCGCGGCTATGGTGCGATTCTCGATGAGAAGAAACTGACGCCGGGCTTGTCGCTGCTGGTGCTGGTGGCGTTGTCGAACCAGAGCGGACGCGCGGCGCAAAAGGCCTTCGAAGCCAAAGTCCGCGCCTGCCCACAGGTGCTGGAATGTCGCCTGATCAGTGGCGCGTTCGACTACAGCCTGCGCATGCGCTGTCGTGACATGGAACATTACCGGGTGTTGACCGAAGTCTGGTTTGACGACCCGGATCTGCACATCGACAAACTGGTCAGCCACCCGGAGCTGGCGATGGTCAAGACCACCATGGAATAGGCACTGTGGGAGCGGGCTTGCTCGCGAAGGCGGTGTGTCAGTCGACATTGATGTTGGATGACACAACGC
>NZ_JBWKWD010000041.1:0-14151 GCF_059422045.1 Pseudomonas sp. GW821-FHT02A08
CCCACAGGAAAGCGGTTTGTGGGAGCGGCGGTGCGGCGATCCGACTTGCTCGCGAAGGGGCCAGAGCAGACAGCACAAAAACCACCATCACTGGCGTCGATATTCACCATCGCCGCGATTGCCTTCCGCTTGAACGCCGTCAGCGTAGGATCGATCCCAAGCCAACACGAAATCCCGAATCGGAGGGAAACCTCATGCTGATCCATCTGCTGACCTGCCTGGCCCTGACGGCGTTCACATTGAGTGTGTTTGCCTGGTACGTCCTGAGCGAGGAGCAAACATCATGATTCACACGGTCACCCTCGCCGTACGTTTTCCGCTGTTCGGCAACAATTTCTACGCGCAGAAATTCGAGTCACGTAAAGAGTTGACTCTGCTGTTCGACGAGAAGTTCGAAGCGTTGCTGATCCCTTCAGCCGATCATCACTTCAGCAACGAAGTGGTCGGGCTCAATGATCAGTTCCGGTTTTTGAATGACGTGCTGGCCGAGCATCTGCTGGATGTCGAGCTGGCAAAAGTCTCGGCCCGCGCCTTCGGATTCTGACGGCGACCACCGGTCAGCCGGGCACGGACGCGAACCGTTCACAACGTTCGCTGGCTATTGCCAGTCCCCCTCGCAATATCGATTCCCCAATCCATCGCCGCCTCCATGTCCAGCATGTGCGGCCGCGGGTCGTGGTTTTCGTCGATGACCGAGCCGTCCGGCTTGTAGACACCGATGAACATGCTCAACGAACCGTCTTTCAATATCTCGGCCTTGACCTTGATGCTGCATCCGTTCGATAGCGTTTCCTTGTGCTCCATATGGCGCTCGGTCATGACTGCACTCCTCCCCTGACTGAATTCAAACCCTACTGGCCATGCTAGCTCAGCCCTCCGGAATGCGCCGATTGGCAGGACCGGAGGCCTGGTCTGACAGCGGCGCAATGCCACCTATACTGAAAACCACCTCCCCCCAGGGGGATCTGCACGTTCAACAATAAAAAGCAGAGGTGGAACATGGTCTGGCAGCAAGTCTACGATCCGTTCGGTAACCCGGTGCTTTCAACGCTCATGGCGGCAGTGCCTGTGGTGGTGATGCTGGCGTCCCTCGCGTTTTTCCATGTCAAGGCGCACCTGGCGGCGTTGCTCGCCCTGGCCTCGGCCTTGCTGATATCGATCTTCGCCTTCGGCATGCCGGCAGGCATGGCAGGTTCGGCGGCGTTGTTCGGTGCGGCCAACGGTCTGCTGCCGATTGGCTGGATCGTGTTGAACATCATCTTCCTGCACCGCCTGACCACCGAGAACGGCTCGTTCAAGGTGTTGCAAGACTCCCTGGCGCGCATCACCGATGACCGGCGCCTGCAATTGCTGCTGATCGCCTTCTGCTTCGGGGCGTTTTTCGAAGGCGCGGCCGGTTTCGGTACGCCGGTGGCAGTGACCGGGGCGATTCTGATCGGGCTGGGGTTTTCGCCGCTCGCCGCTTCAGGGCTGGCGCTGATCGCCAATACCGCCCCCGTGGCGTTCGGCGCCCTGGGCACGCCGATCATCACCCTGGCCAAGGTCACCGGGCTGGATGAAATGGAGCTGTCGATGATGGTCGGCCGGCAGTTGCCCTTCTTCTCGGTGCTGGTGCCGTTCTGGTTGATCTGGGCCTTTGCCGGCTGGCGCAAGATGGTGGAAATCTGGCCGGCGATCCTGGTGGCCGGGGTCAGCTTTGCCATTCCGCAGTTCCTCGTGTCGAACTATCACGGACCCATGCTGGTGGATGTGATCGCCGCGCTGATTTCCATGGCCTGCCTGACCGGTTTCCTCAAGGTGTGGAAACCGGCCACCGTTCACACGTCCGCCGCCCTGACCGGCCGGGTCGACAACTCGAAGATCGACGCCGAGCACGACGAAAAGCCTGTACCCACTGCAACCTTTGCCAACGAGGCAAAACCGGCAGTGATGCGGGCGTGGATGCCGTGGCTGATCCTGACGGTCTTCGTGTTCATCTGGGGCACCCAGGGTTTCAAGAACACCTTCGACACCCGCCCCGCCATCGATCCGCAAACCAGTGCCGCCAAGCTCGATCCCCAGGGCAAGCCGATGCGTGAGGCGAACCCCGTGTTTGCGCCGGTCGTGACCTTCACCACCCTGCACTTGCAGGTCGAGAAAGTCCCGCCCGTGGTGGCCGCGCCGAAAACCGAAGAAGCGGTGTACAAGTTCACCTGGTTCACCGCCACCGGCAGCGGCATTCTGCTGGCGGCGATTGTCGGCGGTTTGCTGATGGGCTACTCGATCCCGCAACTGATTCACCAGTACCTGCGCACCCTGTGGGTGGTGCGTTATTCGCTGATCACCATTGCGGCGATGCTCGCGCTGGGCTTCCTCACGCGCTACTCGGGGCTGGATGCGACCATGGGCCTGGCCTTCGCCGCGACGGGCATTTTCTACCCGATGTTCGGCACCCTGCTAGGCTGGCTCGGCGTGGCGCTGACCGGCTCGGACACCGCGTCCAACGTACTGTTCGGCGGCTTGCAACGGGTGACGTCCGAGCAGTTGGGCATCAGCCCGGTGTTGATGGCCGCCGCCAACAGTTCCGGCGGGGTCATGGGCAAGATGGTCGACGCCCAGTCGATCGTGGTCGCCTCTACCGCCACCCGCTGGTACGGCCATGAAGGGGAAATCCTGCGCTACGTGTTCTTCCACTCCATTGTGCTGGCGATCCTGGTCGGTGGCCTGGTGACGCTGCAGGCCTACGTCGCACCGTTCAGCCATATGGTGGTGGGTGGGCATTGAATCGAACTGTGGGAGCGGGCTTGCTCGCGAAGGCGGTGTGTCAGACGGCAATGTCTTCGACTGACACTCCCTCTTCGCGAGCAAGCCCGCTCCCACAGTGGATGGTGGTACGTCGAGCAGACAACGATCCCATGGACAGCTGAGCCTGACGGGCTAATGATGAAGGTCAGTGGCCTCCAGCGAGAATCGTGATCCCATGAACATTCTCTACGATGAACGCGTTGACGGCGCCTTGCCCGACGTCGACAAACAGGCACTGTTGCGGGCCCTGCAAACCCGCTTGCCGAATCTGGAAATCCTGCATCAGCAGGAGGAACTCAAGCCCTACGAATGCGACGGACTGTCGGCCTATCGCACCACGCCAATGCTGGTGGTGCTGCCCCGATCCATCGACGAAGTCCAGGGGGTACTGCGGGTCTGCCATGAGCTGCGCGTCCCCGTCGTGGCCCGTGGGGCCGGCACCGGTTTGTCCGGCGGTGCACTGCCCCTGGAGAAAGGCGTGCTGCTGGTGATGGCGCGCTTCAACAACATCCTGCACATCGATCCTGCCGCCCGTACTGCACGGGTTCAGCCCGGCGTGCGCAATCTGGCGATCTCCCAGGCAGCGGCGCCCTTCGGCCTGTATTACGCGCCGGATCCATCCTCGCAGATCGCCTGCTCCATCGGCGGCAACGTCGCGGAAAATGCCGGTGGCGTGCACTGCCTCAAGTACGGCCTGACCGTGCACAACGTGCTCAAGGTCGACATCCTCACCGTCGATGGCGAGCACCTGAGCCTGGGGTCCAACGCCCTCGACGCCCCCGGTTTCGACCTGCTGGCGCTGTTCACCGGGTCCGAAGGCCTGCTCGGGGTGATCACCGAGGTCACGGTCAAGTTGCTGCCCAAACCCCAGACCGCCAAAGTGCTGTTGGCGGCGTTCGACTCCGTGGAGAAAGCCGGGCGCGCGGTCGGCGACATCATTGCCGCCGGCATCATCCCCGGTGGCCTGGAAATGATGGACAACCTGGCGATCCGCGCCGCCGAGGACTTCATCCACGCCGGTTATCCGGTGGATGCCCAGGCCATTCTGCTGTGCGAGCTCGACGGCGTTGAAGCCGATGTCTCAGATGACTGCGACCGGGTGCGCCAAGTGCTGCAACAGGCCGGCGCCATCGAGTTGCGCCAGGCCAAAGACGAAGCCGAACGCGTGCGTTTCTGGGCCGGGCGCAAGAATGCCTTCCCGGCGGTGGGCCGCCTCTCGCCGGACTACTACTGCATGGACGGCACCATCCCCCGCCGCGAACTGCCCGGCGTGCTGCACGCCATCGCCGAACTCTCGAACGAATACGGCCTGCGGGTGGCCAATGTGTTCCATGCCGGTGACGGCAACATGCATCCGCTGATCCTGTTCGATGCCAATCAACCCGGTGAGCTTGATCGAGCCGAAGCCCTGGGCGGCAAGATCCTGGAGTTGTGCGTGAAAGTCGGCGGCAGCATCACCGGTGAACACGGCGTGGGCCGCGAGAAGATCAACCAGATGTGCGCGCAGTTCAACAGCGATGAGCTGACCCTGTTCCATGCCATCAAGGCCGCCTTCGACCCCGGTGGCCTGCTCAACCCCGGCAAGAACATTCCGACCCTGCACCGCTGCGCCGAATTCGGTGCCATGCACATACACGGCGGTCAATTGCCCTTCCCCGAGCTGGAGCGTTTCTGATGCACGGCCCTGAAGATTTCGATGACAGCCAGTCACTGCTGGAACAGGTCAATCAGGCGCTGGAAAACGCCACGCCGTTGCGCATCCAGGGTTCCAACAGCAAAGCCTTTCTCGGGCGCACCACGGCCGGGGAAATTCTCGACACCCGCTCGCACCGGGGCATCGTCAGTTACGACCCAACTGAACTTGTGATCACCGTCCGTTGCGGCACGCCGTTGTCGCAACTGGCGCAGGTGCTGGACGCCGCACAACAGATGCTGCCCTGCGAACCGCCATCCTTTGGCGACGGCGCCACCGTCGGCGGCATGATCGCCTGCGGGCTTTGCGGGCCACGGCGCCCGTGGGTCGGTTCGGTGCGGGACTTCATTCTTGGCACGCGGGTCATCACCGGTCAGGGCAAACTATTGCGCTTTGGTGGCGAGGTGATGAAAAACGTCGCCGGCTACGACCTGTCGCGCCTGATGGCCGGCAGTTACGGCAGCCTCGGGCTGATCACCGAGGTTTCCCTCAAAGTGCTGCCAAAACCCCGGCAAGCCTTAAGCATCAGCCTGGAAATGGACGCCGAACGGGCCTTGCTGCGCCTGGCGGAATGGGGCCAGCAGCCATTGCCGATCAGCGCGGCCTGTCACGACGGTTCACGCCTGCACCTGCGGCTTGAAGGCGGTGAGGGTTCGGTGGCTGCGGCCCATGAGCGCCTCGGGGGTGAACGGCTGGAGGCTTGTTGGTGGGACGATCTCAACGAACAACGCTTGAGCTTCTTCGATGAAGACCAACCGCTTTGGCGCCTGTCACTGCCAAACAACACGCCGCTCCTGGCGCTGCCGGGGCGCCAGTTGATCGACTGGGGCGGCGCCCAGCGTTGGCTGAAATCCGATGCCGAAGCAGCGTACATCCGCCAGGTCGTCGACGAGGTCGGCGGCCATGTCACCTGTTTCAGCCACGGTCTGACCGACAGCCCCTTCCATCCGCTGCCCCCGGCGCTGATGCGTTATCACCGCAACCTGAAACAACAGCTCGATCCACGGGGCATCTTCAACCCCGGACGCCTGTACGCGGAGCTTTGAACCATGCAGACGACCTTGAGTGAAAGCGCCAGCCATCTGCCCCGCGCCGCGGAAGCCGAAAGCATCCTGCGTACCTGCGTGCACTGTGGCTTCTGCAATGCCACCTGCCCGACCTATCAATTGCTCGGCGATGAACTGGACGGACCACGGGGCCGTATCTACCTGATCAAGCAGGTGCTGGAAGGCAACGACGTCACGCAAAAGACCCAACAGCACCTGGACCGCTGCCTGTCGTGCCGCAACTGTGAAACCACCTGCCCGTCGGGCGTCGACTACCACAACCTGCTGGACATCGGGCGCGCGGTGGTCGATGCGGCGGTGCCGCGCCCCCTCGGCCAGCGCCTGTTGCGCGAGGGGTTACGGCAGACCGTGCCCCATCCAGAGCTGTTCAAGAGTCTGGTCAATAGCGGTCAGGTGTTCCGCGCGCTGTTGCCCGGCACCCTGCAAAGCAAGTTGCCGCGCAATGTCTACCCGGCCAAGCCGCGGCCCATGACCCTGCGCGAGCGTCAGGTGCTGATGCTCGAAGGTTGCGTGCAGCCCAGCCTGTCACCCAACACCAATGCCGCGGCGGCGCGGGTGCTGGACCGGCTGGGGATCAGCGTCATCGCGACCCGCGAAGCCGGTTGCTGCGGCGCCGTGGACTACCACCTGGACGCCCAGGCCGCTGGCCTCGACCGTGCCCGGCGCAACATCGACGCGTGGTGGCCGGGCATCGAAAAAGGCGCCGAGGCGATTGTGCAGACGGCCAGCGGTTGCGGCGCTTTCATCAAGGATTACGGCCATCTGCTCGCCAGCGACCCGGCCTATGCCGACAAGGCAAAGAAGGTCAGTGAGCTGGCCCGGGACCTGGTGGAGGTGTTGCGCGACGAACCGCTGGAAAAGCTCGGCATCCACGCATCTCAACGCCTGGCCTTCCATTGCCCCTGCACCTTGCAGCACGGGCAGAAACTCGGCGGTGCCGTGGAAGCGCTGCTGACCAGGTTCGGTTTCACCCTGACGTCCGTCCCCGACGGACACCTGTGCTGCGGTTCGGCGGGCACCTATTCGCTGACCCAGCCCGAACTGTCGCGACAACTGCGCGACAACAAGCTCAACGCCCTGGAAAGCGGCCATCCCGAGATCATTGTCACGGCCAACATCGGCTGCCAGTCGCACCTCGATGGCGCGGGGCGAACCCCGGTGCGGCACTGGATCGAACTGGTCGAAGCCGCCCTGCCTTAACCAATCCCTGGAGATGCCCATGAACAGCAAAGCCGTCTTGAGCCAGGCCGAAGTCGGCCGGATCCTTGCCGCCGCCCACGCCGAAGCACAAGCCAATCAATGGGCCGTGACCATAGTGGTGGTCGATGACGGCGGCCACCCCCTGGCCCTCGAACGCCTCGACGGCTGCGCGCCGAGCAGTGCCTACATCGCCACCGAAAAGGCGCGCACCTCGGCCCTCGGCCGGCGCGAATCGAAAGGTTATGAGGACATGGTCAACGCCGGGCGCTACGCTTTCCTGTCAGCACCGCTGCTGACTTCGCTGGAAGGCGGCGTACCGATCATTGTCGATGGCCAGGTGATAGGCGCTGTCGGGGTGTCGGGCGTCAAGCCAGAGCAGGATGCGCAGGTGGCGAAGGCTGGGGCGCAGTGCCTGAAATGAGATACCGGCATCACCATCCCCCCTGTGGGAGCGGGCTTGCTCGCGAATGCGGTGTGTCAGTCGAAGACATTGACGCCTGACACACCGCATTCGCGAGCAAGCCCGCTCCCACAAGGTCCGTGTTCAACCTTCTGTGAGGAGTTGCACCGATGACCCGTCTAACTGCCAAAGACTTTTCCCCGGAACTGCTGGAACTCTACGACTACTACGCCCACGGCAAGATCAATCGCCGGGAGTTTCTCGACCGCGCAGCGTTGTTCACCTTCGGCAGCATGACAGCAGGCGCCCTGCTCGCCGCGCTCAGCCCCAACTATGCGCTGGCCGAGCAAGTCGAGTTCACCGACCCGGACATCATTGCCGAGTACGTCACCTACCCGTCGCCCAAGGGCCACGGCCAGGTTCGCGGTTATCTGGTGCGTCCGGCCAAAGCCACCGGCAAGGTGCCGGCGGTGGTGGTCGTGCACGAAAACCGCGGGCTCAACCCCTACATCGAAGACGTCGCCAGGCGTCTGGCCAAGGCCGGTTTCATCGCCCTGGCCCCCGACGGCCTGACCTCGGTCGGCGGTTATCCCGGCAATGACGACAAGGGCCGCGAGCTTCAGGCCACGGTCGACCCGGAAAAGCTGATGAACGACTTTTTCGCTGCCGTCGAGTGGATGATGAAACACCCCGCCGCCACCGGAAAGGTCGGCATCACCGGGTTCTGCTACGGCGGTGGCGTGACCAACGCCGCCGCCGTGGCCTATCCGGAACTGGGGGCCGCCGTGTCGTTCTATGGCCGTCAGCCTGCGGCCGAGGAAGTGCCCCGGATCAAGGCCCCGGTGATGCTGCACTACGGCGAACTGGATACGCGGATCAACGAAGGCTGGCCCGCCTATGAGAAAGCCTTGAAGGCCGGGGGCAAGACCTATGAGGCCTATATCTACCCGGGCTGCAATCATGGTTTCCACAACGATTCGACGCCGCGTTATGACGAGGCGGCGGCCAAGCTGGCGTGGGAGCGGACGCTGGGGTGGTTTAAAAAGTATCTGGTTTGAAGTACTCGGCCAGCAGGGGCGGCCCCTTCGCGGGCAAGCCCGCTCCCACAGGTTCCTGAGTCGTTCACAGATATGTGCTTCGACTCGGACCCTGTGGGAGCGGGCTTGCCCGCGAAGGCGGCTTCAGGGCTGGCGACTACTTCGGCTGAGCCACCGTCCGCAGATACGGCTTCAGGGTCTTGAAGCCATCCGGGTATTTCTTCTTCGCGTCTTCGTCAGACACCGAGGTCGGGATGATCACGTCTTCACCCGGCCGCCAGTTCACCGGCGTGGCAACGGTATGCCTGGCATTCAGTTGCAGGGAATCGAGCAGGCGCAGCACTTCATCGAAATTGCGCCCGGCGCTCATCGGGTAGATCAGCATGGCCTTGACCTTCTTGTCCGGGCCGACGATGAACACCGAACGTACCGTGGCGTTGTCCACTGCCGTACGCGCGCCGCCGCTGGCATTGGGGTGGATCATGTCGTAGAGCTTGGCCACCACCAGGTTTTCGTCACCGATCAGCGGATAGTTGACCGCCGTGCCCTGAGTCTCGGCGATGTCGCCGACCCAGCGGTTGTGGTCACTGACCGGATCGACGCTGAGGCCCAGGACCTTGGTGTTGCGCTTGTCGAATTGCGGCTTGAGTTTGGCCAGGTAACCCAGTTCAGTGGTGCACACCGGGGTGAAGTCCTTGGGATGGGAAAACAGGATGGCCCAGCCATCGCCGATCCATTGGTGAAAATTGAGGGTGCCTTCGGTGGTGTCGGCGGTGAAATCCGGTGCTTCGTCGCCAATTCGGATAGCCATGTTCGATCTCCTTGCAGTGATGGACAGGGACGCCGTCAGGGCTGTGAATGCACTTCCCGCGGCATGGACGCGAATCAGTATAGGAGAGGCTCGGCGACTCGCCGCTACGCTTTGAACAAGTCGCTAGCCCACCAGCGCTATCAGTTGCTGACGCTGGGCATCGGTCAGCATCGGGCCGAAACCGGCCCGGGCATTTTCCGCCATGTAGCGCGGGTTGCCGGTGCCGGGAATCACGCAGGTCACCGCCGAATGCGACAGCAGGAACTTAAGCGCCAGTTGCGGCCAGCCCTTGACCCCGACTTGCGCCGCCCAGCCTGGCAGCGGCTTATCCTTGAGTCTGGCCAACAAGCCGCCACCGCCAAACGGCCGGTTGCAGATCACCGCCACCCCCCGCTCGCGGCACAACGGCAGCAGGCGCTTCTCCGCGCCGCGATCATCCAGGGCGTAGTTGATCTGCAAGAAATCCACTGGCTCGGCCTTGAGTACCGCTTCCACTTCTTCATAGGCCGACGCCGTGTAATGGGTGATGCCGATGTAGCGGATGCGCCCTGCTTCCTTCCAGTGGCGCAGGGTCGGCAGGTGCGTCTGCCAGTCCAGCAGGTTATGGATCTGCATCAGGTCGATCCGGTCGGTCTGCAACAGGGCGAAGGATTGTTCCATCTGCGCGATGCCCTCTTCGCGGCCCCGGGTCCACACCTTGGTGGCCAGGAACGCCGGCGAGCGCGGCTCATGGATCGACAGCAGCTCGCCAATGGTCTGTTCGGCGCGACCGTACATCGGCGAGCTGTCGATCAGCTTGCCACCCTTGTCGAACAACGCATCGAGCACTGCGGGCAAGTCTTTGTAAGCCGGTTGCGAAGGCTCGACATCGAAGCCGCGGTATGTGCCCAACCCTACGATCGGCAAGGACTCGTTGCTGGAAGGAATGGCGCGGGTCTGCATGGTCTTGCCTCCTGTTCCCGTCGACGGCTCGGGTTGTGCACCCACCGGACCGAAGGTGAAGACCGCCGAAGCACCGGCAGCCAGCGTGAGTACTTCTCTACGGGTGTAACCCTCAGGATGGCTCATAAAACGTTTCTCACCAGTCGCAGGGGGCCGGCCTGTTGCGCCGACAACCCGGATTACCCGCGCCAAGGGCCGATTGACTACACTCAGAAAGCCTTGCGGCGCCAGCCACTTTCAAACCCCGAGCCGTCAATGCCGCCCACTAACGTTAGTCGAATGTCACGCACCCTGGTGTTACTCGTCGTCATCGTCGCTGCCCTGTACCTGGTGCTGTGCGTCACGCTGTTCGTATTTCAACGGGCGCTGATTTATTACCCGCAACCACGCGCCGTCGGGGCAGCCGGGACGCTGCTCACCCTGCCGGTCGCCGACGCACAGGTGCAGGTCTCCGTCCGTCCTCACGATGGCCCGAACGCGCTGATCTATTTCGGCGGCAATGCCGAAGACGTCTCGCGCAACCTGCCCGGGTTCTCCCAGGCTTTCCCTGACTACGCCCTGTACCTGCTGCATTACCGGGGCTATGGCGGCAGTTCCGGCTCGCCTTCGGAAGAGGCCATTGCCCGCGATGCCCTCACCTTGTTCGACCAGGTGCATGCCACCCATCCGCATGTGGCGGTGGTCGGCCGCAGCCTGGGTTCCGGGGTGGCCGTGCGCCTTGCCAGCGAACGCCCGGCCGCGCGACTGGTGCTGATCACGCCCTATAACAGCCTCGAAGGGCTCGCCGCCCGCCAGTTCCGCTGGTTTCCGGTGCGCTGGATGTTGAAGGACAAATACCCGTCCTGGCAGTACGCCGCCCGCATCACAGTGCCGACATTGGTGATCGCGGCCGAGCATGACGAGGTGATTCCGCGCTCGAGCACCGAGCGTTTGTACACACACTTCGCCAAAGGCGTGGCGTCACTGCGGGTGATACCGGGGACGGGGCATAACTCGATCGGCGAAAGTCCTCAATACCTCAAGGCGCTGGGAGATGGGTTGTAACGGCAACACCGGACTTTGTGGCGAGGGGACTTGTCGGAAGGCCCCAGTCGTTGCCGGCGACAGGTCATGGCCGTTCATCCGGGAATTCGCCAACATCCAATAAAAACATATTTTTATGCCTATATTGATATTGTCGAACATTCCCACTCTCAGAGGGTGCCGTCATGAATATCAAAACCCTGGCTTTGCTCCTGCTGGCTTTGTGTGTGCAACCGGTCTGGAGCCAGACGCCTGCCGCCTCTCCTACCACTGCCGACAGCCCCGCGCTGACCACGCGCCTGGCCGAGCGTGACCTTTGGGTCGAACACATTTTCTGGATCAGAAACTACGCGCTGGCCAATCAATCCGCCAACAAAAAGCAAGCCAAAGTCGCGGCGGACCAGGTGGTCGACAACGCCACCAAAATCGCCAACAGCATCGCCCCGCTCTACGGCCAGCCGGCGGCGGATCAACTGCTCAAGCTGCTTGCCGGTCACTGGGGCGCGGTGAAACACTACAGTGATGCCACTGTGGCCAAGGACGCCAAGGGCAAGCAGGCCGCCGTCACCGAGTTGACCAGCAATGCCAAGGCGATTGCGGCGTTTCTGGCCACCGCCAACCCCAATCTGCCTGAAGCCACACTGGTCAACATGTTGTCAGCCCATGGCGGTCACCACGTCGCACAGATCGATGAATTTGCCACGCAGGACTACGCTGGCGAAGCCCGCACCTGGGCGATGATGCGCACGCATATCCTGGCCCTGGCCGACGCCTTGACCGGCGCACTGGTCAAGCAATTCCCGGACAAATTCTGATACCGCGCGAGGGCATCCCATGCTGGAAGGACTGGGCCGAACACAGCAGGACCTGCTCAATGCACTGCTGCACCATGGGAGCGGCATGAGCATTGACGAGTTGGCTGAACATCTGGCCGTCACGCGCACGGCGATCCGCCAACACCTGGCGGCGCTGGAGCGTGACGGTCTGGTGCTGCGCGGCGACACCCGTCCGACGGGCCGTCGCCCCGAGCAGCTGTATCGGCTCACCGACCACGCGCGGGAGCAGTTCCCTCGCCACTATCAGCTGCTGGCCAGCGTCTTGATCGATGAGGTGGCGGGCATCATCGGCCCCGAAGCCCTGACTTCACTGATGCGCAGCATGGGCCGCAAACTGGCTTCGGACCGAGAACAGCAGGTCGTGGATGAAGCCAGGATCGTGCAGCACATGAACCAGGCGGGCTACGAGGCCGAGGTGTTTTTTCGTTCAGGCGGCACCCCGGAAATCGTCGCCCATAACTGCGTGTTCCATCGCCTGGCCGCCGAGCACCCGGTGGTCTGCGAACTGGACCTGGCCTTGATCGGCGCGTTAGGTGGCGGTGAAGTCGAACACAGCGAGTGCATGGTACGTGGCGGGCATGTCTGTCGCTTCAGGCTGCGACCGAGCGAAACCCCGGACGTTGCGACAGAAGCTGCTCCAGCCGATACCGATCAGCCTGCCTAGCGCCTGCGTGACAGCCGTTGCTGCCAATTTCCGGCGTTGTCTCGCTGGCAGGTTTCTTCGGAGTCGAAAAGCCCATGGGGGATCCTTGGTCGGACTCATGGCTACGCCCGAAAATAGACAGGTGCCCGCCGTGAACCTTGTTTCAAGGCACCAGTCATAGCCCAGCGCTTTTCCCCCTTTCTTCGTAGTCATCTCATCAGAGTTGTCCGTCCATGCGCCAAACTGTCGTTGCCTTGCGCTTTTCTTCGCTGTGCCTGTTTCCCCTGCTCCCCGTTTTTGCCAGCCCCGCCCACGCCGACGGGCAACGGCAACTGGTGGACGCCATCAACGACTATCGCGCCCATCCGCAACGCTGTGACCGGCGGCCGACGCAACGTTTATCACCCCTGACGCTCAAGTCGAACCTGGCCCTGCCCGTCGGCTATGGCGGTGGATTGCGGGACCGGTTAAAGGCCTCCGGCTATCAGGCAACCATGGTGCGGTCCATCCGCGTGGTGGGTGCACGGGATGCCGAAGAAGCCTTCGATCTGTTCCAGGACGAGCACTGCGCCGCACTGCTCGACAACCAATACGCCGACATCGGCGTCAGCCGCGCCGGGAGTGAATGGCAGGTGGTGCTGGCACGGCCGGTGCTCGACGGAAAAACCGGCGATCCACGCAGCGCCGCACAGGCGTTGCTGGCGCAGGTCAATGCAGCCCGGGCCAAACCGCGCCTGTGCGGTCGCCAGCGTTTCGCCGCCGCGCGGCCGCTATCCTGGAGTACAGCGTTGGGTTCCGCGGCACAAAGCCACAGCAAGGATATGGCCTACGGCAACTATTTTGCCCACCAGGACCGCGACGGTGACATGCCCTCCGACCGTGCCAGAGCCGCCGGTTACCGTGGTCGGCAGATCGGTGAAAACATCGCCGCCGGACAGGGTTCACCCAGCAAGGCCATGGCCGGCTGGCTCGCCAGCCCCGGGCACTGCGCCAACCTGATGAACCCGATGTTCACCCAGGTCGGTGCCGCTTACGCCGCCAACGCGCGCAGCGACAACGGTGTTTACTGGACCATGCTGTTTGGCGCGCCTTGAGCCGCTGGCCGGCCCCATCTTGCGGGCATTAAAAAGCCCGCACCGGGCGGGCTTTGTGGGTGAATGTAACAAGTAGGTGGCCGGTGCTGGTCTCCGGCTTACAAGGTTTATCAGGCCTCCCACAAAAGAGTCGTGAAACTGTAATGGAACTCTTCTGCTTCACACGGCATAAGGGCTGGATCCCAGCGCGGGGATCTTTCTAACCGTGTACCCTTCGGAACGCGCCCCACGTCTCCTTGCTATCCTTTTGCGCATCAGTCTGCGTCTTCACCTACATGGTTGAGGATAGCAAAACAGGCACAGTTGCCAACCGGGCTTTTAGACCGATTTCGACCAGCAGAAAACATGGCAGGACGGAAAAAAACTAAGCCTCGAATCGGTCTGCGTAAGGACAGCCGGCACCTATGGCCGACACAGATCAACGGTGGGAGCTGGCTTGCCAGCGAAGGGGCCGGAGCATTCAACATCAATGTCGTCTGACACGCCGCCTTCGCGGGCAAGCCCGCTCCCACAGGGTAAGTGGGTGTACGTCGATTTCGTGGCCGACACAGATCAACGGTGGGAGCTGGCTTGCCAGCGAAGGGGCCGGCACTTTCAACATCAATGTCGTCTGACACGCCA
>NZ_JBWKWD010000041.1:14250-60670 GCF_059422045.1 Pseudomonas sp. GW821-FHT02A08
CCAGCGAAGGGGCCGGCACTTTCAACATCAATGTCGTCTGACACGCCGCCTTCGCGGGCAAGCCCGCTCCCACAGGGTAAATGGGTGTACGCCGATTTCGTGGCCGACACAGATCAAAGGTGGGAGCTGGCTTGCCAGCGAAGGGGCCGGCACTTTCAACATCAATGTCGTCTGACACACCGCCTTCGTCGGAACGCCGCCCGGAGCAAGCCCGCTCCCACAGGGTAAGTGGGTGTACACAGATCCGTGCATCACGAAGGCCGACGCACCACCCTCACCTTGCCGCTATTGCCGCCACCGCAGAACAACCGCTCGCCGCCATCGGACTCCAGCCCCGACACGCCCACGCCTTCCGGCATCTTGAGGCTCTCCAATACTTCACCGGTTTGCGAGTCGATGCGCCGCAGTTCACTCTCGTCGCCCTCCCAGGTGCCATGCCACAGTGAACCTTGCACCCAGGTCACGCCGGTGACGAAACGGTTGGATTCGATGGTGCGCAGGATCTTGCCGGTCTCGGGGTCGATCTGATGGATCTTGCGTTCGCGGTACTGGCCCACCCACAACGTCCCTTCGGCCCAGGTCAGCCCCGAATCGGTACCGGCGCCGGGGGCAGGAATCGTCGAGAGGATGCGGCCGCTGCGGGGGTCGATCTTGTGGATGCGGTCTTCGGCGATCTGGAACAGGTGCTCCCCGTCAAACGCGGTGCCCGCATGGGCAGCGACATCGATCGAGCTCAGCACCTTGCCACTCTCCGGGTCCAGGGCGTTGATTTTGCTGTTGCTGGCGAACCAGACCTTTTCGCCGTCCCAGGTGACGCCGCACACATGGTCGACATCGGCAAACGGGCCATATTCACGAATGATTTCAGCAGTTGCGTTTTTCATCTGGCATTCCTCGATGGGGGTTGGTGGCGTTCATCCTAGCCACCGGGCAGCGGTGCCGGGAGTAACAAGGTCGTCGCGAATCCCGGCACCGGTGGCGTCATCCAGCGCCGTGCACGGCCACGGCCAAACCACTGCACCTTGCCCTGCTCCGCCAGTGTATCGAGCGCCCGTTGCACCGTGCGCTGGCTGGTACCCAGCGCCAGTGCCAGGGCGGAACTCGACCACGACTCGCCATCGGCGAGGCAGGCAAATACCGCGGCAAATTTTTCCTCGACCGGTTGCGCCAGCGCCACCACGTGCGTACACACCGACGATTGCAGGGCATAACCGCGGGTCGTCGCGATGACGTCGGCCAACGGCTTGAGTGCCTTGCGCAGCCTGCCGATTTCCACACGAAGCCGGGCGCGATGGGACTCATCCGAGAGCTTCAGACGAAATGCCCGGGCGATCAGCACTTCCCGCGCAACGTCGGCGGGCCAGGCCTCGGCCAAGGCACGGGCGAGCACGAACAGGATCGGCCGCGTCGCCAGCGGCACCGACATGCCACAACCGTGCACAACGTACCGGCAGGCATCCACCACCAGTGACGTTGAACAGAACAACGCTTCAACGTCATCGAGCAACAGCGGCCGTACTTCACCCTGGGCAATCAGGCGCGCGGCGGGGGCATCCAGCAGATACGCAGCGTGCCGGACCTCAGCGATGAGCGCGGCAATCCCTGTTTGACCAGCTGCCTGCCCGGCCCTGTTCAACGCCTCCCGCGCCGCGTGCGCTTGCACACGGCGAATGGCGATCCCCGCCAACACCAGTTCATGGGTTGCCCGCAAGGCCGGCGGCAATGGGTCGGGGTCGAGTTCGGCCAATAACTGCTGCGCCTCGTCGAGCTGTCCGATCAACAGCAAACGGCGGATTTGCAGATAACGCGCATGGGCGGCATTGACCCGATCACCGTGGTGTTCAAGGGTGACCCGCGCCGTTTCGAGCGCCTTGACCGGCCACCCGAGCTCCCGCGAAGCCAGGGCGATTTCCGCCTCGGCCACCACACAGCGTGACCGGGCCAGCACTTCCCTGGGTGCAAAGGCCCGTTGCGCACGCTTGACCAGCGCCCTGGCCCGCACCAGATCGCCCAGTTGCGCCATGGCGATACCGCGCAGGGCCAACGCCGGTGCATCGTCGCGCAAGGCCACACGATCCAGTGCACCCAGCGGATTGCCCGCCGCCAGCGCCTGCGCGGCTGCCGTGATCATCGAGTCCATCGAAATCCCGCCACGCTTGTCACTCCCATCATTCGATACCCGGGTTTAGTCTAAATCACGACCTTTCACCAGGAGCGTACAACGATGAACACGCACAAAACCACGACCCGGGAACAATGGCTGGCGGCACGTTTGCAACTGCTCGAAGCGGAAAAGGCCCTGACCCGACGCAGCGATGAAGTGGCCAGGCAACGCCAGGCATTGCCATGGGTTCGCCTCGACAAGACGTACCGCTTCGATACCGACAACGGCAGCGCCACCCTGGCCGAACTCTTTCAAGGGCGCTCGCAACTGCTGGTCTACCACTTCATGTTCGGCCCCGACTACACAGCCGGCTGCCCGTCCTGCTCCGCCATCGCCGATGGCTTCGACCCCATCGTCATCCACCTGGCGAACCACAACGTGACCCTGATGGCGATATCCCGCGCGCCGTTGGCGAAACTGCAGGCCTACAAGCGCCGAATGGGCTGGACCTTCCCCTGGGCCTCGGCCGCCGACAGCGATTTCACTGCCGACTTCAATGTCTACTTCACCGAAGCCCAGCAGCGTGAAGGCTTGGTCGAATACAACTACCAGCGCGGCGGCCATGCCATGGACGCCAGTGAAATACCGGAACCGGTGAAACAGTTCGCCGCGACCTGTGGCACCGATGCGCCGACCTATACCCGCGACCGGCCAGGGTTGAGCACGTTCGTATTGGAGGACCGCGAGATCTATCACACCTACTCCACCTACGCGCGAGGCCTGGATGGATTGTGGAGCATGTACCAATGGCTCGACCGCGCGCCCAAGGGCCGCAATGAAACGGGACCCTGGTGGCGTCGGCATGATGAATACCAGTGAGCGCCAGCGGTATCACTGACCGCCGATGAAGACATCCGCCAGTTTGTCCACCAGTGCAGGTTTGGTCTGCGAGACCCAGCGCCGGGTCGCCCATTCCTGCCATTCCTCGGCACGGTCCAGGGTGTAGCGCGGTACAAAGTCGCCGACGAACCGACCGAGGTTGTGCAGCGTGACGTCATGGCCGGCGTTGGTCATCTGCTCCAGCAGATCCCTCAGGGCCACTTCGAATTCCGGTGGCCACTGTTCGCCGGCCAACACCTGCTCGACCGTAGAATGTCGATCAAAGCCAAGCGAATTGCACACTGGCATTGGCATATTCCTCGGTAGGCGTTGTGGATGGAGTCAGCCAAAAATGCTGCACAGCTCAATGCTGCGCAGCCACTTCACTTGACGAGCCCCGGAATGACGATCGCTTCCCGAGACCAATGAAAGGTGTTCGCCGAGCTCCGTCTGCTGGTGGGAATGTTGTCGGTACACCACCAGTACCGCATCGCCCACGTCGGTATTGATCAGTTCGTTCCAACTGAACAACGCGACATAGCCGTCACTGGCACGCGCCACCACGTAGGCGCGTTTCCAGCCTTTGGGATCGTCGCTCTTCAACCCGGCCTTGAGGACAATTTCCCGCAGCAGCACCCCGCGATAGCCCTTTTTCTGTGCTTTCTGCGCATTGCCCTCGCAGGTATTGCTGGTCAGTCTCACCCAGTCGTAACCCGGCATGGCATGCAGGTCGGCCACACTCAGGCACAGCGGGTTCTGCACTTGCCCGACCACTTCCAGTGTCTGCTCAGCCACATTGATGACCGGGCGTGACAACAACACGGGGTCGGCGCTGGGGCGAACAAGGCTTTGCACAGTCGAAAAAATAGAACGCATGGCGATGCTCCTGTCGGGGTTGACCAATCACCTGACGGTCCTGGGCTGCCCACCGGCAAGCCAGGACCGGGACCGTGCTTAAAGCAGCGGCAGGCTATAGCTGAGGATCAGGCGGTTTTCATCCAGGTCGCTGCTGGCATTGCCACGCAAGCTGGCGTTACGCCAGGAAATGCCCACCCCCTTGAGTGGACCGCTTTGCAGCGCGTAATCGATGCGCAGGTCGCGCTCCCACTCTTTGCGGTCACCGGCGGCGGAGTCGATATTGTCGCCGCTCAAATAAGTGACCACTGTCTTGAGCCCCGGCACGCCAAGCGCCACGAAGTCATACCCGTATTCGGCCAGCCAGGTGCGCTCGCCGGCACTGAGGAACTTGCCGATCTGCCGGTCGGTGATCAGGTACGCAGTGGCGCCGTCACCCTGATTGACGAACGGGAACGCGCTGTCGCCAGAGACTTGCTGGTAGCCGGCGCTGAAGGCATGGCCACTCAGGCTGTAGGTGAACAGGGCACTCCAGGTGTTGTTGTCCACCTCACCCGCGTGGGCGTCCCCCGCTTTCCAGAAACCGCTGCTTTTGTAGCCCTGGGCCCGCCCGGCCGCGTTGCCGTTCTTGCCATCGGCGCTGCTGTTGAAATAGCGCAGGTCAGTCTTCAGCGCGCCGGGACCGATGGCCAGGGTGTGGATGAGGCCGAGGAAGTGCTGTCGGTAGAAATCTTCGAGGCTGCCGTAGTAGTACTGGGCGGTCAGGTCCTTGGTGATCTTGTAGTCGCCGCCGGCAAAGACGAAGTTGTCCGAGTCGGCCAGCGCGGTGCTGGCCGGAGTACCGGCGGGACGCGTCGCACCGCCGATGCGCAGATCGATATCGTCGGTGGAGCTGCGGGTCTTGGTGCTTTGCAGTTGGCCGGCGGTAAGGGTCAGGCCGTCGATTTCGCTTGAGGTGATCTGCCCGCCTTCGAAGGTTTGCGGCAGCAGACGACCGTCGTTGAAGTTGATCACCGGCAGCTTGGGCTGCAGGGTACCCAGGCGTGCTTCGGTCCTGGAAATGCGCACTTTGCCGGTCACGCCGCCCTTGGAATACTCATCGACCGCATGGCCGTCGCTGTCCGTGGGAAACAGCGCCCCCGGCGTGCGCTCGATACCGGCCTTGCCCACGCGACCGCCGCTGTCGAGCTTCAGCCCTGTCATGGCGATAGCGTCCAGGCCAAAGCCGACGGTGCCCTGGGTGAATCCGGAGAACACGTTGAGTTGCAGCCCTTGCCCCCACTCCTTGGCTTGGCTGGTGTAGGCGGCATTGCCCACCTTGCCCTGGCTTTCCCGGTTGTCCGAATTGAAATAGAAATTGCGCAGGTTCAGCGAGGCCTTGCTGTCTTCGATAAAACCGGCGGCGATGGCCTGATGGGTCAAGCCACCCAGGGTGATGGCCAGGGCCAGGGGTTGCAGCTTCATTGTGTTTACTCCGGTGCGGATCTCTTGTTTTTTTGGTGTCCAGGGTCCTGATCCCCCTCGTGACCTGACGTTTTCGCCAATCGCTATATATTTTTGTATATAGCGATTGGCGAAATTTACCGCCTGCAGGTCTGCAAGCGCCGTCAGTGCGACGTGATTGAGGCTGGGAAAAGATCGAAACAGGTCTGGCGGCCTGCATCTTTCTAGAAGCTGACTTTGAAGTCAATAAATTTAACAAAAGTGATTGGCGCGTTTGATCACGCCTGCCGTAGGCGTTCAGCAGAAAGTAAAACAGAGTCACCAGAATATAAAATGCGGTGGTTGGATGATTTGAGCCAATTGAAGCGCCACCGTCGATGCCTGGTCGGCACTGGCGATGTTCGTGAAGCCAAGCTGGCGCAGTGGTCGTTGGCTGGTTACGCATAGGACGCCTGGCCCAGGCTTGATCAGCCGATAGTGGCGTGCTGAGCAAAAAAACCTTCAGTGCGACCATGACCATCAACGGAGTCGGCAGGCCGTACGGGGCGATACTCATGCCAGCGGCCCAAACAGACTGTCAGCGTCCAGAGCAAACCGATGCTGGCGTTGGCAGTCACAGTTCCAGCCCCATGTATTGCTGTTTGATCAGAATCAGTGCCAGGTAGATCTGCAAGCGGAGGACCGTTGCGCGGAGCACGCATATGGCACAATGTTTTCTTCCTGACTCAATCGTTGAGACCTCATGATCCGCGACTTTCGAAACGTTGACCTGGAGCCCGTATTGGACATTTGGCTACGAGCGTCAATCCAGGCGCATCACTTCATAGCCCCCGAATTCTGGCATAGCCAGCTTGATGCCATGCGTGAGGTCTACCTGCCCGGCGCCATGTCCCGAGTGTTTGAGGCTGACGGGACGGTAGCAGGGTTCTGCTCTGTATATGGAGACACACTTGCGGCGCTATTCGTATCGCCTGAACGTCAGAGGGACGGTATAGGTACGCAGCTTCTCGCGGACGCCATGGCATCCAAGTCAACTCTACGGCTGACTGTGTATTCGGCGAATGCGCCTGCTATCCATTTCTATGAGAAGCAGGGTTTTGTAGTTCTCAATGAACAACTGGACGCGCACACTGGCCACCTTGAGAAGGTGATGCGCTGGGTCGCATGATCGGACTCATGTAGCTACAGGCGAAAGGAAAACCACAGGTCGCGCTCGCTTCAGCCCAAGCGTCTGCCCAACTGATCTTGTGTCGTTAAGAGGGCGACGCGATCCCCGACTTGCACATTGCAGACACCGGCACCCACAACGGCCGCGAACATATTCCTTACATGTTTTTACATCTTAGAACGCGGCGTACAACGGCAACTTACATCGCCTTCCAATAATCGGCATCGGAATAATAAAAAGACCGATTACATGGAGAGTTTCAGATGCCCTTTACTCGTACTGTTCTAGCGTTGTCCCTCGGCCTGTTTTTTTTGCAGAGCCAGGCCCAGGCGGCGCCGCCGCTGTCGCTCACTAACGGCAACTCCGAGCTGACTGCGCAAATCAGTAATGCCTGGATTGAAATCAACAAGACCGCGTTAGAGCACAATATCCGTACCCTGCAAGCGGAGCTGGCCGGCAAGTCGAAACTCTGTGCGGTACTGAAAGCCGACGCTTATGGTCATGGTATCGGGTTGGTGATGCCTTCGGTGATCGCGCTCGGTGTACCCTGTGTGGCGGTCGCCAGTAACGAAGAGGCGCGAGTGGTTCGCGAAAGCGGCTTTAAAGGCCAGTTGATCCGTGTTCGCACCGCTTCCCTGGGGGAGCTGGAAAATGCTCTGCAGTACAACATCGAGGAACTGGTGGGCAACCTCGATTTCGCCCGCCAGGCGGCCGATCTTGCACATAAGCACGGTCGCAAACTGCAGGTGCACATCGGCCTCAACTCAAGCGGCATGAGCCGTAACGGCGTGGAAATGGCGACCGAACAGGGCAAGAAAGACGCCGTGGCAATCACAAAGGTACCGAATCTGGAAGTGGTCGCAATCATGACCCACTTCGCGGTGGAGGATAAGGACGACGTACGCAAGGGCCTGGCAACCTTCAACGAACAAGCGGCCTGGCTGATGGACGTGGCCCAGCTCGATCGCAAGAAAATCACCCTGCACGCGGCCAACTCCTTCGCCACCCTGGAAGTACCCGAATCGCGCCTGGACATGGTGCGCACGGGCGGCGCGTTGTTTGGCGATACCGTCATTTCGCGCACTGAATATCGGCGCGTGATGCAATTCAAGTCGCATGTGGCCTCGGTCAATGACTATCCCGCTGGAAACACAGTGGGTTACGACCGCACCTTCACCCTGACACGTGATTCGAAACTTGCCAACATCACGGTCGGTTACTCCGATGGGTATCGCCGCGTGTTCACCAATAAAGGCGTGGTATTGATCAATGGTCATCGCGTACCGGTGGTGGGCAAGGTTTCGATGAACACCGTGATGGTCGATGTCTCGGATGCACCCGACGTCAAGGCAGGTGATGAAGTAGTGCTATTTGGCAAGCAAGGCGCAAACGAAGTCAGCCAGGCTGAAGTCGAAGAGATCAATGGTGCGCTTCTGGCCGACCTCTACACCGTCTGGGGCAGTGCCAACCCGAAAATACTGGTCGAGAAGTAATCCCGCCACCATTGTAAATTACCGGGCACGCTCATTCGTGCACAGTTTTGCCAAGCGCGGAAAAGCTCAAATGTATGGCAGGGACCGACAGGAGAGAGGTCGCATTCTCTTGTCGGAAGGTGACCATTATGTTTTTTTCCGCGCTGACTCAATGTATCGCCGGTGACGGCGCAGTTGCCTGAGATATTCACTACTGCGTCATGGCGTTTGATCACGCCTGCCCTCGGCGTTCAGAAGCGAAAGCGCACCTTATCTATCATGCAAATGCTTTTTCAAGAACGACCGCGACACCCTTTGTAGCAGCTGCCGAGCCCGCGAGGCTGCGTTCGGCTGCGAAGCAGTCGTGAGTCCAGCTGACGCAGCCTGCCTGACGTACCGCAATGACTGAATTTACGACTGCTTCGCAGCCGAACGCAGCCTCGCAGGCTCGGCAGCTGCTACAGATCGCATTACCGCTTAACTGACCGGCACTAGCCAAAGCCCCCTCTATTCATGATCAATCCGGCAACAGTGTTTATCCCGCCGACCGATATTTGCACCCTTGCCAAACGCCTACCATCGGTTCTACCCAAGTGAGTAAAGCCAAACAGGCGCTATTCACTCACGCGGGAAAAAAGGCTCAAGGGATAACGCTTTAACCACGAGGTGAAGATCATGAAACTGTTGAACATCGCACTCTTGCTTGCGCTTGGCAGCGCCGGCACCCAGGCCTTTGCAGACGACAGCCACTCGACTGCCGCCACCAGCCAACCGCCGGTTGAAACCTACACATACGGCACCAGGCTTGATATCAAGCGCGTCATCGAAGTATCGGAAATCGCCAACGAATGCGGACCGGTTCCGGCGCACATGACCTATGAAGATTCCCGGGGCCAACGCCGCACCGTTGAGTATCAAGTGATGGGCACCAGTTGCTCGAACTGTTTTGTTACCTATGTGGGTGAGTCATACCGCGACGAGCAGCAACGGATGTAATCACGCCGGCGGAATCGTCGCCAGCACACCGATAAGAATGGTCAACAGCAGAAAACCGCCGAGAAAAATCGTCATCTTGGCCATGGGGCCTCCCACACTATGAATTGGCGGTACAGCGGCGCCGAGGGCTACCGTACCGGGGATTTATTGTGGGCTGGCGGCTGTATCCGTTACAGAGGCAGATTGCGCTGAAAAATACGGATCAGATCCGCTTTGAGGCTGTGCTTTCCGGGGTTTTCCAGGGAAGAATTTGCGGGCGACATCCACGAAAGGCGTGACGATCAGCCCCCGCAGCGTCAGGTAACGCTCGTGATCGTTCTCACCGGTGCCGAAGTGAATGGACTCGGGTGTGGACCGGGTGACGTAGAGCGTGCCGAACATCCAGTCCCACAGTGACAGATTGATGCCGAAGTTCTTGTTGAAGTGTCGCGGTGCATCGCTGTGATGAATCTGGTGTTGCGCCGGGCTGCTCAGTACCCGTTCCAGCACCGGTCCGAAGGACAACCAGACGTGGCTGTGACGCAGGTTGGCCGCCAGGGCATTGAAGATGAACACCATGTAGGTCACGCCGAACAAGGTATAGCGGCTGATCTCCCCGCCGCAGACATACCAGAAGCCACCGGCAAACGCGCCGACGCAGATGATGTCCGTGAGCTTTTCGACCACTTCTTCCAGAAAGTGCACGCGACTGGCCGTCGCCGGTACCAGCACGGGTGCCGAATGATGGACCTTGTGAAAGGCCCACAGATACCGCGAATGAAAAGCGCGATGGCCCCAGTAATGGCTGAAATCCTTGACCAGAAATACGCCCAGCCCATAGAGCAGGGTCAGCGCCAGGTGCTCCTCCACTTGCGTACGCGCGCCCCACAGGTGGGTGAAGAATGCGATGTAGTCCGCTGAACGCAAGACGTACGGATCCACCAGGGCGACGATGGGTAGCACCAGGGCAACCTTGAGGATGGCGAGTACGAAGTAGTAGCGATAGTCGAGCAGCGCCGAGCGATGCAGGTACACCCGGCGGCCGCCGATGAACTGCCCGAATGAGCGCGCGTCGGTCAGGCCCCTGGATTTTCGGTGGCGGAACAGGCAATAGGCGACGCCGTAAGACATGCAGAGAAAGGCTAGACCGAGTCTGCCGTTGAAGTCGAAAATGCCCAGGAACTGCCGGGTGACCGGCTCGATCACCCATTGGGATAAATAAAGATGGATTGCGGCAAGAACATCCATACCGGGCTGCCCGACGTAAATGGAAGGGCAATAGTAAATGAGAATGAGTCTTTAGTGTGCTGAATTATGACCGGTTGTCAGCCACCGAGTGCAATGATCGCAAGGATCAGCACACCTCCCGTGGCGGCCATGATCACCCCACCCTGCCATTGCGTGGCGCCAGCGTATCTGGCGAGCATCCAGCCTGCGAGGAACAGCACCACGAGCCCGATCAGGTTGGACAGGCGAATGGCGAGTGCCGTCTGATCGAGCAGTATGAACGGCACCACCAGCGGAAATGTCGAGCCCACGACCAACAGGAAAACGCCGAGGGCGCCCCTGAAGTCGCTCCAGCCCAGGCCGGCCCTGATCGGCAAGGAGGGCTGATCGAGCAGCCGACGGCGCAACAACTCCAGCCCCTCGCTGCCGGCCGCCGTCGCCAATTGCAACGGCAACACCTGCGCAACGAGCGCCTGACCGGCCGCGGCGTCCGTGCCGTTGCGCAAGGCCATGTACAGCTTGATCCTGCGCGTGCGCTCGACCAGTGCGCGCAACAGGTACATGACCGCATCGGCCAGTCCCCAGGCGAGATTGCAGCCGAGTGCGGCAATCATCATCGTGCGTTCGGCTGCCTGGTCCGCCGTGGCCACGCTGATGGTGCCGGTGAACGTCATGGCCATCAGCAGGCCGAAGATCACCTCGGTAATGCGCTCGACAGGGTCAAGTACAGGCGCCCTCTCGAATTGACCATTGGTTGGCATGAATTCACCTCGTCGCAGTGTGCTTGCACGGTATCGGTCGATGCTTGGGCCAGGCACCGGTTGTTCCGGCTGGATATCCGCATCCCTGTCAAGTGTAGATTGAACGGCTACACTCATCCGCACACGTTACCTGCTTCAAGAGGAGTGGTTCATGCTTGATTACTTCGCCCTGGGCCTGCTGGTCTTTGTCGGGCTTGTTCTGTTTTACGGGATCATCCTGCTCCACGACATTCCCTATGAAATTGCCGTCCACCGCAACCACCCTCACCAGGATGCGATCCACGCCACCGGCTGGGTCAGCCTCTTCACCCTGCACGCGCTGTGGCCGTTCCTGTGGATCTGGGCGATGGCCTATCGAGAGGACCGGGGCTGGGGTTTCAGTGACGGACACTCACCAAAGAGCCATGTGGTTCACCTCGAACAACAGGTCGCCGAACTGCAAGGCCGGATCGAGCGCCTCGAGGCAGCGACCGGTACTGCACAGAGCAGGCTGCCAACGAACAATCTCGGCGAGGGCCTTTGATCCATGGATCTTTTACTCGTTCTGACGTATGCGGCAATCTGCGTAGCCATCTTCAAGATCTTCCGCATTCCATTGAACAAATGGACAGTGCCCACGGCGGTGCTGGGCGGGATCGTGATTGTCGGCGCGATGATTTTCACGATGAACTACAACCACCCCTACTCCGAGGTGGCGCGTTCCTATTTCGTATCGGTTCCGGTGATTCCGGTGGTCAGCGGCCAGGTGATCGATGTACCGGTAAAGACCAACCAGCCCCTGGAAAAAGGCGATGTGCTGTTTCGCATCGACCCGGCGCCGTTCGAATACCGGCTCAAATCCCTCAAGGCTCAGCTGATTGCCGCCCAGGCCGATCGCGCGCGGATCACCGAGCTGATCAAGCGTAATTTCAGCACCCAACGGGAACTGGACATGGTGGTCGCGCGCAGTGACGACCTCAAGGCACAACTGGACAGCGCGCAGTACGAACTCGACAACACCACGGTCCGTGCGCCGAGCAAAGGCTTCGTCACCCACGTTTCGCTGCGCCCGGGCATGATGGCGACCAAGTTGCCGCTGCGCCCTTCGATGGTCTTCATTCCCGCCGAAGGGCACTACTTCTCCGCGTGGATGCGCCAGAACAGCCTGTTGCGCCTGACCGAAGGCGACGAGGCGGAAGTCGCTTTCGACGGCATTCCCGGCAAGGTGTTCGAAGGCAAGGTGAAAACCGTCGTGTCGGTCATCGCCGAAGGCCAGATCCAGCCATCGGGCACGCTGATCGGTTTCACCGGTTCACCACCGGCCGGCCGGGTCCCGGTGATCATTGAAATCACCGATCCCGACTATGCCCAGTATGCCAACCAGATGCCCGGTGGGGCCTATGGCCAGGCCGCGTTATACAGCCAGCATTTCCATCACATCGCGATGATGCGCAAAATCCTTCTGCGCATGGCTGCATGGATGAACTACATCTTCCCGTTCCACTGATCGAGAAGTGACGGCAACCGGCTCAATCCTTGAATTGGGTCAGTTGCCGGTTCAGCGAACCGGCCTGGTCGCGCAGTTGCAACGACTGATCGAGCAGGCTGCGGATCGCGTGATCGTTCTGCTCGGAAATCCGACTCACACCCTGTATCGCGACGGACAATTGCTCCCCCGTCGCGGCCTGGCTCTGGGTCTGGCGCGCCACTTCGCTGATGCGCGTCAGAATGTCCTGGGCATGCTGGCGGATCTGGTCGACACCCTGCGCCGACGTGGTCAGTTGCACGACACCCTGACGCACCGCCTCACCGACCTGCTGCACGTTGGCGACGGTGTTGCGCACGTCCGAACCGATGGCGCCGATCATCTCGCCGATTTCCCCGGTTGAACGGCTGGTGCGCTCGGCCAGTTGCCGCACTTCATCGGCCACCACCGCAAACCCGCGACCCTGCTCTCCTGCCCGCGCCGCTTCAATCGCCGCGTTGAGCGCCAGCAAATTGGTCTGGTCGGCAATGCTGCGGATCACCGCGATGATGCCGGCGATCTGCTGCGAACGTTTTTCCAAATCGCCCACGGCGCCAGCCACCACATCCATGGTCTGGTCGATGTGGGTGATGCCGGCGAGCGTCTGGCTCATGTCCCCGGAGATATGCGTGGTCAGCATTTCGGTATTGCGCGCCAGCTGCTCCACGTCCTCGGCCTGCTGGGACATTTCCGTCACCGAGTGCGCCAGCGCCGTGACGCCGCTGGCCATTTCCTCGGTGGCCGTGTGTTGCGAGGTGGCGCGCTCGGCCACCGCCTGGGTGGTGTCGCCCAGGTGCGTGGAGATCTGCATCAGCGTCGCGCTGCTGTGGCGGATCGACCCCACCAGGTCCCCCAGGCGCTGGATGAACTGGTTGAAGGCCCCGGCCAGCTTGCCGGTTTCATCGCCGCTGCGTTGTTCGAAACGCAGGCCTAGTTCGCCGCCCCAGGCCTGGATACCGACCGTCAGGCCCGACAGCGGACGGATCTGCCATGCCAGCAAATGCCAGAGCACAATGGCCAGCGCCAGCAGCGCCACCAGGCCGATGACCACCGCGGTATAGAGGAAGTGATTGATGCCGGCCATGGCTTCGGCCAGTGGATAGGCCACCATCAATGCCCAACTGTTCGGAGCCTTTCCGATGCGCACCGGTTGCAGCACATAGCCCCAGCCATCGCGCTCGAAATGATAGGGCTGGCCGGCCTTGATGGCACTTTTGGCTTCAGCCGGCAAATCATCGGCCGGTTGTGCCAGGCGCTTGGCATCGGGATGGCTGGCGTACAGCCCGTCGCTGGAGACCAGCGCACCGTAGCCTTTATAGGCATCGATTTTCGCCAACTGCCGGTTGATGTTTTCCAGCGGAATATCGACACCGGCCACACCCAGCGCTTTGCCACCCTGCAACAGTGGCGCCATGATCGATACCAGCATCACTTTCTGGCCGTTGCCCGTGCTGTACACGTAGGGCTCGGTCGCCCATGACTGGCGGGTGTGCAGCGGCCGGTAGTAGTACTGGTTATCGGCATTCTCCGGGGCGTACCCGCTCAGCGGCTCGGACTTCACCGTGCCGTTCGCGCGATTCCAGTACGTCAGGTAACGGCCCGTGGCGTCGTGGTTCGGCTGGTTGACGAAGTCACTGTCCTTGCCGTCGAACGCGTTGGCTTCCCAGTATTGCCCCAGGCCCAACAGGTTCGGATTGGCCTCGAGCAACTGGCGCGTCATGGCATCGGCGGCCCGGCGCTCGACGTGCTGTTGCTGCATCGCCGTGGCGACACTGGCCAGCGACTCGGCCACGGTAAAGCCGGCCCCCAGTTCAACTTCGACTTCCTTGGCATTGGCCTTGACGATGGTCTCGACCAGCGCAGAGGTTTCCTTTAGCGACGTGCCATAAGCGATCCAGGCAATGGAACCCAGGAGCAGCGCCATGACGACCACTGTTCCAGTCAGGGCCGTCCAGAACAACTTGAAGTGTAAAGAGCGGTTTGGCATGCACATTCTCTATTGGGCAAGGCGTCAGCCAGAGCGCCCAACGATGTGAATGCAGCTCCGCTGACCAAGGTGTGATATTGTTATGCCACTATATAGAGACGCACCGTCACAGTGCAATGCAATTGACCGTTCGTCTGCCACTGGAATGCGTCAGGGAAAACAGGTCTCGGCAGGACCGCAGGAGAGGAAGAAGGTCAAACCGTGGCTTGCACCCTCGCGAAGCTTGAAGTATCGGGCATGGTACCAAGGGGTTAAGCAGCGAATGAGCCACCACCACAGGGCGAAGAAAAAGTCCAAGTTAATGAACAAGCTGTTTGACGGTGTGCCAGGCGAGACGCAAGTTTGGTGATAAAGGCCCAGTCAGGTGGGTGTAATAACCTATGTGTGGGGATGTAGGAGCGAGCTTGCTCGCGATAAACCCGAGAGCGCCGCAGGGTACCCGCCAACCCGCGTTATCGTTGACGACCATCGCGACCGATGCCGCTCTGCTTGTAGCCACTCCACGGTGCGCAAGGTCTACTTCATCCTCGGTTAACCGGCCGCGACAGGTACGTCTGGCTGCTGACGTACCAGGTTGCGCCCGTTGCGCTTGGCCTGGTACAGCGCGTCATCAGCGCGGGTCAACAGGCTTTCCAGTGTGTCGCCAGGTTGTGCATGGGCCACGCCGAACGACGCGGTAATGGTGTCCAGCACCGTGTCGGTGCCCCGGGCCTTGACCCGCAGCGACTGGATTTTCAGGCGCAGACGCTCGGCAAAAGCGCCCGCGGTGGCCAGGTCCTGGCAGTCCTTGAGCACCACGCAGAACTCCTCGCCGCCGTAACGCGCCGCGAACGCTTCGCCGGACAGCGAATCGCGCAACACCCGGGCGACATGCTGAAGCACGCGGTCGCCCAAGGGATGGCCGTACTGATCGTTGAATTGCTTGAAGTGGTCGATATCCAGCATCACCAGCGCCACGCCGGTCGCCGCGTTACTCATCGCCTGTTCAAGCTGGCGGTTGAAGGTGCTGCGGTTGAGCAATTCGGTCAGGCCATCGAGGGTCGCGGCCAGTTGGGCGCGTTCGAGTTTGTCCCGCAGGCTTTTGATTTCATGCTGCGCCGACTGCAACTGGGCGAGGAAGTGCTCCTGCTGCCCCTGCATCAGCCGGGTACTCTGTTGCAGCTGGACCAGGATGCTCGGCAAGCGCTCGTCGGCGGGCTCTTCGAGCATTTGCAGGTATTGGCCGAGGCTGGCCTGGAAGTTCTGGTTGCCCTTCACGCTGCGCGACACATCGCGCTCCATGTCGTCGACCAGGTTGATTGCGTCCTGCTGCCCGGAGCGGGCGTCCGCCAGTTCATCGCGGATTATGTACTCGCGAAACAGCTTGGCCGCCGACTCCGGTGGGAAAGAGTCGAAATCGTTGACCACCCGGTCCAGGTGCCGATTGAGCTCCGGCTCCTGGCCCTTGCTGTAGGTGTACCAGAGCGCGTAGTGCACCGGGTTGGGCGGAATGTTGTGACGAACCATCAGCGGCACTGCCTGCTTGAGCAATGCCGCGGCCTCGCGGGAGTCTTCCGGATACAGCGCTAGAACAGTCGCTCGCGTGTCTGATTGGCTCATGGTTTCACTGTGATTGTTATCATTGGCGTTTGGCAAACCTGCTGAGCATAGCGATACACCCGGCAAACGACCATCCCGAATTACACAATCATTTCAACCCGCCACGCCGGTTCCAGCGTCCTTTATAGGTTGCCCGACATCAGACCCGCCACGTTCTGCCGGCGACGATAAGCGGTATCGCGGTTCGCCAGCCAGTAGTACAGCGGCGTCGTGACGATCAAGCCCACCAGCCACGACAGATCCGCGCCATCGATATGCACCGCCACGGGGCCGGTGTAGATCGGCGTGTTCATGAACGGAATCTGCACCACGATGCCGATGGCGTAGGCCAGCAGCGCCTGCGGGTTGAAGCGGCCATAGATGCCGCCGTCGACGCGGAAGATCGAGGCGATGTCGTAGTCACCCTTGTGGATCGCGTAGAAGTCGATGAGGTTGATCGCGGTCCACGGCACCAGCACCACCAGCAACGCCAGCACCAGGTCGACGAAATGCCCGATGAAATCCGCCGAGGCGCCGATGGCCGCCACGCAGCAACCGGCGAGGATGATCAGCGACAGCACCGCCCGGCTTTGCGCGGTCGGAATCCAGCGGTGGGCGAAGGTTTGCAGCAAGGTGATCACCGAGAGCACGGCGCCGTAAAGGTTCAGGGCGTTATGGCTGATCACGCTGAGCAGGAACAGCACCAGCATCAACGGGCCAATGGCACCGGTGGCGAGTTTCACCGCGTCCATGGTGTCCATGCCCACTGGCGTGGCCAGCACGGCGACCGCGCCGAACACGAAGGACAGGATCGAGCCCAGCGACGAACCCAGGTAGGTCGCCCAGAAGGTCGAGCTGACCTTGACGTCCTTGGGCAGGTAGCGCGAGTAATCGGATACGTAAGGCGCGAACGCGATCTGCCACAGCGCTGCCAGCGACACCGTGGCCAGCCAGCCGGAGATGTTGAAACTGCCGCGGGTCAGGAAGTCATCGGTCTGTACGTGGGTCAGGATGTAGCCGAAGCCCAGCACGATGCCCAGGCCCAGCACCCAGGTGCCGATGCGATTGAGCACGTGGATGAAGCGGTAGCCAATGATGCCGATGATCCCCGAACCGAGGCCGCCGAGGACGATGCCCACCGACACCGGCACACTCTCGACCACGCCATGCAGCGACTTGCCGGCCAGGACGATGTTGGAGGCGAAGAAGCCGATGTACATCACGCCGGCAATCACCACCACCAGCAATGCACCCAGGGAACCGAACTGCGCGCGACTCTGGATCATCTGCGGGATGCCCATCTGCGGGCCTTGCGCCGAGTGCAGCGCCATCAGCACACCACCGACCAGGTGGCCGACGATGATCGCGACAATGCCCCAGACCAGGTTCAGGTGGAACAACTGCACGCCAAGCGCGCCGGTGACGATGGGCAACGGCGCGATATTGCCGCCGAACCACAGGGTGAACAGATCTTTGACCTTTCCGTGGCGATCCTCAGGAGGGACGTACCCGATCGTGTGTTTCTCGATGAGCGGGGCGGATGAAGCGGTGGTGGACATGACGAACTCCAAGGCAAGGATGAGTACGTGTTCGTACTTCGGTGTGCGCAGACGGGACGGCGCATTTCTTGTTGGAGCCGATCATGGACAAAGAGCGCGGGGAGGAAAATTAGTTAATTTGTGCCTTTAAACCTTAAAAAAGATTGCGCAGTAATGGCCAATTATCAGCAGGAAAAACCAATAAAAATCCGAACGACGAAATCCCTGTGGGAGCGGCGGTGCGGCGATCCGACTTGCCCGCGAAGACGGCGGCACATCCAGCATCCATGTGGCTGACAAACCGCTTTCGCGAGCAAGCCCGCTCCCACAGGGTCCTGCGTTTTAGCTGACTACCATCACCACTGCGCAAACCCGGCAAAGCTTGAACCCGAGGTATCGCACTGCTTTTTGTGGGAGCGGGCTTGCTCGCGAAGAGGCCGGCACAAGCAACATTAATGTTGACTGGCCCGCCGCCTTCGCGGGCAAGCCCGCTCCCACAGGGATTTGCGTCTTCACACGGTTGCTGGGTTAGCGCACAGCCCAGGCATTGAAGCGCTGTTCAAGCTCTTCGCCATGGTCGACCCAGAACTCCGCATCAACCGCCCGGGCACCGTAAAAACAAAAACAAAAACAAAGCACAACACACCGCCACCCTTTCCCGACATTCGAGAGGGTAAACGGCAAATTTTTGGCCAATGAAGATTCCTGTGGGAGCGGGCTTGCCCGCGAAGAGGCCGGCACAAGCAACATTAATGTTGACTGGCCCACCGCCTTCGCGGGCAAGTCGGATCGCCGCACCGCCGCTCCCACAGGGTTTTGTGTCGCTACACGATTGTGTATCAGCGCGCAGCCCAGGCATTGAAGCGCTGTTCAAGCTCTTCGCCATGGTCGACCCAGAACTCCGCGTCCACGGCCCGGGCGCCGGCCAGGTTGGCCTCGGCGGTCGGAAGTTGCTCCTGCACGTCCTTGGGCAGCAGCGGCAGGGTCTGGCGATGCACCGGCCCGTAGGGGATGTTTTCCGAGAAGACTTTTTGCGTCTGCGGCTGGCTGGCAAACGCGATGAAGTTTTCCGCCAGTGCCTTGTTCGGTGTGCCTTTGACCACTGCCCAGTATTCCGGGTCGTACAGGCTTTGCGGCCAGACGATACTCAGCTTCATGCCCTCCTTCTGCGCCGAGGCAATCCGGCCGTTGTAGGCGGCGCTCATCACCACATCCCCGGCCACCAGCCATTGCGCCGGTTGCGCGCCCGCCTCCCACCACTGGATGTTCGACTTGATCTGGTCGAGCTTGGCAAAGGCCCGCGTCACGCCTTGCGGGGTTTTCAAGACCTTGTACACGTCGTCCGCCTTGACACCGTCGGCGAGCAACGCGATTTCCAGGGTGTACTTGGCACTCTTGCGCAGGCCGCGCTTGCCCGGGAAGTCCGCGACGTTCCAGAAGTCCGCCCAGGACTGCGGCGCCTTGGCCTGTTTGCTCTGGTCGTAGGCCATGACCATCGACCAGACGTAAGTGGCCACCCCGCACTCGGTCAACGCACCGGGCACAAAGTTTGCCGAATCACCGAAGCGCCCGGCGTCGAGCTTCTCGAACAGACCCTCCTCGCAGCCGCGCAACAACTCGGGGCTTTCGACTTCCACCACGTCCCAGCTGGTGTGGCCGGCCGAGACCATGGCCTTGATCTTCGACAACTCGCCGTTGTACTCACCGGCGATGATGTTGCCCGCGCCGCTGGCGTTGAACGGCTGGAAATAGGCCTTATCCTGGGCCTGTTTGGTAGCACCACCGAAAGAAATCACGGTGAGGTCCTGGGGGGCCGCCCACACACTGGCACTCAACAACGCCAGGGCAAACGGAACACTGCAACGCAAGGATCTGGACATGGATCGCTTCCTCGGGGCTGGTCGGCCCGTTGTTGTTATGGGTGTTCGGATTCACTCAAGTAAGCCGCCAGGCGATCCATCAGGCGGTCACAGGCCGCCATCTGATCGACGCTGACAAATTCATCGGGCTTGTGCCCCTGGTCCATGCTGCCGGGACCGCAGACCACGGTCGCAATCCCGGTCTGATTGAACAGCCCGCCTTCGGTGCCAAAGGCCACGGTGCCGAAATCATCGCTGCCGCACAGCTCGGCAATCAGCCGGGCGGCGGCGCTGTCGGCGGGTGTCGCCAGGCCCGGATAGGCCGAGATTTTTTCAAAGCGGATCGCGGTATCGGTGTCCACGGCCTGCATGGCCGGCAGCAACGTCTGCTCGGCGTAGTCCTGCAGCTCATCGACGACCACTTGCGGGGCGAAGTCGGGCAAGGCGCGGATCTCGAAATCGAAACGGCAGTCCGCCGGCACGATGTTCAGCGCCGTACCGCCCTTGATCACCCCGACCTGCACGGTCGAGAACGCCGGATCGAAGCGCTTGTCGTGCAATGGCGGCCGGGCCAGGGTGGCGCCGATGTCGCCCAGCCGACCGATCAGGCGCGCGGCCTGCTCGATGGCATTGACCCCATAAGGCGCGTAGGCCGAGTGACAGGCCGCACCGCGCACATGGCAACGCATCGCCAGCTTGCCCTTGTGGCCGAGCACCGGCTTGAGTTCGGTCGGCTCGCCGATCAAGCACAACGCCGGCGCCGCAATACGTTGAGGCAACACTTCCAGCAAACCGCGCACGCCGAGGCAACCGACCTCTTCGTCATAGGAAAACGCCAAATGCACCGGGCGCTTCAAAGGGCTGGCGAGAAACACCGGCACGGCGGCCAGCACCGAGGCCAGATAGCCTTTCATGTCCGCGGTGCCGCGCCCATACAGCTTGCCGCCCGCCTCGCTCAGGCTGAACGGCTCGACCGTCCAGGCCTGGCCGTCCACCGGCACCACGTCGGTGTGCCCGGACAGCACGATGCCGCCGGCCACGCTCGGGCCGACCGTGGCCAACAGATTGGCCTTGGTCCGCTCGGCGTTGTAGATCAGTTCGCACGCCACGCCCAGTCCGTGCAGGTAGTCACGCACGAACTCGATCAGCTCAAGGTTCGAATCGCGGCTGACCGTGGCGAACCCGATCAACCGCGCGAGCATGGCGCGGCTGCGCAACTCACTCATCACCGGGCACTCCATAGGCGGGGGCCAGGGTCGGATTGAGGGCGCGGGTCAGGTAGTCCTGCAATTGCGGCTCGTAGGCCGACCACAGTTTGCCCAGCTCGCCGATCGGGTTTTCATCGGCCCAATCCACCCGCAGGTCGACAATCGGCCAGGTCAGGTCACCGACCACCGACAGTGCCGCCGAGTGCACCGCGCCGGCTTCGCCACCGACATCCTGCCCGGCCTGCAAGGCGTTCATCAGGCGGGTGGCGAGGCAGCCTTCGCTGTTTTCGAAGGCCGCGACCATCGCCTCGATCACCCCACTGTTGGCCAGCAGATTGCCGGCCGCCACGCATTGGTCACCGGCCACAGCGTTATTGATGCCCAGGGCATGGTTGCCGCTGAACACCGCCGTACGCCCGTGGGCATCCACGACCGCCACCTGCCGATACTGGCTGTAGCCATTGCGGGTCAATGAGTGGTCCAGCGCCTGGGGAGGCGCCGAGCCGCCTGCCAGTTCATCGAGGATCTGCGGGCCGAGGGCCGGCAGCGTGATGTTCTGGCTCGACACCGCGCCGACCCCGGCACGCAGCCAGGGGCAGCGCGCACCGACGGCGATGCTCGAAGAACTGATGGCAATGCCCAGCTGGCCGGTCTCGGCGCAGCGACCCACGATGGAAAAAGTCATGGCGAATTCCTTATTCAGGGATAACGGCAATCACGTCGATTTCCATCAACCACTGCGGCTGGCCGAGGGCACTGACCACAAGGCCGGTGGAAATCGGGAACACCCCCTTGAGCCACTTGCCGACTTCCTGGTACACCGGCTCGCGATAGCGCGGGTCGATCAGGTAGGTGGTGGCCTTGACGATATGGCTCAGGTCGCTGCCCGCCTCTTCAAGCAATTGCTTGACGTTGCGCATGGCCTGTTCGGCCTGGGCGCGCGGATCACCGAGGCCCACCAGTTGGCCGTTGAAATCGGTGCCGACCTGGCCACGCACATACACGGTGTTGCCGGCGCGCACGGCCTGGCACAAATCGTTGTCCAGCGTCTGGTTCGGGTAGGTGTCTTTGGTGTTGAACATGCGGATGCGGGTATGAGTAGGCATTAACGAACTCCCATGAGGCTGGCTTTCTGAACAGGTACGCGGGCGGCGTCGGCTTGACGCTGGGTCGCATCCCGATAGTTGAAATAGGTGTGCTGTTTAACGATGTGATCGGCGATGTGCTTGGCGTCGTGCCAAACGCCCCAGATGAACGCGGAGCCACGACGGGACTGCCACGGCAAACCAACGAAATACACCCCCGGCTCGGCCGACACGCCGCGCTGGTGCTGGGGTTTGCCGTTTTCCTTGAAGGCATCGACCTTCAGCCAGCTGTAGTCGGTGGAGTAACCGGTGGCCCAGATGATCGTGGTGACGCCGGCCTTGAGCAGGTCCAGTTCCAGGATTGGATTTGTCACGCAATCCGGGTCCGCCAGCATGGCCCGGGCTTCGGGTTCCAGCGGCAGGTCCAGGCCGTTGCGCTCGATATAGGCGTCGGCCTTGTCGAGCAGCGCGAGGTAGTTTTCATCGCCACGTTTAATGTTGTCGGCGAGGTTGTCTTCAAAACTCACCACAGCGCCGTTGAACGCCTGGGTCAGGCCGACCAGGGTCATGCCCTGATGTGCCAGGCGGCGGAAGTCCACGGTGTGGCCGCCACGGGCACCGCTCACGGCGATGGTCACGTGCTCCTTGCCCGGTTGCATGGCCTCGGCATCCCACTCGCCCAGCACCCCCAGCCACCAGCAGAAATCACGATTGCGATAGGCACGGGGTGGACGATCGTGGGCGCCCACCGACAGGTAGACCTGCTTGCCGGAACGTTGCAGTTCATCGGCGATCTGCACACCTGAGGAACCGGCGCCCACCACCAGCACCGCGCCTTCGGCCAGTTGCTGCGGGTTGTAGTACTGGGCGGAGTGAATCTGGGTGATGCCGGCGATTTCGGGGGCAATCGGTGGAATGGCCGGACGCTGGAACGGACCGGTGGCGACCACCACATGCCGGGCCTCGATCACGCCATCAGAGGTTTCAACAGTGAAACCCGGACGGTCGGCATTACGCTCCACCTTCTTGACTTCAACACCGGTGCGGATCGGCGCGTTGAACTTGCGGGCGTAGGCTTCGAAGTACTCGGCCACCTGCTCTTTGCCGGCGAAGGCGTCCGGGTCCAGGCCGTCGAATTCCAGCCCCGGGAAACGGTCGTGCCAGGCCGGACCGTTGGCTACCAGCGAATCCCAGCGACCGGTGCGCCAGGCTTCGGCGATACGATTGCGCTCCACAACGAGGTGAGGCACACCGAGTTTGCTCAGGTGTTCACTCATGGCCACGCCGGCCTGGCCGGCGCCAACAACAAGCGTATCAATTTCGGTTTTATCAACTGTCATGGCTGTGCACTTCTGAAAGGTGGTTTGATTCAGGTCGGTCATGGCTGCCGCCTCGATTCTGATCACTGTTGTTCTTCTGCTGCGGCTATCGGTATCAGGGTGTTGGCCGCATTCTGTTCGGAGCCGGGAAATAGCGAAATTATGTTTTTTGTGGTTGCTGGCGAGGAAAAAGCGTCGAGGTGACCGGCTGGCCGTGCAAGGTTGCGGTCGACCCGATCCCGGCCTATGGTCCAAGCGATGCATTGCCCGCGACCGGCGCGAAGACCCGGCGCGGATTGCTGTCCATCCAGTGCGGATTCACGCAAGGAGTGATGACATGCCCGACAATTCCCGTCCTGCCGTACTCGAACTGATTGGCAATACCCCGCTGGTACGCGTCAGCCGGTTCGATACCGGTCCCTGTACGCTGTTTCTCAAACTCGAATCACAGAACCCCGGCGGCTCGATCAAGGACCGCATCGGTCTGGCCATGATCGACACCGCCGAACGCGATGGTCGCCTCAGGCCCGGCGGCACCATCGTCGAAGCCACCGCCGGCAACACTGGCCTGGGCCTGGCCCTGGTCGGCCGCGCCAAGGGCTACCGGGTGGTGCTGGTGGTGCCGGACAAGATGTCCACCGAGAAGGTCTTGCACCTCAAGGCCATGGGCGCCGAGGTGCACATCACCCGCTCCGACGTCGGCAAGGGCCATCCCGAGTACTACCAGGACGTCGCCGCGCGGCTGGCGGCGGAAATTCCCGATGCGTTCTTCGCCGACCAGTTCAACAACCCGGCCAACCCGCTGGCCCACGAATGCAGCACCGCGCCGGAGATCTGGGCACAAACCCAGCACGATGTGGATGCCATCGTCGTCGGCGTCGGATCGGCCGGCACCCTCACCGGGCTGACCCGTTTCTTCAAACGCGTACAGCCGGACCTGGAAATGGTCCTGGCCGACCCGGTCGGTTCGGTGATGGCTGAATACAGCCGCGGTCGCCCCCTCCCCACCCCCGGTTCCTGGGCGGTGGAAGGCATCGGCGAAGACTTCATCCCGTCGATTGCCGACCTGTCCAGCGTGCGCCACGCCTATTCAATCAGCGACGAAGAAAGCTTTGATCACGCCCGCCAGTTGCTGCGCGCCGAAGGCATTCTCGGCGGCTCATCGACCGGTACTTTGCTGGCGGCGGCGCTGCGTTACTGCCGCGAACAGACCCAGCCGAAACGGGTGGTGAGCTTCGTCTGCGACACCGGTACGCGTTACCTGTCGAAGGTCTACAACGACCAGTGGATGAACGATCAGGGCCTGCTGCAACGCAAGCACTACGGTGACCTGCGCGACCTGATCGCGCGGCGTTTCGAGGACGGCCGGGTGATCAGCGTCGGCCCGGATGACACGCTACTGACGGCTTTTCAACGCATGCGCCTGGCGGATGTCTCGCAGCTACCGGTGCTAGTGAACGGTAAACAACTGGTCGGCGTGATCGACGAGTCCGACATCCTGCTGGGGGTGCATGAAGACGTTGCGCACTTCCGTAAAACCGTGGCCAGCGCCATGACCGACAAACTGCAAACCCTGTCCCCCGACGCCACGTTGGCTGAACTGGAAGCCGAACTGGGCCGTGGCCTGGTGGCGATCATCCAGGATGCCTCGGGCTTCCACGGCCTGATTACCCGAACCGACATGCTCAACCATTTGCGGAGATCCCTGCCATGAGTCAACAGGACAAAAACACCCCGCCAAAGGGCTTCGCCACACGGGTGATCCACGCCGGGCAAACGCCGGACCCATCCACCGGGGCCTTGATGCCGCCGATCTACGCCAACTCCACCTATCTGCAACAGAGCCCCGGGGTGCACAAGGGCCTGGACTACGGACGTTCCCACAACCCGACGCGCTGGGCGCTGGAGCGTTGCGTGGCCGACCTCGAAGGCGGCACCCGGGGCTTTGCCTTCGCCTCGGGGCTGGCGACCATTTCCACGGTGCTGGAACTGCTCGACGCCGGCTCGCACATCGTCTCGGGCAACGATCTGTACGGCGGCACCTTCCGCCTGTTCGACAAGGTGCGCCAGCGTAGCGCCGGGCACCGCTTCAGCTTCGTCGACCTGACCGACCTGGCGGCGTTCGAGGCCTCCCTGCAGGACGACACCCGCATGGTCATGGTCGAGACCCCGAGCAATCCACTGCTGCGCCTCACCGACCTCGCCGCCATCGCCCGCACCTGCCGTGCGCGCGGCATCATCTGCGTGGCCGACAACACCTTCGCCAGCCCGTGGATCCAGCGCCCGCTGGAGCTGGGTTTCGACATCGTGCTGCACTCGACCACCAAATACCTCAACGGCCACTCCGACGTGATCGGCGGCATCGCCGTGGTCGGGCAAAACGCCGAACTGGCCGAGCGCCTGGGCTTCCTGCAAAACGCTGTCGGCGCCATCGCCGGGCCGTTCGACGCCTTCCTCACCCTGCGCGGCGTGAAGACCCTGGCCCTGCGCATGGAACGGCATTGCAGCAACGCACTGGACCTGGCGCAGTGGCTGGAGCGCCAACCGCAAGTCTCACGGGTCTACTACCCCGGCCTGCCCTCGCACCCACAGCACGAGCTGGCCAAACGGCAAATGCACGGTTTCGGCGGGATGATCTCCCTCGACCTCAACAGCGACCTGGCCGGCGCCAAACGCTTCCTCGAAAACGTGCAGATCTTCGCCCTGGCCGAGAGCCTGGGCGGCGTGGAAAGCCTGATCGAACACCCGGCGATCATGACCCACGCCACCATCCCGCCCGATACCAGGGCAGAGTTGGGGATTAGTGATGGGTTGGTGCGGTTGTCGGTAGGGGTTGAGGACGTCGAGGACTTGCGCGCGGATCTGGCGCAGGCGTTGGCAAGGATGTAAGCAACCTGAATGGTGGGACACCGCAAAACCTGTGGGAGCGGGCTTGCTCGCGAAAGCGGTGTGTCAGTCGGTAAGGATGCAGACTGACACTCCGCTATCGTCGGAACGCCGCCCAAAGCAAGCTCGCTTACAGGGGTGGTGTTTCAGGAGGGCCACCACCGTCAGTACCATCGCCAGCCCAGGCGATACATCAGACTCATCGCACGCCTCCACCCGCAGCGATTGCTGCGTCCGTATTCATGACGCAGGGTCAAGGGTTCGTCCACGGCGTGGCCAGCGCCAATGTGATGAGGTAACGCTCTTCCGTTGGGCGCTTGTTGTCCTTGAAGCGATGAACCACCAGCATCACTTGATACTTGTCTTCCGCATGCCAATAGGAGGTGCCGCCTTTGTTCACGTCACGCAATCGGGCTCGCCATTCTGGCGTATCGGCGAATGGAGGATCTTCTTTGACCCGGATGGGGGTCCAGCCGGCTTTGCGCCATTGTTCCTGCAAATCCAGCACGACCTTGAGGGTGTCGTCGAGCAGTAGTGGCTCGATTTGCGGGGACATGCGGACGCCGTCGATCTGTCCATCATCGAAACCAATCGTGAAAAAGCGGGCCAGTGGGGTTACAAAACCGTACTTGGGATCAACGAAGCGCAGACGAGCATCGGATTCTGGAATACTGAACCATGCGTGACCAGGAATAGCCGGGCCAATGCTTGCGCTGGAGCGCTGGCGCATGGCTTCGTAGGGTTCGCCAATCACCAAGGCGATTTCCGGTTCATCCGACAGGAGTTGAATCACCACCACTGTCAGGAGAACCGTGACTGCAAGCACCACGACACCACGTCGCCACCCCACGCGATGCATCAAACTCATCGCATGCCCCGTGACTTACCAAGCTCCAGCGTGATGAGATAACGCTCTTCTGTGGGGCGATTTTTATCCTTAAAACGATTAACCACCAGCATCACTTGGTACTTGTCGCTTGCAAGCCAGTAGGCAGTGCCGCCTTTGTTAACGTCCCGCAGTTGGGCGCGCCATTGGGGCGTATCGGCGAACGATGGAAACTCCCTGACCCGATTCGGCGTCCAGCCACCCTTGCGCCATTGCTCCTGCAGGTCCAGCACGACCTTGAGCGTATCGTCTAGCAGCAGGGGCTCGACTTGCGGAGACATATGGACAACATTGACTGACTCATCACCTTTGAAGCTAATGGTGAAGTAGCGCGCTAGTGGAGTTATAAAGCCATATTGAGGGTCAGCAAGACGAAGGCGAGCATCCGCCTTTGGCAATCTACCCCAGAAATGCCCAGGGATGGCCGGATCAATGGCCGCACTGGAGCGTTCTCTCATGGTTTCCCAAGGCTCACCAATTACCAGTGCGATTTCCGGTTCATCCGATAGCACTTGAGTCGCTGCATATGTCAGGGGGGCCGCCACCGCCAGTGCCTGCACGCCGCGTCGCCAGCCAATGCCCTGCAACAGACTCATTGCACTCCCCTTGATCGGTGGATTCCCAATGTGATCAGGTAGCGCTCCTCGGTGGGACGCTTATTGTCCCTGAAGCGACTGACCACCAGCATCAGTTGGTACTTGTCACCTGCTCGCCAGTAGACTGTACCGCCCTTGTTGACATCGCGTAGTTGGGCTCGCCATTGCGGGGTGTCGGCTAACGATGGGAAATCCTTGACCCTGATGGGTACCCAACCGGCGTTACGCCATTGGTCTTGCAGATCCAGCACGACCTTAAGGGTGTCGTCGAGCAACAGTGGCTCGACTTGTGGGGACATGCGGACACCCCTTACTTTCTCGTCAGTAAAACCAACGGTAAAGAAGCGGGCCAGCGGGGTTACAAAGCCGTACTGAGGGTCTATGAAACGAAGGCGGGCATCAGACTTGGGGACGTTGAACCATGAGTGCCCCGGTATGGCGGGGTCGATGCTTGCGCTGGAGCGTTGACGCATGGCCTCGTACGGCTCGCCAATCACCAGCGCTATTTCCGGCACTTCCGATGGAACTTGAATCGCCGCTAGCGTCAGAAGGGCCGTGACCGCCAGCGCCATGACGATACGGCGCCAACCCACGCGATGTATCAGGCTCATCGTACGCCCCCATCCAAGGCGATATCCCGAATCGATTGCTCAATCTGTTCACGTTTGTCGCTATGCAACAAGCTATCAAACTGCTCTGCGGCTCTGAGCACGAAGGCCATGCGTTGCTTGACGTCGGCCAGGTTGGCAACGGGGTTGTTGCCAAACCCAATGGTGCGCCCGTCATCGACGGGATGGCACTGGCTGGCCAGGGTCAGCTCGATGGCTTGAGCGGCCCCAGAGGGCAAGTTGGTGACGTAGGAGGCATGGTTGCCACGAAGCAGCCATTTCAGTCCCGTGTCATCGTACATCGACGGTTGCAGGATGTTGACCTGTTCGTGTTCGGCAAGAAGCGCGACACTTTCCGCGATCCTGCCAGTCTCAATCGCCTCGAAGGCCAAGAGGACTTCTTCATGGTCAATCCCGAATTTCAGCGTTTCCTGCCCCACCGGCCACAGCACCGGATACTCACCACTCCCATAGATGTTCTTCCGTGAAGCCAGACAATCCTTCAACGCCGCCAACCCCCGCTCCGCATAAAACACATGCAGCGGATACACATCGAGGAACAGCGTGGTATTGCCCATGGCCAGCATCTCGTACACGAACTGGAACAGCCGTTGCGCGTACGACAGCGAGTCGTCGCCAGCACCGAGGGTGCCAAGCGGCACCGGGTTGTCGCGGTTGGCCTGTTCGTAATCCCGTTGGCGCTGTTCGAACTCGCGTATTTTCGCCCGCTTTTCCCGCTCACTGCGGCTGAGCAAGCCCACCAGCCCTTGTCTGGCACTGTACTTCAGGTGCTCTGTGGCCTGGTATTCGGCGTGAATCTTCTCGATCGACTCCGCCGCGTGCAGCAGACCGCAGCCCACCTGCTTGGAGGCGAAGGCGGCTAGGCCGGCCCACTGGAAGCGTGGGTCGTCGCGCCACAGTTGAGCGTAGGCGGCATTGATCGCCTTGTTGCGTGCCTTGGGGTCGGCAATCAGCTGGCCGCCCGGCGCCACGATTTTTTCGCCTCTCTGTTGATACACGCGCCAGAAGTTCTCGCAGACCCGGCCCGGCCATTCGCTGAAGGTCGGCACGTAGGGTTTCGGCGTCGAGGTATAACTGGCGGGGCGATTGCCGGGTGCGGAGGGCGTTTCCGGTTGCGCGGCTGTCCTTGCCGCTCGTGGCGCCGGGGCCTCTTCGTTGCAGTAAGTGGTATCGAGCACGGATGGAATCAGCCTGGCGTTGCAGGGGCAACTGCTGAAGCTGTCCAGCGTGCCGGCCAGTAATCTGCCGTGACTTTCGATGTGTGAAATGCCACCGACGATGACGTAGATCCTGTTGTCCTTGCCGCAGGAAACCGGGTCCCCGGCGCACGCGGCGGCAAAGTCAAACATCATCAGGTGGCCATCGGCATCCAGCACCTTGCCGCCGCAGGTGGTCCAGTCATCCTTGCGAATGAAATATCCCTCTGTCATTGCTTGATTTCCCTGTCTGTTGACGATTTGAGACAGGCGCTCGGGGCGCCCGCCAACACTCAAATGGCTCCCGCTCCCGATTGAAAAGGGAGGCATGGCAATGCGCGGCGCACAGGGTTAACGCAGGGGAAATGAACGTAAATGGGACGTTTCCGAGATACATGTAGGAAATGGAGAATTAATCGCTTACTGCTACGGTCTTCCAGCGATGAGTGTGAGGGGAACCGTGTTTTTCCAGCCGGCACGCGTAATCGTTAGCGTGCATCGCGAGCAAGCTCGCTCCTACACAATGCTGGTCAAGCACGCAGGACTCCCTATAATCGCGGCGTTTTCGTCTACCCTCACGAAGCGTCGTGCAGCAATCAGCTTGTGCGGGGCGCATCGACATTTTTCCGCTATTGAACCGGAGAACTTCCATGCTCAAACGTACCCTGGCTATGGCCGTCGGCCTGACCCTGTCCCTTTCCACCCTGCTGGCACAGGCTGCCGAGACCCTCAAGGTCAGCGCCATTCCCGACGAAGCCCCCACCGAATTGCTGCGCAAGTTCAAGCCCCTGGGTGAGTATCTGGAGAAGCAACTGGGCATGAAGGTCGAGTTCGTGCCGGTGTCCGACTACCCGGCGGTGGTCGAGGCGCTGGCCACAGACCGCATCGACATGGCCTGGCTGGGCGGTTTCACCTTCGTGCAGGCGCGTTTGAAAACCGGCAATGCCATTCCCTTGGTACAGCGTGAGCAGGATGCGCAGTTCACCAGCAAATTCATCACCGCCGACCCGGCGGTCAAATCCCTGGCCGACCTCAAGGGCAAATCGTTCACCTTCGGCTCGGTCTCTTCGACGTCCGGCAGCCTGATGCCGCGTTATTTCATGCTGCAGGACGGCATCAAGCCGGAAACCTATTTCAGCCGCGTCGGTTACTCCGGCGCCCACGACGCCACGGTCGCCTGGGTTCAGGCGGGCAAAGTGGACGCTGGCGTACTCAACGCCAGCGTCTGGGAAAAACTGGTCAAGGCCGGCAAGGTCGACACCGACAAGGTCAAGGTCTTCGCCACCACGCCGGCCTACTTCGACTACAACTGGACCGTGCGCGGCACCCTCGACCCGGCCCTGGCCGAGAAAATCAAGGTCGCCTTCCTCGCGCTCGACCCGGCCAACCCGGAGCAAAAGGCGATCCTGGACCTGCAGGCCGCCAGCCGCTTCATCGAGACCAAGCCTGAGAACTACAAGGGCATCGAGGAAGCCGCGCGCGCTGCCGAACTGCTGAAATGACCTTGCATCTGAACCGGGTCAGCCTCACCCACGACACGGGCGTGCGGGCGTTGCATGAGATCGACCTGCACATCGGCGCCGGTGAGCAGGTGGCGATCATCGGCCCGTCCGGCGCCGGCAAGTCGAGCCTGCTGAACCTGCTGGCCACCGCCCTGCGCCCCGACAGCGGCACGGTCGAGGTGCTCGGCGAGCAAGCCTGGCAGCTCGGCGCCCGACAGCGCCAACGCCTGCGCGCGCGCATCGGCCTGGTGCATCAGGCGCCGCCACTGCCACCGCGCCAGCGGGTGGTCACGGCGGTGCTGGCCGGCAAACTGGGGCAGTGGGGTTTTGCCAAAAGCCTGCTGAGCCTGTTGCATCCGGTGGATGTGCCCGGCGCACGCGCGGCCCTGGTTAAACTCGACCTTGGCGACAAATTGTTCGCCCAGTGCCAGCAATTGTCCGGTGGCCAACTGCAGCGCGTGGGCATTGCCCGCGTGCTGTACCAGGCCCCCGACGTGCTGCTGGCCGATGAGCCGGTGTCGGCGATGGACCCGGTGCTGGCCGGACACACCCTGTCGATCCTCTGCCGCCACGCCCGGGAACACAAGGTGACCCTGGTCGCCAGCCTGCATGCGGTGGATCTGGCGCTGAGCAACTTCTCGCGCATCATCGGTTTGCGCGACGGCCAGATCCTCTTCGATCTTCCCGCTGCCGACGTCGACCACGACTTGCTCGACCGGCTCTACGCCAACGAGCAACTGCAATCCCCGCCCGCTCCGGTGGCGCCCTTGAGCCTGCAGATTCCCCGATGCTGACGCGCGATACACGAGACCCGGCCACCCTGCCCCGCCTGCTGCTCAGCCTGCTGGCGCTGGCCCTGCTGTGGCCCGGCATCCACTTCAGCGAACTGGACCTGGGCGTGCTGCTCAAGGCCGACAGCCAGAGTGAAATGGGCCGTTTCGTTTCGGCCTTCTGGCCGCCGGCCCATGGCGAAGAGTTCCTCCAGTTGCTGTGGCAAGCCACCTTGCAGACCCTGGCCATCGCCACCGCCGGCATGGCCCTGGCCTTGCTGCTGGCCGTGCCCGCCAGCTTGCTCGCCAGCCGCGCCCTGTCACTGTCGGCTGCCTCGCGGGGTGGCCGCCCGAGCGCCCTGGGCCGGTTGTTGCGCTGGCCGGTGCGCGGGTTGCTGATCTTCCTGCGCAGCGTGCCGGAAATCGTCTGGGCCCTGCTGTTCGTGCGCGCCGTCGGCCTTGGCCCGACGGCCGGGGTGCTGGCCATCGCCATCACCTACAGCGGCATGCTGGGCAAGGTCTACGCGGAAATCTTCGAGTCGGTCGACCAGCGCCCCGCCCACTCACTGCTGCAAGCCGGCAGTGGCCGGTTGACGGCGTTCTGCTACGGCATCCTGCCCAATGTCGCGGCGGAGCTGCTGTCGTACACCGTGTATCGCTGGGAATGCGCGATCCGCGCGTCCGTGGTGATGGGCTTCGTCGGCGCCGGCGGGCTGGGCCAGCAGATCGACCTGTCGCTGCGCATGTTCGCCGGCGGTGAAGTGGCGAGCATGCTGCTGACCTTCTTCGTCCTGGTGCTATTCGCCGACCAGATCAGCCGCCTGCTGCGCTGGAGGTTCGCATGAATCGCCTGATCAACCTGCTGCTGATCCTCTGCATCGGCGCCGCGATCGTCGCCTCGTTCCGCTATCTGGGCATCGACCTCGGCGAACTGACGGGCAGCGGAAACCTGAAGCAGATGGGCGCCTACGTGCTGCGCTTTCTCAGCCCGGACCTGAGCGCCAGCCACCTGCAAGCCATCGGCCGTGGCGCCGTGGAAACCATGGCGATGTCCGCCCTCGGCACCCTGCTCGCGGCGGTGTTTGGCCTGCTGCTGGCGCTGCCGGCGGCCGGGCGCTTCGGCTGGCTGCTGCAGAGCGCGTCGCGACTTGTACTCAATGGCCTGCGCGCCATTCCCGAACTGGTGTGGGCCGCGCTGATGGTACTGGCCGCCGGCCTCGGCCCGAACGCCGGCACCCTGGCACTGGCCATGCACACCACCGGCGTACTCGGCCGCCTGTTCGCCGAAGCACTGGAAAACACCCCGCCGCAACCCGCCGAAGCCATTCGTTTGCAGGGCGGCAACGTGGTCTGGGCCTTCTGCTACGGCACTCTGCCTAACCTGTTTCCGCAGTTGTTGGCGTACATTTTGTACCGCTGGGAGAACAACATTCGGATGGCCAGCGTGTTGGGGTTTGTCGGGGCTGGTGGTTTGGGTCAGATGCTTTATGTCAGCCTTAGCCTGTTTCAGGAGGCTCAGGCTAGTACGGTGATTCTGGCTATGTTGTTGTTGGTGTTTGCTGTTGATGGGTTGAGTAGTTGGAGTCGGCAGCGGTGGGTTAAGGCGTGATGGGGGGTGGATGGATTTGGTCAGCTGATTGCGTTCGAGCTGAGCAGGCATTTGTATGGATTTGACTACCGCGTTTTATGGTTATGACTGGTTGAATCCACAACCAATAGCTGCCCTTCGCGGCAGGCAGCTAACGGCCAATAGCTGCCTGTCGTAACCGGCTGAAATCGACCCACTGCAGACCTTCGGCAACGGACGAAGCGGGCCAAAAGCTGCCTTGAATGTGTCCGTGGAACAAGGGTAATTTGGCCTGACTCAGGCATACATCAAGGCTCGCGCTGATTCGTTTATATCAAGTAATATCATTCAGAGCGTCGCTTGCATGGTGAACGTCAGCTAATCTGCGGTTGCTGCTACAAATTTACCAAACATCCTATGGCCAAGGAAGACTGCATGCCAGAAGTACACGAAGTAGTTTTGCGCCTGAACAGCGAGAAAATAAAATTTGAAAGGTATGAAGAATTACAGTCGTACTTGGAATTACAGATTAAGCATTGGAAATGGTTAACCAAATTGCCGAGCGCTTACAAAGATGCAGGCCAGGCAATATTTGAAACTTATTTCTTGAAGCCGATCCAGGAAGCTAAGCAATACGTTAATAATATTGGGGCGACAGAATTTAGATTAGGGAATGAAAAGATGCCATTCATTCTCTACGATAGTGATGAGGGTTTCCTTATCAGAAGGACTAGGGATGAGTATGATGATGTAACTGCCGCACTGACCCTTGTTTATTTGAATAAACATACCAGAAGTGCGGTTCATCGTGATGGGCAGATAAGCACCCTTACACAAAGTGATCGACTATCGTTTGAAAAATCTATCGCAATACAAATTGCTATTTCACTCCAAGGATTTTCTTCCATAGGCTCAGAAGCTCGCTCATCCGTGATGAGGGAAACCTTAGAGCGTTTTGTCTCCCATGCAGAATTAGCGACCGATGCAGTCAATGAGTACGTGACGGATATTATTGACTCAACATCAACAGCAAAATCGGATATAGACGGCCTCGCCAACTCGCTGACCGCCGCTTACCTGAGGCGTCGGAAAAAATATACAGCTTACATGATAAAAGTGCGTAATTCTGCACGAGCAGCCGTTAGCGAAGCAACGCATACTTTAGCTTCTGCGAAAGCGGCTTACCACGACCAAGTAGACTTAGATGCTTCTGTTCAATACTGGAGTGTTCGTAGGCGTAATCATTCAATATTTAAGGTTGTGTGGTTTTTTGCTGTCTTACTAAGCATGGTAGTAATGTTCAGTTCTGTACTGGGATACTTCGCAGCTGGGGGCGCTGTGGGTCTGTCTAGTTTAATTCACCAGCAACGCACGGAAAAGTCAGTCCTTATCAATCCGCCTTCCATGCGATTAGAGTCACCACTATCGTCAACTCAATCGACAAACCTTGCAGTCACACCGTCTAAGCTCGCACCTATCACGTCAGAATCCATAGCGTCTTCTTTGACTCCTTTGTCTACAATAGCCGTAGCAGCACCCACTCGCTCTGAACTCACTCTTGCAGTGGCGGATCTAGCGGGAGCGGCACTTTTGATAACATTGTTAGGGATTCTTATCAAAATTACTCTTCGTCAGTTCAACACCCATTCTTACTTAGCTTTGGAGGCAGAAGAAAGAATTACGTTCACAAAGACATACCTGGCTTTGTTGAATGAAGGTAAGCTCAAGTCTGAGGACGACCGCAAGTTAGTTTTAGAAAGTTTGTTTAGATCCACGAAATCTGGAGCAGTAGAAGAAATTCCATTCTCGAGTCCTTTAGAATTAATTTTCAAAACCATCGGTGATAAAAAACCAGGATGATGTAGTTTAAAAGCTCTTTCATGGCCGCTCTCTTCCGATCACAACGGGCGGAAGTCGGCCAAGAACAGTCGGTCAGCGTCTACAAAACTAAGGACGATTCACTCGCCCTGATGCCACACAACCTACTCGGGCGCTCTTTCGGGCGAGCGGTTTTTGTTATCTAAGCCAGAATCATCGCCGACCAGACGGCCTTGAAGGCGCTGCAGGAGCATAATAGGGGGATCTGTCGACGAGTCGTAGAATTCAGGTTTAGCAATTCACGTCTGCAGTAACAAGAGTTAGAGAGCGCCAGTCACCCGGCAAAGGCCACCGCGCTTTGAGCGTAGTACTATCACTGTTCAAAGCAAGCCAGTAAACAAAAAGAATAACGCTGTTGCTAAATAGCCCTTTGGTTGAGGCTCTTTCTTTTATTTTGCGGGCTATATATTTTTTTGAATTTAGTAGCTCGTTGATTTCTTTTGAAAGCCCAGGCTCTAACATATTACTGAATGCGTCGATTATTAGGAGTGAGGTTTTACTATCAGGGGCAATGTACTGCCCTCCTATGTGCTCTCTAAATATGTTTTCAAGATCTTTAGCGAATGCCGCTCTAGGTGCATTTGCATCGTCAAGTAATTTGATGGTGCGACTAAACAAATCATCGGTTGTTTCAATCAACGCCATGCTTCTAGCTACATGTCGCTCAGCTGAGCTGGTTACCAAACCTTTTGGTTTGTAAATATTATCGTGAACCATTTCGGCATAAGCATGTTGCAACAAGGTTCTGATCTGAACCTCGCAGCATAAGTCTTTACTGACGTTAAAGTCGTCAACTACAAAATCTTCTAACGGTCGAATTTCATAATGCTTTGATTGGTAGTCGAAGCTCTTTGTATTGCTTTCAATCTCTAGAAGAAAATCTTTAGAAACCTCTGCCTTCCAAGAGCGCTCGGTAGAAATGATGTCGCATATGGTTTTTATGTCTTCAGTCAAGAGCACAACAAATCGAATTCCAACCAAATCTGTCATTTGCAAGATAGGGTTGTCATAGCCTTTTCTTCCGATCTTGCCGACAGCCGAGGCCGTGTCTTTGACCCTAGGCAATACAGGGATTTTTATAAGCGCTGGTGAGTGGCCTGATTCAATAAGGCTTGATTGAATTCTGCTCGCAATAAACCGTCCCCACGCTTCAAGAGGAGAACGGTTTATTTCCAAGTATTCAACAAATGACTCGGCACTCATTATTTCTGGCTTTCAAGTCTGCTATTAATGGTCACAATTGTAGTGCCTTTCTCATCAAGCGATTCAATTTTCAAAAGATTCTCATCACTTTCCGACGGAGTGCTAAGCCATACCCCATTGGTGAAAACATATTTACGTCTACGCTTAAGTTTGGCGTTTATATATTCGTTGTCTTTGATCACCGCATTTTTTGGAAAGCTTTTTGAGTCCATAAAGGATGAGTAGCTTTCTCTTAAACCAACCGGAAGATGTTTTTCGGAAAAATCAGTAACACTTATGGTTGCGGCTTGACTTTTTAAATCTGATCTAAGGGCTTCGTGCAAATCGAGTTTTTGCTCCGTTGAAATAGGAGCAGTATCAATAAAAGTTCTCGTGTGTTCAAAAAAGTCCTGCGTCAGTTTTTTTGACGATGCTTGAATGCTCATACCAAGAAAATTGCCGTAAAAATATGCAGCAGCATTTCGGGTTTCTGTAGCTGTCATCAGATGATCAAAGAGAAATGCCCTATAGTCAGAAGGTGAGTATAAATGATTAACAGGTGCTCGACTGTGCACAGGAGAAATTAAACCGATCTTGTACAGTCGTTGAGCTTCTGTTAATAGCAGCTCAGATATATATTCGACATTAACGTTGTCATCGTCTTCGTTTGCTCTGAAACCATCCTGTATATCTGCTTTTATTACAGCGAGAAAGGGATTGTCCTTGTCTCCAACTCGACCTCGAATTACAGCTAGCATTCCACCTGGAGCGTTTGTGCTCAATTGCGCTTTACTTAAGTCAAGTGCAAGACTCTGGGATTTCAGGATAAAATCCTGATCACTACATGCGAGCATGGTTGCTGACTTTTGGAAGAAGCTGTCAGCATCTTCAAGAGAAATGCTCATTTCTATGCCGTGTGATTTATTACCTAATGCTTTTTGAATTCGCAGTTGGAGTGTGTCAAGTGCTTCTTGAGGGAAGACGCTTAGTTTTTGGCTGGTTTTCGGCGGTACTAAATCCGACCCTGACCTAGGGTGGATTTTGTGAATTATTACTTTTTCAATAGACAGACCTTCAAAACTGAAAGCTGCTAGTTGCGGAGATTCGACTGCCGTCATGATTTTGCGCTCCTTTGCTTTCATATGATCAAGTAGAAACTTTTTTGCTTGACGCACTGCTCCTATGACTACACCTCCATTTGCATTGGATCGGGGCCTAACCCTATGAGGAGCGTTACTATCGTCCTCTGTCATCAATCGTATCTGACGATCCAGTCGGGTCATCATCACGGCATCATCTAAATCTCCTGAGGATATCAATCGGCCTTGGTGTGACCACTTGCAGCGTGCGTCGTGACCTAAGATAAGGCAAAACGCCACCCTCGGATACCCATTCAGGCATTACGTGGAGTCGACGCCGATTGAGCGCAGTTTGTCGATTCTCTTCACATTTGCGGGCCAATACCGAGATCTCCGGCGAATAAAGCTCTTTGCATACCATCGTGAGCTGATCAGAATCTTGACGGTCTCCAGCCTCTCGTCAGTTTCTTCCAAGTCGTACAGCGAATTTTTAATCTGTATGTACATACAGTATAGCAATCTGTAACTTTGTCCGATTTAAGGCGACGAAATGCATGTTTACCGGACGCTCAGTCGAGCGCCATGAGGACGGCTAGGGTGAGCTTGATGAGCTCTTCGTTCTGATCCATGGTGAGCAGCGCACGTTCTCAGCTACGTCGGCGGAGCGATATAGCCAACCTTGTTGCATCGACCGGTTGAATCCACAGTCGATTGCAGCCCATCGCAACAGGCAGAGATCGGCCAAAGGCGGTCTACTTTTTTGCACGTCAGCGATTGAACGCCCGCCTCCCCCCGCAGAACGCCCCATGACAGGACAGGTCCCGCGTCGCTAGCGGAATGAAAAGCGCGACGTTCCGCAGCTGACATCAGAAAAATAGATTCATCCCTTTCACCGTCCCAGGATTGCTCACTGAGGCGTCCAACACGTGCAACGTGGCAATCGGTTATTGAAGGCAACGGCATGGATGGCAGTGATGACGTTGATTCATCAATGTCCATCAATCAGCTAGACGCCCAGTTCCGATGCCAGCTTAATGATGCTAGATTGCCACTCCCACCCATGGAGACTGCTAACCCAAGGAGTGAGTCGTGAGGAATGATTTGGTGGTTGCCTGCTTGGCTCTGTCCCTAACGGGATGTGGGGATGGTGGCGAAATGTATAAGAAGCAGGCAGAGAGCCTTCGATCAGACGTCGAATCTCTCCAGGCAGAAGTGAAGGCCGCACAGAGCAAAATCGCTCAGCTCGAACAGGAAAATACGATCCTCAAAGAGACGCCGCCACTTTTGTTGACGCAGGTCAGAAAGGCTATCGACAGCGGAGATGAAGCGAAGGCGAAAGAAGCCCTCGGATCGTTGACTACACGCTACGCAGACTCAGCCGAAGCCGTAACTGGCATTAGTCTTGTGCAAAAAATGGTTAAAGACCGAGAGGCCAAAGAACAAGAAGAGCGTCGGCTGGCGGCTCTTGGTATCAAAACAATCCCAGTCAAAGACACTTTCGCTGCGGGCGACAGCGCCGTAGCACTGCAGTCTGCGCAGATAGCCGGCCAATGGAGCTTTAACGATCATGGTGATGAATACGAGTATCGATCAGCCGAGCGTGGATCTCGCTACATCACGGCCAAGGTAACCTATTCATCCAAAAGCAAAGACCCTCTGTTGGCGCCACTGATCGTTTACGTAGCAAATGGAAGCGAGCTTAAACGACTAGGGGTTATGGGCTTCGAATTCGTACGCTGGAGCAGCTATGCGACGTTCCTAGGTAACTACCATGACGACGCAAACGATTTTGCTCACACGGCAAGCATCAGATTCTCCATGGGACTTCAAGTCCAGAATGAAGCGATCACTAAACCGTTATATATCGTTGCTTCCTCCACGGGTTGCGCTGATCGTAGCTCGGATCGTTTCGGCAAACCGCCAGTGAGCTATTCGACTTACAGCTGTGAAAAAGCTGCACCCGAAATCCTCCGTGCAAGCGACTTCAAAGATGGCCGGTTCGGTATCGTTAAGCGCATAGATTGAACTGGAAGATAAGACTCTCACCAATGCAATTTGTGCGACCTCTAAGGGCTGACAATATGAAGAAGGCTTTAACTGCATCAGGCATTGCCCTGATCTGCTTGATCGTCTACACCCAGATTACGATATTCTCCGTACCGCCAATCGGAGCGGTGCCTGAGGGAAGGACAGTCATCATGCTCCGCCTCAACAAAACGAATTTCATCGATAGCGCGGATGCCATGTGTGTTCGAATCCAGGGCTATGTCAGCCTCCTTTGCCGAGGGATGACCATGGCGGGCGTCGTAAACGCCACCACCATCCTAGCCCGTCTGCCTTACTCCGAAACCATCTACAAGATAAGTACGGACGGTAAGACCTACGATCAATAGTGTTTTTCCGAAAGCGACCTAATCGGGGACGGACTTTTTTCATCCAGAAAAAATAAATCCGCCCCCTTTTTTCTTACTTCTAAATTTCCCACGCTTGGAATATATCGAGTGATGAATACACCATTTTTTGACGCAGATCACTGGCACCATAAAGCGCTAATGGATTTCATAGCAATCAGAGACTTGCACGAGTTACTTTCTAGCAAAACCGCGATTGATGCTCACCTCAATTCTCGGACTGTAATGTCTTTGAAGGATAATGGAGGCGATTTCGAGATAAAAAATCGGTTAGGCGCTCAGCTTTCGAGTTCTCTGACAAATTCAATCGATCATTTCTCGGCATTAACAGTCCTAGCATTGTCTACAACCTTTGAAGTGGCCACTAAAGATTTTTTTCGTAATATTTTCGTTTCACAGCCGCTGCTCATGCATGATTTCCTCACTTCGGCGGATCAATCTGGAATTATTTTTCTTGCCGACGTGATAAAAGCGGGGGATTTTAACAATCTTATTAACAGCCTAGCTGAGAAAGCGTCAAATTCCGCAGCTAAAGGTAAGTATAGCAGTGTCCTTGCGCGTATATTCAGACTCTGCAAATGGAAAGACACTACGGGAATTAAGGATAAGATTGATTCTATCCAAGCGGATAGAAACTTCATCGCGCACGAAAAAGCGATCAACAGCCGCTCGATAGAGAGCATTTCGGATACGCATTCAGTTGTTGCCCATGCGCTGGAAATACTTGCGGAGTGCGCCATAAAAAAGAAAATTCCGGGACGTTACACTTGCGTACAGCGTACGCATTTTTTGATATTAGGCGATCTACATGTCTTGGCTGACGACGTGATGAAAGATGCTTGACCAAGCTTGAGCTAGTTAGGCAGTTGTGGTGGTCAAACATACACGGACTCTTTCTGGTTCTGATTCAAGATGAGACCCAAACCGAAGTCGCACACTGTACGACCGCTTGTCATCGCCACTAAGCTGCCACTCTTGAACGCCCGCTTTGGGTCGGCTGAAGCCCTTGGCGACAGGCAGCTATTGGCCGTTCTCTGCCGGTCATGGTTACAAAGCTGCCGGTTCAATCCGATGCAATCGGTGGTCAAGAGGAGTGCAATTCCGCGCCTGACGACCAAACCACTACTGCCCACACAAAAAAACCCTTCCTGCGCCTCAACACAGGAAGGGTTTTTTGTTTGCGGCTGATCAGTCTTTAGCCTGGCTCAACTTGGTGAACAGCTCGGTCGGCACTTTCTTGCCATTGGAGGTGTACTGGTTGGTTCGGAATTTGTACACCTCCCCCTCGGACAGGAAACCGTCGCCGTTGGCGTCCATCGCTTTGAATTCCTCTGTGCCCTTGGGTGCCACGGCCAGCAGTTCCTTGAGCGAGACGCGGCCGTCATGGTCGGCGTCGGTGCGGGCGAAAGACGCATCGCCGCACTTGCCTTCACCGCACTTGCCTTCGGCCTGGGTCTTTTGGGCGCTGGCTTCGCTGGCACCGCATTTGCCTTCGCCACACTTGCCTTCGCTGGTCTTTTCGGCGGAGGCCAGTTGATAGCCCTGAGGCAGGGCTTCGGCGGAAAAAGCCGAGGATGCGAAGTTGATACCGCCGACCAGTGCTACAGCGATCAGGCCAATACGGGTTTTGTTCGACTGGATACGAGACATGTTGATACTCCGGATCAATGACGTGGCGGGACCACTATTGGTCGTACCACAAGGGTTGATGAACCTGGTTGCGAGCTGCGTTGTGCTTCTCGCTTTGGCAGGTCTATTTGGCCCCAGTGGTGTATCCGGGCTGTATCCGTGATGAGTGGGTTTTGTAGGGTTGTAGTCGGATTTCGTGCGCTGATACACAGCGATACACGAAAGCCGGTCTTCCGTTGATCAGGGATGTTTTTGCTCGCGTGGGGATCGCTCGACATTGCCCACGAGCGCTTGTTTAAAAAGGTTGTAGGGTATTTCCGGCGGGCTACAAGACCTTGCGTCGTTGCCTACGGGTACGCCAGAATCCGCCGGCTTGTGCGCCTTGGGGTCGGGTTCTATCGTGTCCGCGTCGCTGCCAATTCAGCGATCAGGCTTGGAACCCTGATGAGTAAACGGCGCATGACGCCCTTCATAACAATGCTTGCATGCTTTTGAGCGTGTACTCCGTTATGGCGGCTGTGCGTGGGAGATCTTCGGGTCTGCCGGGTTCCGTTTACCCCGGGTTCCAACCTGCGTACAGCTGCCACCCTTCGCTTGGAACCGAATGGTGCAGCTTTAACTCGTAGACGGAGAGTTGCCATGTTCAAGGTCACCCCCAACCCGCCGGACACCGATCCGACATCCCCCTGCGAACCCGATTCACACAGGCTCAATGAGGCCACCGAACCCGCCTTCCACTTCCCCTCGACCGCAGATATCAAAGCCACACCGCGCACACCTTGTTCCCTGTTTACCGTCGACCCCGAAGCCGATACCGAAACGCTGATGGTGTATCTGGTCGAGACGCTGGCCTCGGTCGATGTGATGGTGCATCAGTTGGTGGATCATCTGGATGGTGGGTCGCGCAATGCCCTGTTGGGGATTTCCAATAGCGTGATGCTGGCGGAGATTACGGCGAACCGGGTGCTGGATCAGATTGATCCGCGTGAATAAACCCGGTCAATTGTAGGAGCTGGCTTGCCAGCGATGGCGGCGGCACATTCACCATCGCATCGCCGGCAAGCCGGCTCCCACAGGGGTTGTGTGTTTGATGTTGGTTAGTTCGGGTCGAGCAACCCGCCGCTCCAGTGACGCGACATCCGGCTGCCGGTGAATTTCGCTACGCCCATGCCCTGGGCGATCAGTCGGTCGCGATAGCGCGTGACCAGGCGCCCTGCTTGTTCGGCGTGCAGGACCACTTCGGAGGACGGATCGCCCGGGGTTCTGAGTATCCGGGCAAAGCGCTGCCCTTCTTCGACAAAATCCCCCAGCTCTTTTTCGAAGATCAGCACGCCGGGTTGCGGGGCGATGATGGTTTCCATGTGGCCCATTTCCACGGCTTCGACAGGCCAGTCTGCAGGCGCCACGGACTCATCGATGACGCCGCAACCGCACAGCCAGTGGTACAGCCCTTCGGCATCCGACTCGGCGAAGCGGTCGTTGACATCGCCCTGTCCGCGCAGCTCCAGGGTCGCGGCCATGCGCCCTGCTGTGACGCCGTCGCGTATCCACGGGGCGATGATGGTTTCTTCGAAGGAACCATCGCCGCCGTCATCCCAGATGATCGCCACGTCCATCTTCATCGCCGCCGCCAGTTCGCGGCCACGGGGCCAGAAATTGCGGTGTACGTAGAGGTACGGCAGGGCCTCGTCATCGGTGTGCAGGTCGAGCATCACGTCGGCCGGGGCGGCCAGTTGCACCAGTTTTTTTTGCCATTGCTGGACGCAGGTCGAAGGTCGCGCCATGGCTGCCGACTGGTCGAACGCGCGATTGAAGTTGTGCCCGGTCGCGTCGTGGTAACGCCCGAGAATCCGGCCCTGGCGAAACTGTCCGATGCCCAGTGGATTGGCTTGTGGCACCACGGTCACCTGGCCCTTGAGCCGACCCTGGGCTTCGGCGATCTGTAGTCGTTGCATCAGCACATGCAAGACCAGCATCCCGGCGATTTCATCGGCATGCACCCCGGCCTGCAGGTGCACGTTCGGCCCGCTGCCATCGCCGGCATAGCGCCAGGCACCGACCCGCACGGCATCGCCGTTGTTGTTGCTGACACTGAACGAAATATCCTGCGGCATTGGTTTTCCCTCCTGTCATGACCGTTGAAAAACGCTGTATCGCGGCTGTCGAGGCTGGTGATTGAACAGGTGTTCAACTAAGCTCGACGGCGTGGAAGCTCATCCAGGGACAGCCTTGTGACAACCGATGCCCAGAAAAACCGTCGCGCCGAACCCGAAGACCGCCGCGAAATGCTGGTGGCGGCCACCCTGCGCTGCCTGGGCCGCGACGGTCACGCCGGGATCTCCGTGCGGCGCATCGCCACCGAAGCCGGGGTGTCCGTGGGTTTGCTCAACCATCACTTCGGCAGCATCGAGGCACTGATCGCCGACACCTACCAGCGGCTCGCGAGCGAACTGACCTGCGCCCTGCTCCAGGAAATCGAACAGGCCGGCACCCCCGCACAGAAGATGGATGCGTTCCTCGTCGGCTCGTTTTCCCCTCGGGTCATGGACCCGAAACTGCTCGGGGTGTGGGTGGTGTTCTGGAGCCTGATCCGTCACTCCGAACACGTCAGCCAGTCCCACGAAAAAACCTACCGCGCCTACATCGATCTGCTCAGCCAATTGCTCGATGAACTGGCAGCCAGCGAAGGCTTCGTGATTCACGACACGCGCCTGGCCGCCATCGGCCTATCGGCGATGCTCGACGGTCTCTGGCTCGAGTGGTGCCTGAACCCCGAGACCTTCAGCGCCGCCAACGGGCTGCATATCTGCCGTTGCTGGATAAAGGGGCTGCGTCACGGAGCATTCAGCACCGACGACGTCCTGTGACGGGTGCCGGCCGAAGATCATCGCCAGGGTGCCACTGACGGCGATCAACCCGGCGCCGATCATCAGTGACGTGTCCATCAGCGTGCCCCAGACCAGGCTCGACAGGGCAAACGCCCAGATCAAGCCGGTGTATTCGAACGGCGCGAGCAAGGTCGCGGTGGCGCGGCGGAAACTGGCGAACAACAGGAACTGGCCGATGCCGCCCACCAGGCCGGCGCCGAGCATGCCCAGCCAGGCCGGTGTCGGCGAGGGTGTGTAGGTCCACGGCAGCGCCACCGCCATGCAAATCACAAACACCACGTTGGTGATCAGCATCTGTTCCAGCACGGAGGTCTGGTCATCCACCTGACGCAGCTGGATGTAGGTGAACGCCCAGCACATCGCTGCCAGCAGGGTCAGGACGATGGGCAACGGATCGGTCATGTGGTCCGGGCGACAGGCAATGACCACCCCGACAAAACCGATGATCAGGCTGAACCACTGCCAGCCGCTGGCGCGCTCCTTGAGTATCACCGCCGCGAGCACCGTGACCATGATCGGCGCGGAAAAATACAGGGTGGTCATCTCGGCCAGGGTCAGGTCCCGGGCCGCCGTGTAGTACAGCACCCAGGCCACTATCGACAGCAAGCCGCGCACCACCAGCAGGCGCCGGCTCGGTGAATGCCAGGCCCGCTGGATAACGCGCGAACGCCCCGCCAGCAGCACGGCCACAACCACCACGGCGGCACGCCAGAACAGAATGGTGACCACCGAATAGTCGGCCACCAGCCACTTGATGACCGCATCCTGCAACGACAGGAACGCATAGCCCAGGGTGCACAGGCCAATGCCCTGCAGCGAGCGGTCGACTTTGGACGAACTCATCAGGCCGACCTGCGCACGGGCGTCCCACGCCGTTCGGCAAAGGCAAACAGCGCTTCGATCAGGAACGTCAGGCAGACGTAGACACCGGCCACCAGCAACAGGGGTTCGTACACTTGCAGGGTTTGCGCGCGGACCACGTTGGCGGCGCCGAGCAGGTCGATCACGGCGATGGTCGAGGCCAGCGCCGTGGACTTGAGCAGCATCACGGTCTCCCCCGCCAGGGTCGGCAACAGCAGGCGCAGGGCCCGGGGCAAGCGCACCCGCAGCAACGACTGGCGCGCGGTCATGCCAAAGGCCGACGCGGCCTCCATCTCGCCCTTGGGCACCGCCAGCAGGCCACCGCGAATCACTTCGCCGACATAGGCCCCCATCGACACCACCAGAGCGAACACGATGTACCAGTAGCCATCGCGCAGGTACGGCCAGAGGAAACTGCCGCGAATCAGCGGGAACTGGGCAAACAGGCTGCCCAGCCCGTAGTAGTAGATGTAGATCTGGATCAGCAACGGCGTGCCGCGCGTCACGCTGGTGTAGAACAGGCTGACCTTGGCGATCACCTTGTTTTTCGAGATACGCGCCAGCGCCACCAGCACCGCCAGCAGGTAACCGAACACACTGGAGACCAACAGAATGATGAGGGTGGTTTGCAGCCCCCGGCCCAACAGCGCCCCGTATTCAACTATCCACGCTGGAATCATTTCATTCTCTCTGCCGGTTCAGTCAACAAGAGGCATCCAGCGACGAATACGTCGCTCCAACCGTCCCGAAAGATAGTTCGACGCCAAGGTCACCGCGTAGTACAGCGCGGCAGCCGTGAGGTAGAACAACAGGTAGTGGCGCGTCGAACCCGCGCCTTGCTTGGCGGTGTACAGCAGTTCGTTGGTGCCGACCACGCTGATCAGCGCGCTGTCCTTGATCAGGTTGATCCACAGGTTGGCCATCCCGGCCATGGCGTAAGGCGCCATGATCGGCAGCGTGACCCGGCGGAACAGACCGAAACCGTTGAGGCCGAACGCCTTTGCCGCTTCGATTTGGCCGAAGGGAATCGCCTGGATCGCCGCGCGGAAAATCTCCGAGGCGTAGGCGCCCTGCACCAGCCCCAGCACCACGATGGCTGCCAGCGGGCCGCTGACGTTCACCACGCCGTAGCCGAGTCGGGTCATCAGCGAGTTGAGGAGCATGGAGCCGACGTAGTACAGCAACAGAATCAGCAGTAGCTCAGGAACCGCGCGGAACAAGGTGGTGTAGCCGCGCATCAGCGCTGCAATCGGCTTTGGCGCGCCGAGCTTGAGGCACGCCACCACCAACCCGATGGCCAGCCCGAGCACAAAGGCCCCGGCGGAAATCTGCAGGGTCATCCAGAGCCCCTTCAACAGCGCACTGCCCCATCCCTGCTCGGTGAAATTGATCAGATCGAACATTGCCGGCATATCAACCTCCAGTAAAAACAACACCGGACCCTGTGGGAGCGGGCTTGCTCGCGAAAGCGGTGTGTCAGTCGACATCAATGTTGAAT
>NZ_JBWKWD010000042.1:0-58859 GCF_059422045.1 Pseudomonas sp. GW821-FHT02A08
GCTCAGCCTGCCGAGGGGGCGGGTGGATCAAGATCAAGAGCGGCAGGCGAGCTAACGCTCGGCCTGATGAGTGGTGAAGAGCGAAGGTGTACGCCGATCTGCTTTTGCTGTTCTGTGGGCGCGGCGGTGCGGCGATCCGACTTGCTCGCGATGGCGACCTGACAGCCGATGTTGATGTTGAATCTTCCGGCCTCTTCGCGGGCAAGCCCGCTCCCACAGGTTATGTGTCGTACCCGGATCATGTGGCAAGCACAGAACCTTGTGGGAGCGGGCTTGCCCGCGAAGGCGGCCTGACAGCCAACCAAAGGCGTTACAGGCGAACAAAAACTGCGACCAGGCCGGCCGGTAGGCCGCCTCGGACGCTGTTGCGGTACACGCCCCCTCATGAGGCCGAGTGGAGGTTCTGCGCAGTGGGCAACCCGGCATGGATGCCGGGTTAGCCGCCGCCGGCCATGGATGGCCGATGGCGGCGGGCCCACGGAGCAGGACCGGAGCGAGGGCATGCCGAGCCCAGGCGAGGCACCGAATGTCAGGGGCAAGAGCGTTTGGTTACTTTGCGCTTTTCAAAGTGACCCGCCGTAAGGGCGGAACCGCCAGAGGCCGTTACCGCAAAAACGGATATGTACACCCTCAAAAAACCACGCCGCCTACAACGCCGCCATCGCGAGCAAGCTCGCTCCCACAGGGGGGATCAGCGAATAAAATGAATCTTCCCGCTATCGTCATTGCCCATGTAAATGCCATACACCCCAGCCTGACGCTCCTCGATATAACGCTCAAGAATCTGCCGGATCGCCGGGTAGTAGATACTGTCCCAGGGAATGTCCTCGGGCGCGAAGAACTTGTAGTCGAGGGTTTCCGGGCCATACTGCCCGGTAATCTCCAGCGCGATGGCGCGGAAGATGATGTATACCTCGCTGATCTGCGGCACGCTGAAGATCGAGTAGGGCGAGACGATTTCCGCCCGTACGCCGCTTTCTTCCCAGACCTCGCGCAAGGCCGCCTGCTCGGTGGTCTCGCCGCTTTCCATGAAGCCCGCCGGCAAGGTCCAGGTGCCAGGGCGCGGTGGAATCGCGCGCTGGCACAGCAGATACTTGCCGTCCTGCTCGATGATGCAGCCGGCAATGATCTTCGGGTTGACGTAATGGATGTAGCCGCAACCGCGGCACATCAGGCGCTCGTGCGTATCGCCCGGCGGCAGCTGTGACCTGAGGTCATTGCTGCCGCACTTGGGGCAAAAGCTCGGGCTGAACATGTCAGCGACCTATGCGCGGTTCTTTCAGCGCGATGGGCAGGGTGATCGCCGGGATGTCGCCGGTTTCTTCCTGCTTGCGCTTGAGGTAGTCCAAGGCCACGGCAGCGGCAGCGCGCACGTGGTCGACGCAAGCCTGGTGGGCGGCCAGCGGGTCACCGCCCTTGATCGCCTCGACCATGCGTTCCATTTCCTGGTTGCTGGCGCCGCGACGGTTTTCCTGGGACACCGAGGTCGCGCGCAGGTAGCTGATGCGTGCCTGCAACTGGCGCAGCTGAGTGGCCGCGACATGGTTGCCCGAGCCTTCGAGCAGCACGTCGTAGAAACCCTGAACCGAGTCGATGACCTGTTGCAACTCGCCGTCTTTCAGCGCCTTGCGGTTTTCTTCCAGGGCTTTTTCCAGGGCCTTGATGTCTTTGGCCTTGGCGCGCAGGGTGAACAGTTGAACGATCAGCCCTTCGAGTACGCAGCGCAGCTCGTAGATGTCCACGGCGTCGGCCAGGGTGATGATTGCGACACGCGGGCCCTTGGCGTCGGCGAATTCCACCAGGCCTTCGGATTCCAGGTGACGCAAGGCTTCACGCACGGAGGTACGGCTGACGCCCAGGCGATCGCACAGATCGCGTTCGACCAGACGGTCTCCCGGCAGGAGCTGGAAGTTCATGATGGCGCTTCGCAGTTTATCCAGCACGATTTCGCGCAGGGTAACGGGGTTGCGATTGACCTTGAAGCTGTCGTCGAGTGGCAGGCGTTTCATGGGGTCCGCTCTGATTGTGGCTGTCCATGCAAAAAGAGCACTTCGATTACGGGAATCTGGGTGCCCGGTCGGATCAAACAGCCAAGGGTTAACTGGAGGCCTCGGCATCGGCTTCGGCGAAGGCTTCACGGGCGAGCCGGAAACTGTCTACGGCAGCGGGGACACCGCAATAAATGCCGACCTGAAGCAATATTTCGCGTATTTGCTCACGACTCAGGCCGTTACGCAAGGCGCCGCGCACATGCAGCTTGAGTTCGTGGGGCCGGTTGAGAGCCGAGATCATCGCCAGGTTGATCATGCTGCGCTCCTTGAGCGACAACCCCTCACGGCCCCAGACATGACCCCAACAATATTCGGTGACCATCTCCTGCAAGGGGCGGGTGAAGTCGTCGGCGTTCTCGATGGAGCGATTGACGTAGGCTTCGCCCAGCACCTGGGTACGGATCTTCAGGCCTTTTTCGTATTTTGCGTTGCTCATTTGCGTAGCTCCCGTGGGCTCAAAGGCCGCCCATCAAGGTGTATTTGAGTTCCAGGTAATCCTCGATGCCGTACTTGGACCCTTCACGGCCCAGCCCCGAGGACTTGATGCCGCCAAACGGCGCGACTTCGGTGGAAATCAGCCCTTCGTTGATCCCGACCATGCCGTACTCCAGCGCTTCGCTCATGCGCCAGGCGCGGCCCAGGTCGCGGGTGTAGCAGTAGGCGGCCAGGCCGAATTCGGTGTCGTTGGCCATCTCGACGGCCTGGGCCTCGGTGTCGAAGCGGAACACGGCGGCCAACGGGCCAAAGGTTTCATCCCGGGCGACTTTCATCTGCGTGGTGACGCCGCTGAGCACGGTCGGCTGGAAGAAGCCGTTGCCCAGCGCATGACGTTCGCCGCCGCACAGCAGTTGTGCACCGTGTTCCAGCGCGTCTTGCACGTGGTCTTCGACCTTGGCCACGGCACGCTCGTTGATCAGCGGCCCTTGGGTGACGCCATCATCGAAACCGCTGCCGACCTTGAGTTGCGAAACCCGCTCGGCCAGGCGCGCCACAAAGGCGTCGTGGATGCCGTCCTGCACCAGGAAGCGGTTGACGCAGACGCAGGTCTGCCCGGCGTTGCGGAATTTGGCGACCAGCGCACCGTCGACTGCACGCTCCAGATCGGCGTCGTCGAAGACAATGAACGGCGCGTTGCCACCCAGTTCCAGCGAGACTTTTTTCAGGGTTGGCGCGCACTGGGCCATCAGCAGTTTGCCGATGGCGGTGGAGCCGGTGAACGACAGTTTGCGCACCTGAGGGCTGGCGGTCAGCTCGGCGCCGATGGCGATGGCGTCGCCGGTGATCACGTTGAAAATCCCGGCAGGAATGCCGGCCTGTTCCGCCAGCGCGGCCATGGCCAAGGCCGAGAACGGCGTTTCCGGGGCCGGTTTGACGATGCACGGGCAACCGGCGGCCAGTGCCGGGCCCGCCTTGCGGGTGATCATCGCCGCCGGGAAGTTCCACGGAGTGATGGCCGCGACGACGCCGATCGGCTCCTTGGTGACCACGATGCGCGCATCGCCCTTGTGGCTGGGAATGGTGTCGCCGTAGATGCGCTTGGCCTCTTCGGCGAACCACTCGATGAAGCTCGCGGCGTAGAGGATTTCACCCCTGGCCTCAGTCAGTGGCTTGCCTTGTTCGAGGGTGAGGATCTGAGCCAGGGCGTCGACGTTTTCCAGCATCAAGGCATGCCAGCGCTTGAGCGTATTGCTGCGCTCTTTGGCGGTCAGTGCACGCCAGGCGGGCCAGGCTTTGTTGGCGGTGTCGATGGCCAGGCGCGCGTGCTCGGCGCCGAGGTTCGGCACCTGGCCGATCAATTCGCCGGTGGCCGGGTTGAAGATGTCCTGACAGGCGCCATCCGGCGCGTCCAGCCACTGGCCATTGATGTAGGCCTGCTGGCGGAACAGTAACGAGGCTGCTGGGCTCATGCCGGCTCCTGAGAAAAGTGGTGAACCTGTGGGAGCGGGCTTGCTCGCGAAAGCGGTGGATCAGTCAAATTAATGTCGACTGACACTCCGCCTTCGCGAGCAAGTCGAATCGTCGCACCGCCGCTCCCACAGGGTTTTGTGTATGGGCATCAGGCCAGGGCCGGCAGTGGCCCCAGCTTGCCTTTGTGGTAGATCATCGGTGTCACCGGTTGCGCGGGCAGGATCAGGTTCTTCACCGCGCCGACAATGATCGCGTGATCACCGCCGTCGTATTCGCGCCACAGTTCGCACTCGATGATCGCCGTGGCCTTGGCCAGGATCGGGTTACCCAACTCGCTCAAGTGCCAGTCGATGCCTTTGGCCTTGTCCTTGCCTTTACCGGCGAAGGCATAGGCTTCGGCGGTCTGCTCGGCGGACAGCAGGTGAATCGCGAACTGCTTGCTGTCGCGCAGCACCGGGTAGGTGTCGGAACCGTAGTTGGGGCAGAACAGCACCAGTGCCGGGTCGATCGACAGCGCACTGAAGGCGCTGGCGGTGATACCGACAATGCCGCCGTCCGGGTCCAGGGTGGTGACCACCGTGACCCCGGACGGGAACGAACTCATCACGTCTTTGTAAATGCCGGGTTCGATCATTTTCCAGGACTCCTAGCGCATCACGAAGGGATCAGGCATCGGTGCCTGGGACAGGTTGATCCACACCGTTTTCAGCTCGGTGTAGGCCAGCACCGAATCGATGCCGCTTTCGCGTCCATAGCCGCTGTTCTTGAAACCGCCGATCGGCGCCATGGCCGAGACCGCGCGGTAGGTGTTGACCCAGATGATCCCCGAACGCACGTCCCGGGCCAGACGGTGGGCACGGCCCAAGTCGCGGGTCCAGATGCCGGCGGCGAGGCCGAACTGCGAGTCGTTGGCGATCGCCAGGGCTTCGGCTTCGTCCTTGAAACGGATGACCGAAGCCACCGGACCAAAGACTTCTTCCTGCATGATTTTCATCGAGTTGCGGTCGCACTCGAACAGCGTCGGCTCATAGAACCAGCCGTCGCCCAGATTCTCCGGACGTTTGCCACCCAGGCGCAGGCGCGCACCTTCGGCGATGGCATCGGCCACCAGACCTTCGACCACCGCCAGTTGCTGCGCGGTGGCCATCGGGCCCATTTCGCTGCTGTCGTCCTGGGGGTTGCCGATGCGGATGCGCCGGGCGCGTTCCACCAGACGGCCGACGAATTCGTCGTAGATCTCCTCCTGCACCAGCAAACGGGAACCGGAGACGCAGCTCTGTCCGGAGGCGGCGTAGATCCCGGCGATGGCGCCGTTGATCGCGCTGTCGAGGTCGGCGTCGGCGAAGATGATGTTCGGCGATTTGCCCCCCAGTTCCAGCGACAGCTTGGCGAAGTTCTCCGCGCTGCTGCGCACCACATGCCGCGCCGTGGCCGCGCCGCCGGTGAAGGCGATCTTGCGGATCAGCGGATGGCGGGTGAGGGCGGCGCCGGTACTTGGGCCATAACCGGTGACAACGTTGACCACCCCCGGCGGAATCCCGGCTTCCAGCGCCAGGCGCGCCAGTTCGAGAATCGTTGCCGAGGCGTGTTCCGACGGCTTGATCACGATGGTGTTGCCCGCCGCGAGGGCCGGGGCAAGCTTGATTGCGGTCAGGTACAGCGGGCTGTTCCACGGAATGATCGCGGCGACCACGCCCATGGCTTCGTGCACGGTGTAGGCAAACAGGTCCGGCTTGTCCAGCGGCAGGGTGCCGCCTTCGAGCTTGTCCGCCAGGCCTGCGGTGTAGTGGAAAAACTCCGGCAGATAGCCGACCTGGCCACGGGTTTCGCGGATCAGCTTGCCGTTGTCGCGGCTTTCCAGCTGCGCCAGTTGCTCTTTGTTTTCGGCGATCAGGTCACCCAGTCGACGCAGCAGTTTGCCGCGAGCGGTGGCGGTCAGGCCGCGCCATGCCGGGCTGTCGAAAGCGGTTTGCGCGGCTTGTACGGCGCGTTCGACATCGGCTTCGTCGGCATCGGGCAATTCGGCCCAAGGTTCGGCCAGCGCCGGGTTGAGGCTTTCGAAGGTCTTGCCGGACAGGGCATCGACCCATTCACCGCCGATGCACATCTGGAAGCGTGCGAGTGTCATGCAACGATCCCCTTGATCTGGTTTTGTTGGGAGTGCGCGGTCTGCAGAAACTCCAGCAACAGCTGGTTGACCAGGCGCGGAGACTCTACGGGCATCATATGCCGTTGCTCGGCGAGCACGGCAACGGTCGCGCCGGGAATGCGTTCGGCCAGTTGCCGGGCCATTTCCGGGGTCGAACCGGGGTCCAATTCGCCGGTGGCGATCAGCGTCGGCACCCGGATGCCGGCCAGGTCGTCGGCGCGGTACATGTCCTGGGTGGCGAACAGTTCGTAAGTGGTCAGGTAACCCTGAGGGTCATTGCCGGCCAGGGTCTGGCGAATCGCGGCGATCTGCGCCGGGTTGGCCGCCTGGTATTCACGGCTGAACCAGCGGGACAGCGCCGCTTCGGCATTGGCGTCCGGCCCGTGTTCGGCGGCCTGGCTGGTGCGGGCGATGACCCCGGCGCGCTGTTCGGCGCTGCGGTTGAACACGCTGTTGAGCACAACCAGGCCTTCCAGGCGTTGCGGGTAGTGCAGGGCAAAGGCCCGCGCCACCAACCCGCCCATGGAAAAACCGATCACCGTTGCCTTGGGCAATTGCAGGTGGTCGAGCAGCTCCAGCAACTGGTCGGCATAGCCGAGCAGCGGCGTGCCGCTTTCCGGGCGCGGGCTGGCGCCATGGCCGAGCATGTCGTAGGCGATGACGCGGTACTGCGTGGCCAGGCCAACGATCTGGCCGCCCCACATTTCTTTGTTCAGGCCCACGCCGTGGATCAAGACCACGGGCTGGCCTTGGCCGGTCGCCAGGTAACTGGTGCCAGCCGGGGTGAGTTCAGCGGTGAGCCGAATCATGGAGCGCTCCTGCAATGCCTTCTTGTTGTCGTTCTGCTGGCCGGTTACTGGGCTTTTTCGGCGGCCAGTTCTTCCAGGTCGATGTAGCGGTTGCCGATGCGCGGATGCAGGCGGCCGCCGTCGGCGCAACCCAGGACCACGACGATTTCGTCGGCACGCGGGGCGTCTTCGATCTGCATTTCCAGGGTGATGTAGTGCGAACGCAGGCCTTCGTCGTCCTTGTGCATCATCGGGATCTGGATCGAGGTGCCCGGGCCGCCGCGCTTGTTGGTGAAGCTCAGGTAGCTCTTGGCCTTGACCGCTTCGCGGTAGTGGTTGCCGAAGCGCAGGGTGTGGATCACCGCCGAAGCGTGCTCGATTTCGCCATCGGCACCGACCACCGCAGCCTTGCCGTAAGCCTCGATCTTCTCGGCACCGCCGATGATGCCCACCAGGCGCTCGACCATCAGCGCGCCGAGGTCGGAGCAGTTGGCGCGGATCTGCGGTTTCAGGTCTTCGACGAAACCGTTGCCCAGCCAGGGGTTCTTCATCACCACGGCCAGACCGACCATGGTCACGGGCTTATCGGTGGCTTTGCCGCCTTCAATAAAGGTTTCTTCGACATAGCTGACGATCTTGCGGATTTCGAAACTCATGAGCTGCTCCGTAGAGGTTTTGGGTGTCTGTGCGTCTGATGGTATACCATAATACCGGAAGCACAAGTCCCCGAACGGAGTTTCTGGCTGGATGGCGTGCAAAAGTGTGCGCCACCGGTCGCAGCGGACAAACGGCAGGCACGGGTTTACGCCGGGCACAGGCCCGGCAGGGGGGAGGAGAGAAGGGTAAGGAAGGGGATCAGCGGTGAAGCGGCGTCAAGCGGTGCGTCAGGTTTGCTACCGGCTGTCCATCAGGACTTCGCTTCCTTGGTCCCCAGCACGTCGCGGATGTTGTCCACCACATTGCTGTCCTTGATCACATCGTTGAGCCAGCCCTCGAGCGGCATGTTGCCCCATTTGATCGCCCGTTCGATCAGGTAGGGGACAGGGCTTTGGGGTTCGGTCTGCTTGAAGAATTGCGCGATACCCGCCAGCAGGGTGAACGCCTCGTCGCGGGTCTGTGGCGTGGTACGCAGTGGTGTGACTGGAATGTCTTGCCGGGTCTGGGTCATTGCAGCACCTGTGGGTTGTGCGCCAGCGCTTTCGGAGACGGCCGGGGTGGGTGCGGCAGGGGCCGGGTTCAGTTCGATGCCGCGATCCTTGAGCAGTTTCTCGGCCAGTTGGCCGGCGCGGGACAACACGTCGTGGAGCCCGGCAAAACTCGGCGCGTCATGGCCGAACAGCCTGTCGGCCGTGTTCTGCAACCGTTGGCATGCGTTGAGGCTGGCGGCTATTTCGCCGGCCTTCAGGCGCAGGTGATCGGAGTCGGTCAGCACCACCGAACGCTGGAATACCTCGGCGTTGATCTTGCCTTCGTCGAGGGCGGCACGCATGGCCTGGGGGTTCTGCAACCCAAGGTTTTCCACGTGCCGGGATTCGTCATAGCGCAGCAGGCCGTACTGTTGGCCCTGGGTGATGGGCAGTCCGCCCACCACATCCGCCAGCGACGTTTTCATCCACGCCAGTCGGGCAGCGCGTTCATCGACCCCATCCTCGAGGGACGGGAAGAGGTCGGTCCAGAAATTGTCCAGTATGCGTTCGGCCAGGGTCAGGCCGAAGGTGATACCGGTGAAATGGTGCTTGTGCGCCAGGGCTTCGCTGAGCCAGGCGACCAGCATCAGGTCCTTGCTCTGGCGAGCCAGGCCCTGTGCAGCCAGGGTGAGGGTCAGGTCCCAGTCGGATGACTTCAGGTCGGTTTGCCAGTCACCCTGGGTCAGGTAGTCGGGGTCTGCTCGCCGTGCTTCTTTCACCTGATCGAACAAGGTGGAAAAGCTCAGGTCTTCGCCGCTCCCCTCGTTGATGGGCGCGGTCAGTTCGGCCAGCGAAAGGTCGTTGAGAAATTCAGACATGGGAAACTCTGATCAGGCTAAAAGAACACCGTGCCCGCCGGGCAGGCACGGTGCTGAAAACGAGCCGCTTGCGCGGCCCGTCGTTACCACGGTTTTATGCGAAAACCTTGTTCGAAGTGCGATCCCAGCCACCGGTGACGTTACCGCCGCCCTGGCCATCTGCACGGCTCTGCTGGGTGTAGGTGGTCTTGATGCGAGCGAAGTTGAAGCTGATTTCTTCGATCGGCAGATCACCAACAGCTTTGTCTTCACCGTTCTGGCTGCCGCCGGCGACCGCTTTCACGGACGACACCACGACTTCTTCCAGGTTGATGGTCAGGTAGGTCACCTTGTCGCCACCGGCGCGGTTCACGTTCAACTGGATCTTGGAGATGTGAGTGCCTTTGCAGCAGGCTTCGAACAGCTTGGCAGAAGCCTTGTCCACGGCTTTGCGGATGCTGAAGTCGCTCAACGCAACACGCTCCGACGAAGCACCGCCCGAAGAGCTGGCCGTCGCGGAAGTCGCCTGGGTTGCGCCGTACTCGTAGCCCAGCACTTCGATCCAATCCTTGTGTTTGTCGTCCAGAACTTCACCTGGAATGCCGTCGATCTGGATGTATGCGTCAAATGCCATTTCTATTTTCTCCTTACCTTCATTTAAAGGGAGGCGACTTGCGAGCAAGTCACAGCCCTTCGCTTTAACCTCTTTGAAACGATCAAGAGAGGTGTCTTATGCCGGCCCGGGCCTCTCGTCGAGATGACCCGGATGCCGGTATTTCTTCACAAGGCGCGCCTGCTCAGTTGAGTGCCCGCACTTCGATTTCTACCCGCCGGTTAGGCTCCAGACATTGAATCAGCCGGGCCCTGGGTTGCTGCATGTCGCACTTGACCAGGGGCTTGGTGCTGCCTTCGCCGATCGCTTCCACCAGCTCGCCGGGTACGCCTTTGCCCACCAGGTAGGTCTTGATGGTTTGCGCCCGCTCTCTGGAAACCTGCAGGTTGCCTTGGGGATCGCCGAGTTGATCGGCATGCCCGGCGATGATGATTTTTCCGATGTTGGGGGTGCTGAGCAGCTTGCCTGCGATCGCACTCAGCTGGCTTTGCCCTTCAGTCTTCAGGCTCTGGAAGTCGGCACGGGCGAAGGCGAACAGGGTGTCCGACTCCAGCGTGATGGTTTCGATCGAGCGCAACGACTGGGTCAGCAGGCTGTTGATGTAGTTGCGCGAGCTGGAGATCAGGAACGCGTTGTCGAGGATCCGCGGCACGTCCGGCTCGTGGATCTGGTCGCTGTAGAAGTTGATCTGGCGGCTGGCGAACTCATAGTCCGAGGCGGCGACACTGGCGTTGCCCACCTGACGGGCAATCGCCGGGTACCAGTAATCCGGGATTTTCGCTTTCAGGAACCCGGGGTCGGCCTTTTCACGCTGGGCGCGCGACAGCATGACGTAGGTGTCCAGCGTCGCCTTGCCGAAACCGGCGATGGATTGCGCCCGGTTGTCATTGGGCAGCGCCTTGGGTTCGACGCTGTCCACGCCGGTCACGGGCATCAACTCTTTGGCGTTGCGCTGATAGACCTTGAGGGTGGTCAGCAAATACAACGAGCGGGTCAGGTTGTCGGCCGTGGGCTTGAGCATCACGCTTTCCAGGCGCTCGAAATAGCGGCTGCGCACCAGGGGCTCTACCTTGTGGCCTTGATAGAGCCCCAGGCGCAGGCGCAGCGGTACGCCCTGGTCGTGGTGTTGCGCGTAGTAGTGGGCAGTCCAGAAGCGCAGGCGATCCAGGGTTTGCCAGGCGGTGTACTGCCCGGTGGCCGAGTGATCGTCGGCGGCGGCTTGGGTCAGTTCTGTGGACAGGCTCTTCAGGGTGTTCTTGTTGTTGACGTACGACCAGCCCAACAGGCTGCACAGCAACACAGCGACCAGTCCGCCACCGCCGATCCAGGCTGCCCTGCGCCGACGCTCGCGGTGGTTGGTGGTGTACAGCGCCACCAGGTGCTGGTCGGGAATGATGACCTTGCGGAACAGACTGTTGATGAACAACGGGCGCGGCTGCGCATTGCCGTCGGCGATCTCCCGGTCACCTTCCAGCGAGAAACGCTCTGTCACCTGCCGTGCATGACCGCCCAGTTCCGGCTGGTCGGCATCGAGGGCGCTGGTGAAATAGAAGCCGCGCAGCAGTTCTGCACTTTGATAAGGGTTGGCGCGCAGCAGGGCATCGACGAACAGTTGAAGCCGGGGCTTGAGGGCCGCCAGTTCCAGCGGGAACCGGTACACCGCCGAATCCTGCCGGGTGATCTGGATGTCCTGCGTGACCAGTTGCTGGCTCGCCACCTGTTGCCAATAGCTGACCAGCTCGTCCATCGCGACGCCGAAGCGCTGTCCCCAGTCGGCCTGCTCATAGCCTTTGTGGGAAAAGGTCTTGCCCATCACTTCGCCGCGGGCGGTCTCGTCCAGTTGGCGATAGAAGGGCGCAAAGCCCGGCACCAGGTCGCACTTGGTGAACACCAGGTAGACCGGCAGGCGCACTTCCAGCAAGGCATGGGTTTCCTGAATGCGTTCGCGCAGGCGCTTGGCGATGCGCTCCTGATCTTCGAGCGAGGCTTGCAGGATGTCGTGGATGCTCACCGTGACGATCAGGCCATTGAGCGGCCGGCGCTGGCGATGCTGGCGCAGCAGTTGCAGGAACGCGCGCCATTTGCCGGCCTCTTCCTGGTTGTTCATGTAGCGCCCGGCGGTGTCCAGAAGCACGGCCTCGGAGCTGAAGAACCAGTCGCAATTGCGCGTGCCACCCAGGCCTGCGACCCGCACGCCTTCGCGCTCGGCGTAAGGGAAATTGAGCCCCGACTGGTAGAGCATGGTGCTCTTGCCTGCCGCGGGCTGGCCGACCACCAGGTACCAGGGCAGGGCATACAGCGCATCCTTGGGGTTGCTGCCCCGTGGCTTGTTGCTGTGCAAGCGCTCGATGCTCTGCAACAGGCGCTCGCGCAACAGGCTGACTTCCTCGCGATCCGCCGGGCTCGCGTTCAACACGGCCTGGTCGGCATCCTCGCGCAGCAGTCCTTCGAGGTTGTGATGGCGGGACACGCCGCGATAAAGCAGCAGCACATAGCCGGTGGACAGACCGAGGAACACACCGATGCCGGTCAACAGGCTGTTGAGCGAACTGGAGCCGAACGCACGCCCGATGCCCCACACCACGAAGATTGCGAGGAAAAAGCACACCCCCAGGATGTAGGGCTGATAGCGCAAGAAGTAATACTTGATCTTGTTCATACGGACTTCGAATCCAGGGCATCGACAAAACGGTCGATAACGTCACCCAGAGGGCGGTCGATTTCGGGAAAGGCGTGTTTGCGGTGGTGCTCGTCAAAGGCATCGAATGACGCCAGCACGTCATAGCTCTGCGAGCGGTCATGGATGCCAGTCAGCAGGCGGTAGGCATCGCTGGTATTGCTTGAGGCAAAACAGATCAGCCGGGGGCGCATGAAGTCGTCCGCCAGCAGGTTGATGTGCGGCACGGCGCGTTCGGGTGTCATTTGCGTCAGCCAGGTGACCCACAAATCGGCGGTCGGGTTTTTCAACCCCCGTTCCGCCGGCAAGGGCAGGGCGATGCCGATCGGCGTGGCCTGATCGAGGTGCCTTCTGAGGGCCTGGAGCCGGGTCAGCACGGCGTTGGTGACGAACTCCGGGTAGGTGCCCTGTAGCGCGCAGGCGATGTCGCGCAGGTTGAAGTTCACCAGGAACTTGTCATGCACGCGCCGGAACAACTCGAAGTCCTGTCCTTGCAGCGGGCGCAGGGCTTTGATGCGCTCGAACAGCACCGAAGTGCTTTCGCCCTGGACCGCCATGTGCAGCAGCGGCCTGATCTGCCCGCTGAACAGTTCGCCCAGGGTGAACGGATTGACCAGAGGTTCGGCTTCGCTGGCCTTGAGCGTCTGGAAAATGAAAAACGGATAGCGTCGGCCACTCGAATCCCTCGAGCTGATCAACCCACCCAGCAACCAGTTGCCGCTGCGCGCGCGATAGCTGAAAAAGCACACCGGCAAAGCGTCGAACAACGCCCGCCAGTCTTCGCGATGCTGCAGGGCGGCCAGCGCCCCTTGCAGCCAGCTATCGAACTCGCAGACCTCGTCGCCCGCACCTTGCAGGCTGACGAAGTCCGGGCTCGCGGGGACCTTGCCGAAGCAGCCGATCATTGGCCGGTTCCCGGGTTCAAGGTTCGACGGCTCACAGTGCTTGGCCTTCTTTGGCGTTGAGCGCGCTCAAGGCCTTGACGTTGGCCAGGTCGGTCAACTTGACGCCGCCGTAGTTGCGCACGGCGAGGCTGACCGGGCCACTGCCGGTGTTCCAGCTGAAGCGTTGCTGGACGCCGTCCAGATCGCTGACCCGTGCGCTGTCGTTCATGCGCAGCAGGCCCCAGCGGCCCGGGTAGTCGAACACCGTGATGCGCTCGCCGGTCAGGGTCACCACATCCAGGCGTGCGCCCGGCGTGGTGGTGGTGCCCGGCCAGGAGAAGCGGCTCCAGCTGGTCTTGCCGTTGCGGTAGTGCTGCACCTGGCCATCGAGGGTGAAGATGATGTCGGTCAGGTTGGCCGAGGGCTCGAGCATGATCTCGAAGCCGTTGTCGCGGTCCGACAGGCTGGCGATCACCTGGCCCAACGAGCTGGCCTTGTCGATGCTGTTGACCATGTTCGGGTTGACCAGCGGCGTTGCCTTGCTGTTGCTGCTCATCCCCAGGCCTTCGCCACCGGACAGGTTGCCGATTTCGTTGCGCTTGAAGTTCGGCAGCAGTCCGGACTCCGGGTCGACGAAACGCTGCAGGTCCTTGACCGAGGCTTCATTGCGGCTGCCTGGCGCTATCGGGTAGCGGTGCGCCATGACCTGTTCCCAGGGCTTGGCGATCTGCTGTGCCCAGGCCTTGGCAATCTGCTGGCCGGCCGGGTCGCGCAGGGTTTCCCAGGCAAACTGGATCGGCAGGCTGAACAGTCCCTGCAACGATTCGGACAGGCCGCCCTGGCTGGTGTCGACGGTGGTCTCGACATAGTTGCGCACGCTGGTCACTTCGCTTGGCAGCCCTTCGAGGGTTTCGCTGATCAGCTGCTTGCTGCTCTTGCCAACGTCCTGGGAGCGCTGGATGTTGTTCATCCGCACCTTGAGCTTGCGCAGGGCCGCGAGGTAGCGGTCCATGATCGTGCTGTCGGCGCCTTCGGCGTTTTGCACGGCGAACACCCGCGACACAGGCTCGAAGCGCTTCGCCAGGCTGCCGTCATCGACCGCCGGCAAAGGCGAAATCAGCGTGCTGGGCGACGTGTTTTTGCCATCGAAGATCCCGCTGACGCCGCTCCAGAATCCGTCATCGGGCTTGACGCCCGCTGGCAGTGTTTCGCGGGGGGCCGGGACATCCCATTGGGTGTTGTCGTTGACCGCTGCCAGGAGGATTTTCACCGGCGAGTTCTGCACGTCGCTGAGCAGGGCCAGCTGTTGGGTCGCGTTGGTCATGTCGGTGAAATGGCGAACACCGACGCTGTCGATCAGGGTGTACCAGGCCTGGGTGTAGTCGCGCTTGTAGCGCGTCATGAACTCGCGGATGAAGTTGGCTTTCTGCACGATGCTGTCGCCGCCTTCGCCGTCGAGCACCCAGTCCGATTCGTTTTGCAGGTTGCCCGACACCAGCTTGATCAGCTCAGGCTTGACGAACTGTTCCCAACCCTGGCGGGTGAAAATCGCCGGCACCGCCTCGGTGCCGTACAGCAACTGCCGGCCGGGCATCGGCACCAGGTCGCTCAAGCCCACGGCTGGAAACTGACGGCTGGATTCGAGTTGCAGGCGCAGGTATTCACGGTCCACCAGCGAGCTGGAAATCATGAAGGACTTCAGGCTGTTGCGGGTTTCGCTGATGAGTTGCTCGTTACGCGACAAGGACGGTGCCTGGCCATTCTTGAGCAATTGCACGTAGACCGGCGAGTTGTCCTGAATCACCGCCGTGCTGACAGGATTGTCGGCACTGGCGGTATTGGCCCAGGCCACCGGCAACGCAGCACCGACGAACTCCGGGTCTGGATGGGTGCCGGGTTGCGTCAGCATCAGGTAGAGCTTCAGTGCGTTATAGGACTCGATGATGGATGCGACTTGTCGCTCATCCAGCCGCCCGAGCATTTCTTCGGACAACGACAGCCCGCCGGTGGTCGCCGACAAATCCGCGGCATCGCTGGCCGTGGCCGGGTTGCGCAGTGCTGCCAGCGCTTCGCCGCGTGCCTTGCTGGCAGCGCCCTTGGCCGCGCCGCTCAGGCGACTGGCCGCATCACCGGTACTGCGCGGCAAGCCGTTCAGGCGGGTTGGCAGCTTCAGGCCTTGCGCACGGGCTTTGGCGGCGTCGGCCTTGGACGACGCCGATGCCGACGCAAAGCTATTCTGCGGGTCCATGGTTTTGGCGAACTCATTGAAGGCGCGCATCTGCAATTGCAGTTGCAAGGTGACAGGTTCCAGCGCCTGGGTACGCAGTTGTTGCAGATAGGCGGCTTGCGCGACGCGGTAGATGTCGTCACCGCGGTAAAGGCCTGCGCCAAGCTGCAACGGCACGCCTTTGGCACGGTTCTTCTCGATGGCCGAGAGCTGCTCGCGCAACAGTTCCAGGCCTTGGCCCGAGGCGAGCAACCCGGCACGGTCCGGGGACTGTTGCAGCTCGGTCAGTTGTTGGCGCAACGTGGCCAGCCACTGACGGTTGTTCTGGAACGATAGGGCTTGCCAGCCGATGAATGCGACGCCGGCCAGTACCGCCAGACCCAGCAGGGCAGGGCTGACGGAGGTGTTCTTGCCAAGGCGCGACTGATAAAGGGTCAGGTCGCGATCCGGGAAGATCACCCGGCGAAACGTATCGGTAATGAAATAGCTGCGGTCGCTGATTTTCTTTCCGGTGCCTGGCGACCCTTGCTCATGTTCCGGTTGCTCATGTTCCGGTTGCAAGGCGAACGACTCGGCCAGGTCGTCTTCATACACCTGGCCCAGCTGCTGGTCGGTCTGCAGGGCGCTGGTGAAATACAGCCCGCGCAGCAACAGGGGCGCACCGCTACGACCGGTCTCGGCGAAGTGCTGGAGAAACTGCTCCAGCACCCCGGAAAGTTCGGCGAAATAGTTCGGGAAGTTCAGCAGGGCGCTGTTGGCATCGGCACCCAGCGCAACCATCTGTGCGTCGACGTAGCGACGCACATGGCTGTGCAGGTTGGCCAGCTTGGCATCCAGCACCGGGCGCAGGCCCTGGTTGCGGATCTCGGACACACCGAAGGTCATGCCCAGCGGTTGCTGGCGCTCGTTCAGGTCCAGGCCTTCAAACGCCTGGCTGAAGCCCGGCAGTTGATCGGTCTTGCTCAGCATCAGGTAGATCGGTGGATTGGCCTCCAGGCAATCGTTGTATTCCTCGATGCGCGATACCAGTTGTGCGGCGAGTTTGTTGCGCTCGGCCGCACTGCATGCCAGCAGTTGAGGCAGGCTCACCACCAACACCAGGCCGTTGACCGCGGCCTTGCTGCGCTGCTTTTTCAGCAGCCGCAAGAAGGCGGCGAATTCACTGGCCGACGGGTCGTCCCGCAGGTAACGGCCGGCTGTATCGATCATCACGGCCTCGGGGCTGAAATACCAATCGCAATGCTGGGTGCCGCTTTCGGTGTCGTTGGCGCTGCTGGCAATGCTTGCGGAAAGGCCAGAGCGGGTCAGCAATGAGGTCTTGCCCGCCGCGGACATGCCGATGACCAGGTACCACGGCAAATCGTAAAGTGCCGACGAGCCGCCGCCACCGGCCGAGCGGTCGGTGCGCAGCATCGCAATCGCGTGCTTGAGACGTTCGCGCAACACTTGCTGATCGCGGAACTCACCGGCGGATTTGAGCGAGCGATCGACTTCGATCTGCACCAGGTTTTCAAGGTTGTGCTCGGCCCGGATACGCTTGTACTGACACAGCACAATGATCAGCAGGTAGAAGGCGCTGACGATCGCCATCGCCTCCGGCGCATAACCGCGCAGCCAGCTCACATGCGGCGCGACGAACCAGCAGACCGCCAGGCTCGCCAGCCACAGGGCGGGAACGAGGAACCAAAAGCTTTTCAACAAACGCAATAATGTCTTCATGTCTTCCTGACTCGGTTACCTGACCTGTGCTCAGGCACTGAACAGCTGGCTGATTTGTTCGGACAACGCGGCTACGTCCTTGGCCAGCAACCAGTCCAGCGTCAGGTAGACACCTGCGCAGACCAGCGCAATCAGCGCCAGGTAGAGCCAGAGGGGAACTTCATGGCGCAGCATTTGCGAGACCTGGTCGGGCAACGCCCAGTCAGGCGAGAGGGCCTTGGGTGTCTTGCGATAACGCGCGATGTCCTGGCCCAGGGTGTTGGCCAGGTAACGCAGCTGATCCTTTTGCCCGAGGCTGAACTTGCCTTCGAAACCCAGGGCCAGGCACAGGTGGTAGACCTCGAGCACATCGAGGTTCTGTTTGACGTCGCCACGCAGTGCATCGATTTTTTCGAAGAAGCCTTCGCCGGCCAGGTGCACGCCGAAGTGGCGGAACTGCATTGGCTGCAATTCAAAGTGACTGCGCAAAGGGTTGGCTTCAACACCCGGTTCGAGGGGGCGCAACACGCTTTCATCGAGGAACGCACACAGGGCGTACTGGGTGTCCTTCACCTGTTCAACGCTGTAGTTGGCGCTGCGGGCATCGCTTTCCAGTGCCTTGAAGAAGGTGTCGACACTGGCCTCGAAGGCGCTGACCGACGTCACTTGCCGGCCTTTGCGCACGATCAGCGCCATGCTGATGAAGTCTTGCACCAGGTCTTTGAGCGTCGGTTTTTCACGGGCGGCCGCAACGGCGCCTTGCAGTACGGCTTCGGTCATTTGAGTACCGCCATCAGTTCAAGCTTGAGGTTGGTGAAGGCGCTGGGCGCGTAGAAAGAGATGGCCTGGGCGCTCATCATTCGTTCATACACCCGGCCATGGGGCTCGATGGAGAAGTAGTGATTGTCCAGTCGCACCGGAATCGCATTGGGCAGGCGGGTCGAATGATTGAGGGTGACGCCGGGCATGGCGCTGTTGACCACCACTTCGATGTCTTCCGGCGAGCCGACCTTGAACGCCCGTGGCACCAGCTCCAGCAGGCTTGCGCCCGGCATGTCGGCGTGCACGGAGATGTAGAAGTCCGCCTCGGCCAGCCGTGGGTCGTGCAACTGCCCTTGCCAGTAAGAGGGTTTGGTCTGGGTCAGGTTGATCACCACACACTGGTTCGGTACGACGTTGTCGAGCAGCACGCGAATCATTTCATCGAGCTTGACCAGCGAGGCCGCCGGGTCGTGGTGGTCGTATACCGGGATGTCGTTGAGCTGCGTATCCAGCGAGAACGTCAGCAAGCCGCCGGCGAGTTCGGCCAGGAACAGATACAAGCGCTCGGGGTGCAGGCGCGGATGCGCGAGCAGGTGCGCCAGGCTCGGGTGGGCACGGTTCACCGTGTTCAACAGCCAGAACAGGGTCACGTCGCTGGAGCCAAATTCGGCAATCTGGTCCGCGCGCTCGCGACGACGACCCGACAACGCCTTGCTCTTGGATTGCAGGGCGCCGAGCAAACGCTTGCCCAGTCCGACCAGGGTGTCGTGGGTGCCCAGGTGCAGCGTCGGGTGCACGAAATGCCCGTCGAGGTTGAATCCGCCGATGTTGTTGCGCGACAGCCGGGCAATCGGGCACCAGGTGTAGCCATCGAGGTTGTCGCCGTCGATCAGCAGCACCACGTTCAGGCGCAGGCTGGTGATTTCGTTTTCCAGGTCGCCTTCGTTGAGGTCCGGCAAGGTGTCGAACTGCTTGCGAAAGCGCCGCCCGGTCTTCTGTTCCTGGCCGTCTTCGACGTAATTGAGGCCGAATGGCTCGGGCAGTTTCAGCGCAGCGTAGACCTTCAGGTCGTTGCCCTTGAGCAGGTCCTTCAGGTCACGGGCCGCCGGCAGCGGGTCGTGCTGCGGTGCGTCGAACAGGCTGCCGTCGGGAAACACCAGCTTCAGGCGCTTGAGCTGCAGGGAGCCGGTGGCAAGGGCTTCCTCGTCCACTTCCAGCAACTGCACGCCCCAGTGAAAAGGCGTGTTGCGCAGGGTCGCCTGCGCCAGCTGATGCTGGTGGAACTCATCCTGATACTGGAAGTGTTGTGGCAAAAGGAACATGCCTTCGGACCACATCACCCGGCTTTGCTTACTCATTGAGCGCTTTCCAATAATGAATTCAATTTCGACTCCACGGCTTTTTGCGCGGAGGCACTCGCCTGGTCCTGGGCTTTCTGCACCACGGCGTCCTGTACGCGCTCGGTCAGCGTGGGTGCGGCCGGCTGGTCGGGCAGGGCGGCGGCTTTTGCGAGCTGCTCCTGGGTCTTGGGTTTGTCCAGCACGTCGACGCCACTGACGGCGGAGACCGTGTTGTTGTCCACCAGCACACGCAAGCCGTCGGAGGAGAACCAGATGCCGTCCTTGCGCAGGGAATTGGCGTCGAACGCGACCTTCCAGCGGCTGTTCTCGTCGCTGCGGAAGAAAGCCGCGACGCCGACATAGCCCGCCGCCTTGTTCAGCGGCCACTTGTCGACTTGCCCCATGCCCGGCAACAAGGTGATTTCGCGGTTTTCGATCAGGGTATTGCCGAGGGCCTTTTGCGGGTCGTCCCACAGCGAGTCGGCATCCACCGACGCAAAGCGTTCCAGCGAAGTCAGCTGGTACACCCGCAACACCACCGAAAGCGGCTTTCCGGACGCGTCGGGATTGAGCTGGTTGCCGCCGTCGGACGTCAGGATGACCTTCTCGTTATCCTCGAACAGCATGTCGCCGGCCCAGGTATTGTCGACCCGCTTGCCGACCCGGTCGGTGACGCCGCAGGCGCTGAGTACCGTCATCATCGCCACCGCCGTCAGGCATCTGGCCAACGTTGTCCTCGCGGGACGCTTCCCTGAATATCTCTTGTCCATGACCACTACCTGTTAATGCCCGATCAGTTCAGGCGATAGGCGAAATCGCCGTCGCTGCCCAACTCGATGTTCAAACTCTGAATCGGTTTGTCCTGCGCCATGCGCTCCAGGACCCGTTGGGCCAGTTCCGGCATCAGGGTCTGGGACAAAATGTTGTCGATGTTGCGGGCGCCGCTGTCGACCTCGGTGCAGCGCGAGGCAATCGCCTTGACCAGTGCTTCGTCATAGCTCAACTGCGCTTGATGATTGCGCTCGAAGCGCTGGCGGATGCGCGCAAGCTTGAGCGCGACGATGCGCTCGAGAATCGCGTCCTTGACCGGGTAGTAGGGGACGATGGTCAGGCGGCCGAGGAAGGCGGGCTTGAACACCTGGTTCAACTCGTCACGCAGCCCTTCGACGATGTCCTGCGGCGTCGGTTGCGGCTGAGCATTGAGGCACCACTGCATGATGCGGTCGGTGCCGGTGTTGGACGTGAGGATGATCACGGTATTGCGGAAGTTGATCTCGCGACCTTCGCCGTCATCCAGCACGCCCTTGTCGAACACCTGGAAAAACAGTTCGAGCACGTCCGGGTGGGCTTTCTCCACTTCATCGAGCAGCACCACGCTGTACGGCTTGCGCCGCACCGCCTCGGTCAGCACGCCGCCCTCGCCATAGCCGACGTAGCCCGGTGGCGAACCCTTGAGGCTGGAGACGGTGTGGGCTTCCTGGTACTCGGACATGTTGATGGTGATGACGTTGCGCTCGCCGCCGTACAGGGTATCGGCCAGCGCCAGTGCGGTCTCGGTCTTGCCGACGCCGCTCGGGCCGAGCAGCAGGAACACGCCGATCGGTTTGTTCGGGTCTTCCATGCGAGCGCGGGAAATCTTGATGCGCTTGCCGATTTCGTGCAGTGCGTGGTCCTGGCCGAGTACCCGCTCGCCCAGCAACGCCGGCAGGCGCTGCACGGTTTCGATTTCGTCGCGCAGCATCTTGCCCAATGGAATGCCGGTCCAGCCGGAAATCACTTCGCCGATGGTCCCGCCATCCACCAGGGCATGCACCAGCGGTTGCTCACCCTGGACACTGGCCAGTTCGGCGCGCACCGCGGCAATCTCCTGGGCATCCGGCGCCTGTTGTTCCGGGTGGCTGAGGGCGCCGAGTTTTTCCACCAGTTGCAGCTCGCGTTGCCACTGTTGTTCGAGGGCGTCGCGGGAATGCTGTTCACTTTGCAGTTCGGTATTGAGGGCGGTCAGGCGTCGGGCGTGGTCGCTGCCTTTTGCGGCTTCCTGCTGCAGTACCGCGATTTCCGCCTGCAGGTTGTCGATCTGGCGTTTGCAGTCTTCCAGCGGCCCCGGCTGCGCCGATTGACCGAGGGCCACCCGGGCGCAAGCGGTGTCCAGCACGCTGACGGCCTTGTCCGGCAACTGGCGGCCGGTGATGTAGCGATTGGACAGGCGCACGGCCTGCACCAGCGCTTCGTCCATCACCGTGACCTTGTGATGCTCCTGCATCCTGGCCAGCAGGCCGCGCAGCATGTGGATCGCCTTGTCTTCGTCCGGCTCTTCGACCTTCACCACCTGGAAGCGCCGCGCCAGTGCGGCATCTTTCTCGAAGTACTTCTTGTACTCGGCCCAGGTGGTCGCCGCGATGGTGCGCAGTTCGCCCCGGGCCAGGGCTGGCTTGAGCAGATTGGCGGCATCGTTCTGCCCGGCCTGGCCACCCGAGCCGATCAGGGTATGCGCTTCGTCGATGAACAGAATGATCGGGTGCAGGCTGCGCTTGGTTTCTTCGATCACCGACTTGAGGCGGTTTTCGAATTCGCCCTTCACGCCGGCACCGGCCTGCAACAAGCCCAGGTCCAGGGTGTGAATGGCGACGCCCTTGAGCACCGACGGCACGTCACCCTGGATGATGCGCAGGGCCAGGCCTTCGACCACGGCGGTTTTGCCGACGCCGGCCTCACCGGTGAGGATCGGGTTGTTCTGGCGGCGGCGGGTGAGGATGTCGACCATCTGCCGCACCTCGAACTCCCGGCCCAGCACCGGGTCGATCCGGCCTTCGCGAGCGCTTTGCGTGAGGTTGATGGTGTATTGATCGAGGGCCGGGGTCTTGCCGTTGCCTTTTACCGTGCCGACGCTGGCGACGTTGGACGTGCCCAGCGGTTTGGCCTGTTTCGACTCGGCGCTGCTTTCCACCAGCGCGCCGAGGTTGACGCGCAAGTCGTCAGCATTGATTTTCTCAAGCTCCACGGCGCTGGCGACCACCACGCGGCGCAGTTCGTCGTCATCGAGCAAGGCTTGCAACAGATGACCGGTGCGGATCTGCGCCTGGCCGAACTCGATGGACGCCAGGACCCACGCCTGTTCGATCATGCGGGTCAGGTGCGGCGACAGCGCCGGCGTGCGCGTATTGCCTTTCTTGAACGTCCCCAGTGCCGTCACCAGTTGCGCCTGCAAGCGTTCGGGCACCACGTCGTAATGACGCAGGATGGCCGGCAGGTCGTTGTCGTGGCTATCGAGCAACTGCAACAACAGGTGCTCGATTTCGACATCGTAGTGGTGTTCCGACAGGCACAAGGCCGCGGCGCTTTCAGTGGCGGTGCGGCTGGTGTCGTTGAGCTTGGCAAACAGGGACTTCAGGTTCACAGGGAGACCCCATCAAAAGGAATGTGGAAGAGGGCACAACGGGATGGCTCGACGTCGGAGTCCGGGCGCTTGAGCCAGCCGAGCCAGCCCAGTGAAACGTTGCCTTGGCGCCCCAGGCGGGCAACGGGCACGGCCTGGGGTTTGAGCCTGGGCGCGAACTGGAAGTCGAGTTCGGCTCCTAAATAGAAACGCACCAGTTCCACCAGTTTCCGGTAGTTCTCGGTGCCTGGCTGGAAGCGTTGATAGTCGGCCAGCTCCAGTGGACCCATCTCGATGCGTATGCACGACTGATAGTCCCAGACCCGGTTGCCGGCGACGGCACTTTGCCCGAGCACGGCGTTCTTGCGCCCCAGTTGCGTGCATTGGCCGGCGTCGAGTTTCAGCCAGCGACCGGCAAACGGCTTGACCTTGAACGGCAGCGAAAAATAGAAGGCCAGCATCGCTTCCAGGTTCAGTGCGTTGCGCGGTTTCTGGGCGAACAGGCCGGAGAAATAGCTGAACAGTTCACGGCGCAGGGGCGAGCCTTGCCGGTCGAATTTCTGCTTCTGCGCCTCGGGGCCGAAACCCACCAGGTTGAGCAGGTAGCGATCGAAATCCGAAGTTCCGTTGCGCTCGTACTCGATGTAGAACTTGTACTTTTGCCAGGCCTCGTAGAACAGCGTGGTCATGCGGTGCGAAAAAATGTCGAGGAAGGCATGGGCCGCGTCATCGCGGTACTGGACGTGCCGCTCGATCAACAGCTCGGTGTACGGGCGCGGCAACACACCCGATGGCCCGACCAGGCCCATGAAGGTGACTTGCATCTCGGACAGCGGCAGGCCGGCCACGGACACCTTGCCTTCACGCTCGAACTGCAGATCGCTGACTTCACTGGCCGGGAAGTTGAGCGACAGCTGGGAGCGAAAACGCAGAGGGTCTTCGTGCGGTCGGGTTTCCAGGTCCATGCGCCCGGTTCTGCTGTAATGCAGGCGAAGCAGGCGCACCAATTGGAAAAACTCGAATCGGTGCGGCTCAGCCCTTGCCTGGTCAATCAGACCAGGGGTTGATCGCCGGTTCGCGGTGGCCATTGGACGACTCTCTTTTCGCGCTGCAAGGTGCGAAGGGTTAATTGGGTAAAACTGTTCATGGTGCAGTACTGACCAAAGAAGTGATCGAGCACCATGCCGAACAGAAACACACCGCTGCCGGTGTATTGGCTTTCATCGAAATTGAGGGTGATGCCGACGCCGCGCACGAAGTTCGGCCGCGGGTGGCCGATGCGCGCCACCACCGGCTCGCTGCTCACCGAGACGATGCCGTTGATCTGTTTGCGCAGTGCCGACAGGTTGCGGTAGTTGTAGAGCGACAACAGCTCCAGCAGCACTTCGCGACCACGGGACACCAGCGACATATGGTTCAGCGACAGGTGCGAAATCAGCCGCCAGATCACGCCGTTGCCCAGCGGCACGCGAGCGGTGGCGGTGGGCTTGCGCAGGCAACGGATGTCCTTGATCACCGAGTTGCCCGGGATAGTGAAGTCGCCGCGCTCGCCACCGAAAGGCAACATCAGCGGCAGGTCGCGGTTGCTGCAGGTCAGGCGGATGCTCAACGTATCGTTGTTGGCCTCCATCAGCCCCAGTTCTCGATCCACCACCCGGATAAACACGTTCGAGCCATCGCGCTGGCCGGTCTGTATGGCTCGACGCCGGGCAATCCAGAAGCTCTGGCCCGGGCCCTGATCGCCACGGGGCTCGAAAAACGGATGGCAAGTGCCCACCTGGTCGATGCTGCCCACCTTGCGCACGCGTCGCACGCGGTCGATGGACACCACTTCGGCCGAGCCTTGCAGGCGCACATCCGGCGTCACTGCGTACTCGTGCTGGGCGTGGGTCAACTTGATCGGCTCGGCTTGCTGGCGGAACAGGTTGATGATCGGCGTGCAATTGAGCTTGAAGTTGTTGCGCCCGATGTTCTGCGTCAGGCGCGCCAGGCGGTCGCTCAGGTCGTAGTCGGAGAAGTAGAAATTGACCTCGACTTTCTCGACGTCCTTGCCCGCCAGAATCCGTGCAAAGCCCGACAGGTCGAAGAACATGAACTTGTCGGGGAAGGTGAAGTACTCGTGCAGCAGGCGGTAACCGAGGAACGAGCGCTCCGAGTAATCCACCAGGCCTTCGTCCAGGCCATAGCCGACGGTTTTCAGCGCGTTGGCCGGCAAGGCGACTTCGCGGGTGCGGCCCTGATCTTCGAAAGTCAGCGTGGCCTTGGCCAGGTTGTTGAACAGCAGTTCGTACAGTTGCAGCATCAACGTGCTTTCGCCGTCGAGGAAGAACCGCAGGCGGTCCAGTTCCAGCTTGCCGAACATCACGTCGCCGGTCGCCACCAGGCCGATGCGCAAGCGCGCGACCAGGTCAGCACTGTGACCGTTGAACGCCGAACGTTCCATCTCGATGAACGACGCCTGTTGCACCGCCACCGGCCACAGCTCGACCGGGTAGCAGGTGCGGAACTTACACACCACGCCATCGATCGGGTTGGCACTGATTTCGGTATGCCGGGGCACACGGAAGGCTTCGGTGACTTTTTCCTGCTTGCCCAGGTTGAATTCGACGATCGACATCGACGGGGTAGGGCGCAGGTAGTGCGGGTACAGCACTTCGAGAAACGACTCGACGATTTCCGGCAGTTCGTCATCGAGTTTTTTGTGTACGCGTGCAGAGAGAAACGAGAAGGCTTCGATCAAGCGCTCGGTATGCGGGTCTTCGCAGTTATCGCCCTCGATGAGCAACCGCGAAGCGATTTTCGGATACTGGCTCGCGAACTCCTGGCCCAAAAAGCGCAGGTGCGACAGTTCCTTTTCGTAATAGGGCAGCAGATCGTCGAGCATCAGTTGAGGTTCTGCACTTTGTATTCCTGGGTGTTGACCTGCAGCACCGCGTCGAAGGACACCTGACGGGTGACGTCCTGCAGGCGCAGGACCGCGTCCACGCGAAAGGTCAGCATGCGTTGGCCGGTCTGTTGGGCAAGCAGTTGGACTTTGACGCTGCGAAAGCGCCGGTCGCCGACCGAGATCGCCTTCTCCAGTTGCCGCTGGATCAACAGGCGATCCTTGGGGTCAAGCACGCTGCGACTGGTGAAATCCGGCATGCCGTAGTCGAGGATGGTGCCGCCCAGATTGACGAAACCTTCCAGATCGTTGGCGACCAGGGACTGGCGGGTGTTGACCAGGATCTCCAGGTCGCGAACGATGCTGGCCTTGTAGTCGGCCAGCGAACACAAGCGCTGCGGTGACGCTTCGATGGACTGATGCGGACGATCGTCCAGCAACCGGTCCAGCAGTGATGGCAACAGCTTGTGTTGACTACTCATATTGCCTCCCTGGCAATGTGCTCGATCAGCCGCGGGTCGATTGCGGCAATTCAGCGACCAGGCGCAACGAAGCGGTGAGCTCGTCCAGTTGGTAGTGCGGGCGCAGGTAGGTCACGGCCTTGTACACCCCCGGCTTGCCCGGCACTTCGAACACCTCGGCGCGGGCTTCGCGCAACGGGAACTTGGCCTTGGCTTCCTGGCTCGCGGTGTCGTCCAGCAACACGTAGCTCGACAGCCACTTGTTGAGGAACAGTTCGACGTCCTTGCGCGAGGCGAAGCTGCCGATCTTGTCGCGCATGATTGCCTTCATGTAGTGGGCGATGCGCGAGGTGGCAAAGATGTACTGCAACTGCGCGGAAAGCCGGGCGTTGGCGTTGGCGATGTCGGTGTTGTACTGCTTCTGCTTCTGCGCCGACTGGGTGCCGAAGAACGCGGCGTAGTCCGTGCCTTTGCAGTGCACCAGTGGAATGAAACCGAGGTCCGACAGCTCTTTTTCACGGCGGTCGGTGATGGCGATCTCGGTCGGGCACTTGAGGGCGATTTCACCGTCATCGGTCTTGAATGTGTGGGTCGGCAAACCTTCCACCAGGCCGCCACCCTCGACGCCACGAATCGCCACGCACCAGCCGTAACGGGAAAACGCATCGGTGACCCGGGTGCCCAGCGCGTAGGCGGCGTTCATCCACAGGTACTTGTTGTGGTCGCGTCCGTCGACGCTTTCGACAAAGTTGAATTCCTCGACCGGCGTGGTATCCGGGCCGTAAGGCAGGCGACCGAGTACGTGGGGCAGGGTCAGGCCGACATAACGCGAGTCTTCCGAGGCACGGAACGACTTCCACTTGGCGTATTCGACGGTGTCGAAAATCTTCGCCAGATCCCGTGGGCCGGACATGTCGGTGAACGAATCCCAGCCAAACAGCTCAGGCGAAGCCGCCGAGATGAACGGCGCATGGGCGGCCGCGGCGACATGGGAGATCTCTTCGAGCAGGTACATGTCTTCCGGGCTGCGGTTGAACTCGTAGTCACCCAGCAGCATGCCGAACGGTGCACCGCCGAAGGTGCCGTATTCTTCTTCGTAGATCTTCTTGAACAGCGCGCTCTGGTCGAATTCGGAAGCGGCCTTGAGGTCGCGCACCAGGTCTTTCTTCGACGCGTTGAGCAAGTGGATCTTCAGCGTGGTGCTGGTCTCGGTCTGGTCCACCTGATACTTCAGGCCGCGCCAGGAAGCTTCCAGCTGCTGGAACTCACTGGCGTGCATGATTTCGTTCATCTGCTCGGAGAGCATCGCGTCGATCTCGGCGATGCGCGCATCGAGTACGGCGATCAGGTCCTTGCTCGGCGTCATTTCGCCTTCCAGGATCTGGTTGACCAGTTCGCCGATCAGGTCGCGGGTACGGGTGCGCTCAGTCTCGGAACGGGCCACGCGGCTTTCGGAAATGATGCTGTCGAGCAACGAGGATTGCGCGGTGAAGCTGTCCACTTCAACCAGCGTGCTGTCCTGTTGAGTCACGGTTTGCTTGTCGTTCATCGTCAGGCTCCTACGCTTTGCCGTCGGTGGCCGGAACGGCGGCTTCACGGCCGAATTCCTTGCCCAGGGTTTTCAACTTCTCGGTGTTCTGCAACACGTCCATCAGCAGCTCTTCGAGCTTGTCGTTGCCGCCCATCTTGTTGCGCAGGTCAGCCAGCTTGTTGCGCACTTCCAGCAGCTTGCGCAGCGGTTCGACCTGCTTGACCACGTTCTGCGGTTCGAAGTCTTCGAGGGCGTTGAAGTTGAGCTCGACGCCTAGCTGCGTACCGTTTTTCGCCAGGGTGTTGTCGACGCGGTAGGTCAAGCGCGGCTTGATGCCCTTGAGCACGCCGTTGAAGTTGTCGCGGTCGATGAAAATGAACTTGCGGTCCTTGAGCTTCGGCAGCGGCTCCAGCGGGTTGCCGGAGAAATCGCCCAGCACACCGACGACAAAGGGCAGCTCTTTCTTTTCCTGAGCGTCACCGATATCCACGTCGTAGGTGATATGGACCCGAGGCGCGCGGACGCGGTCGAGTTTGTGCTGGGTACTTTCCTTCTTCGCCATCGTGATCTCCTGTGCGAACAATTCGCTGCAAGTCGTTTGCGTGTCGGTTCAATGGGTGGCCGAGCGCGTTACATTCCTTCGATCGTCAGCAGCAGGCGCTGACGGATTTCATCGTTCATTTCCATGATGTTGGCGTGCCCCACCAGCTCTTCGAAGCTGGTGTTGCCGGCGATCTGGGTGCTGCTGCGGATCACGGCCTCGTCGGGCAACTGCGAGCGAACCGGCGAGCTGATGACGCAGAAGGGCAGGTCGCCGAACTCCTTCAAGCGTTCGAAACTGACGGGGAAACGCAGGCCTTCGAGCAGGCGGCTGATGCCGGGCGACTTGCTCAGGCAGTAGAACAGCACCAGGTAGTGCACCACGAAGCGGTACAGCTCGGCGCTGCTGCGATTGGGGTCTTTGATGACGGTGCGAAAACGGGCCAGGTCGAACGAACTGAAGCCCACCACCCAGCGCACGGGGCTGGTGATGCGAATGGATTGGCCGCTTTGGGACAGCACCTTGTCGTACTCCAGCGCAAACAGTTGCGGGGTGGTACTGAGCAGGTTGAGGGGCACTTCTAGTTCATTGACCAGCTGGAACGGAGCGGCCGAACCGATGCGGTCGAAGAGCTCCTTGAGTTCCTTGAAATGGTGCTGGGTCTCGCGCCCGCTGCTGCGTTGCGCGCCTTGCAGGTATTCACCGAAAAACGCTTGCGGACGAATCAGCAAAGCCAGGGTCGCCAGATAATCCGAAGCCTGCGCCTTGAGCGCATCGGAAATGGCCCGGGTCTGGCTTCGCAGCTGGATCAATGCTTCAACATCGAAAAACGTTTGAGTCATCGGTACTTCGTCCTTGAACACTCCACGATCGCTACCCGGATTAACCTGGGCGTGAAGAGCTACTAATTTCTCGATTGAACACCTGTTCACGAGTTGTGATCGCTGATGTTTGACATCAAAAAAACTTGTGGCCAGAATTTTTTAAGTCTGGCTTGCTGGCACAAAGATATTGAGTGGCCATCAGCGATGTGTAGGGCAGCAACGATATCGAGAAGTTCACATCGGGAGCGGATTTTTTCGTATTTTTGATACATATCGCAATGCTGTCTACATGCCACTACTTGTAGGAAATGTCCTACAAAACGCCGTGAAACCCAGCAGTATCAAGGGTTTGAGAAGTGTGTTGGATCCAATTTATTGTGCAATTCAAATTGTAAATAGGTGAACCGGTTCACTCAATACGAGGGGGTGGCATCGCTGAAAAAACAAGTTTTGTGGGAAGTTTTTAGGTTGTTTGTAGGAAGTATCGATGAGGCGGTGGGCGCTGTTCGGAAGGAATGGGTGAATGAGCGAGTGTTTGGGGGGGGGGAGAGTTACAGGTCGCTGGCATTTCTGTATAACGCGCCAGGTACAACTTCGCCCTGGCAACTTCATGGCGGATTGTGCAATCGCGAAAGGACCTCCACGCCTTTTTTAAACGGACTTTTTGCTCGCCATGGCTATATGGGCGATGCAACGATTGAGGCCAAGTCTTATGAAGCATTTGAAACTCATTGCCGTACTTGTTCTGTTGCCGCTTTGCCTTGGTTTGATTGGCATCTGGGAGTTGCAACGCAGCAGTGACACCGGCCGGCAGTTCGCCAGGGTCCGGGCTGACCTGATCGATATTCGTCCGCAGCTCGAAGCGCTTTCCAGGAAACGAGGCACCAGCGCTATCTCAGTCGATTTCGACGGTGAACGGGTGGACGTAGTGTTGGCCTTGTCTCGTCTGGAGGAGGTCGAAGATGCGTTTGACACTCTGATCCCGGTAAATGCGGTGAGAATCTTTTTGGCCAAAGGTGTCGTCGTCCTTGGCTTCATGGCGTCGCTGATCGGCGTATCGGGTTTGCTCTGGCTTGGTTGGGCCGGATTACGCGCGAGCCGGTCTCGTGAACAGCTGCTGTACAACTTTACGGAAATCAGTCGGACCCTGCCTTACCTGCTGGTGGGTCATATCGTCTTCATGGGGCGGCAGTCGCGGGCATCCTGACTTTCGAAAGCCTGGTGTTCTGGCATGCGGGACAAATGCTCGCCGGTGAAATCAAGTTGATAGCCATTGCAATGATGGTGATATTCGGCTTCCTGTACTCGATCTGGCAGATGGGCAAGCAGTTACCCGTTATGCTGCACATGTTCGAGTCGACGCCGATGCCCGTCCTCGGTCAGGAGGTCTCGGCAGAACAGGCTCCGCAGCTGTGGACGTATGTTCGTGACCTGGCCGATCGACTCGGCGCACTACCTCCCGAGCACATCGTTCTGGGCATGGCCGAAGGTTTTTACGTCACCTCAAGCGACGTCGATCTGCTTCCGTCGGAGACCGCGCTAAAGGGCAGAACCCTGCACGTGCCGATGGTGTACCTGGGACTGCTCGATACACAAGAAACCAGCGCGGTGATCGGGCACGAACTGGCGCACTTCGCCGGCGCCGATACCGAATACAGCTTGCGCTTCGTGCCGATCTACGATGGCATTGGCCGCAGCCTTGGGGTGATAGCCGAAACCTTGCTCCATAGCGATGTGCTGCAACGCACGATACTGTGGCCGGCCTTCATGCTCGGTGAGTATTTCATGGAGCGTTTCGATCATGCGGTGAGCCACTGGAGCCGCGTGCGGGAGTTGGCGGCGGACGCGGCGGGCGCAGAGTTGGCGGGGAATGTCGCCGCGGCCTCGGCGTTGGTGCGCATCTGCGCCATCGACCCGTTGTTGCAGCAGAGTGTATCTACCCATGTGGCCCGCTCGACCAACTCGAGTGCCGGGCAAGTCCTGTCCCGTGACTTGCCGACCAGTGTGGTGCAGGAGCTGGCCGCGCAGTCACTGACCCTGCCCGAGGAGGAAATGGCAACCAGCCTGCCACATCCGTCGGACACTCATCCATCCAATGGCGAGCGAGTTACTTCCTTGCAAGTCGCGCTCGAAGAAGCGGTGAGTCGTGGGACTCGCCCGATCATCGCGGCACAAGCCTGTGCCGCGATGGATCGTTATTTCGCCGATCCCCAGGCGTTGCGTGCCCGTATGACCGAGGATTTTCTCGATCATTACGTGTAGCAGGACGCTACGGCCATGGAAGAGTTGCGTGCCCAGGCCGACAGTGTCGCGGACGAAGTCCGACTGCATGAAGGCGCACGATTGCGCGGGTGGATTACCCTGATTTGCTTCACGCTCGTTTTGCTGTCGGGCTTGGGTCTACTGATTTTGCCGTTGCTGTCGCCGCCGGCTTTGGGGGAGAGCAAATCGATGATGCAGGGTGCTGGCGGCGGGCTGGTCGTCTTGATGGCGTGCCTGCTGCCGTTCTCGCTGCGCATGCTCAAGCGGGCGAACAAGACCGCGTTGCTGCTGACCCCCGAGCACTTCGTTTTCGCTAATCTCAAGGCGCCATTGCCGATCCGGCACATCGCCGATTTTGCTCTGCAAGTGGGGCAGGGGGTGCACTTGAGTCTGCTGCTGGAAGACGACGCCCCCTTGCCTGAGTTGGTCTCGCGTTCGTTCTTTTCGCCGGATGCGAAACCCAACAGGAAAAAACGCCGGGTCCAGTTGCACTTGCTTCAAATTTGCCGCGACGACAAAAAACTCAAGGGTAAGGAACTGGCGGAATTGATTGGCGCCTACCTCAATGCAGGCACTGCTCGGCACTTGCTGCAACAGCGATTCGAGCAGACTTGAAGGAGGGCTGTGCTGGCAGGCGAAAAGGCTGTCAGCACCGGCAGGCGGGTCTGATAGCAGCCTTTGCAGTTCGTTATTTTTGTCCGGCAGGGGGGGGCGTTCTGATGCAGAACAATGTCGTTGATTGAGACCATGCCATCGTACAGCGACGTCAATAAGACAATTGGTCAGTGCTTCCTTCCCTCTCCCGCAGATGCCTTACCGTACAAGGCAACGTATTCGTCAAACATTTGAACCTGTTCTCTAATCAAGGGAAAGTCCTGATAATAATGAACATGTTTTCTATAAAAGAGGAATTGCTCCGATTGTCGTCCGCAGCCAAGTGGCGTAACAATGGAAGCACATTGCATGAGCCAATAGATTTCGAAAGAGGACTCAGTACCTTGACAATAACCAAGGTCCGCTCCTTGCTCATATAAGTATCGAGCCAGTTGGCTGGCTTCATCGTGGTTTATCTGTGACGCTGATGCCGCCCGGATCGGGGCGTTCTCGGTGACGAACAACCGATAGCGCTGCAGCAGGTGGGTATCCACAAGCCTCAGATCCGGGCAGGCGGGCGGTTTTAGCGATACAAAAACCTCTGGCTCACTATTGATCGGCAGCCAGGCCAGGTTCTCTTCCACTCGCGAGAGTGTCTTGTTCAATTCGAACAAGGGGGCTGTATCAACCACCTGCTCGGTGGGGACTGGTGGAGGGGGGCAATTTTTTGTCCGAAAAATATCTTCAAACGATTCAGGAGCTTTGTCATGGGGGGCGCTAAAGGATTTTTACTTTGATGACTTATCGCCCATCGACTTGTATGCAGACTTCCTGTTTTCCAATCATTTTGCAAGGCCAGTGATCATTGATGTAGCGAGTAGGCTTGAAGCAGGCATTTTGGTCGTTTACCCAAAACAACTGCCAAGCCGACCCAGAGATAAGAAGTTTAGGGCATGGGGTGTAGTCTCTGTAGAGCAGCGTAAGCGAGGTCAGGATCATAATGGCTGGCACTACATAAATTATTGTTTTGAAGCAGAGGTATAACATTAGTGTTTGGAAACGAAATAAGAGTGAGTTTTCTGGCGGGTCAAATTTTTTTCCCGTCCAAGCGGCAATAGAGGCTCCTATTATCCCGATCAATACAACGGGTGGCGCCATCAGTAGGCCGAACGCTAAATAAGGAGTCTCTACAACGGGAGCGTTTCGGTAAATACGCCCGTAGATTGGCAGCACATGTTCCCAAAGCCAATATAGCGAAAATATGCCAATCAATATCATGAAAAAGACAAAGGCCAAAGCACCGAGCCTGAAGGTCAGCGGTGACATGGCGTGTGCAGGTTCGCATGATTTGTTATTCATAAGTGACCTAAAACTTAAAAGGCTTAAATTTTGAAAGATCTGGTAGTTCCGGGACTTTAGGCCAGCTAGGTAGTGGAAGATCGTTGGGCTGTATTTTTCGGAGGATCCAGGATTTTGTTTCGTCGTAAGCCTGATCAATAAGTTCGTTTATGATGCTGGTGGCTACTTTTTCGGTATAAATTTGCAAGTCTTTAGCGCTGATTTTTGTCGCCTGTTCGCGTAGTCTTTCTATGTTGTCAAGGGCGTAACGTATTCCGGATTTCACACTGTTTTTGATACCATAATTGGCGTCCAGAACGTTTAACCCAATACCTATGCCGAATACAACAACTGCTCCAACTGCAACCGGAAATGCGGCGGCGGTAAAAAAAAGCTCCTGCCGCCATTGCGGCCGCATACCCAACCGCAGTCGCAATCCCTGCTTTAATCAACTCAACACCAACACCCGCAAACAAGTCAGTAAGAACAGTCTCGTCATTGAAAGCCCATTCCAGAACTTCAATGCCAACCGCAACATAGCAAGAAAGTTTAAATCCTTTTATCGAGGATCCGCGAATGCCATATCTGCCTATGCCAATTTCAATTAATTGAGCATTTCGAATCCCATAGCGAGTTCCTTTCAAACGGTTACGTAACCCCGGATATCCGGTCAGAACGACATATTGCTTTCCGTTTTTAATCAAAACCCGAATCTTGGTCCCAAACCCGCCAATGTCACTGAGCAAGCGGCTGACGTTGTACGCATCATAGGCACCCAAGGCTACCGGAACTCCCCAGGTAGTATTGACGAACGGATGCACGGTCGCGTTGTAGATGGATTGAGTGCTCCCCAAAAGACCATCCAGCATGCCCGGTTGCGTTCGGTAACAAATTCGCGGTGACTGTGTGCAAAAACTTGAGGAGGCATCGCGTTCTGCCATCATCGCGTTTGCGTCGTCCATGCTCAGGACGACCATTTCGCGTTGATTACTGTCCATGTCTCGGTCCAGCTGCTTGAGTTGTGTCTCACTCAAACTCATGACGAACTCCCTGTATGCATGTTTGCTCGCCGTACGTGGCAAGCTCCCGTGGCGAAGGGTGCACTGACAGGAAAATTACTGCCTGCCATTGTTTTATACATCGAGGTCGCTTGCGCCCATTCATTACTGTCCGGCAAAGGGTCATCGGACAGCAGGTGGACTATCGAATTTAGTCCTGAATCGAAATTTTGGCAGTTCTCACTATGGAAGATCTGTTTGAGCATAGTAAGTAGTTCTGTCAGCTGTGAGTTTGTCATGCGCTCTTGAGCCCCAGCTCATTAAGGTGAGAAATGATGTGTACGCTGACAACTGTTGACATCCGTAGTTTTGAAAAAAATCATCTGTAGGGTGCTGGTAATTCATGGCAAATTCTTTGCTCGGACTTTGCAAGCCAATCATCAGCAACTTCGTCAGCGCGGGAACCGAAGGCGGCGATATTCGGATGTTGTTTGATCAGGTTCTCTAACTCACGCAGCTGGATCTTTCTTATGTCATTCATCTTCCATCCACCTGTATGCACACCTCCTGCTCGCCTATCATTTTACAAGGCCAATGATCATTGATGTAACGAGTGGGCTTGAAGCATGCGTTTTCGTCGTTTACCCAGAATAGCTGCCAAGCTGATCCTGAGATAAGTAGCTTTGGGCAAGGAGTGTATCCTCTGTTCAGCAGCATAAGCGTGGTCAGAATCATAATGGCTGGCACAATATAAATTATTGTCTTGACAGAAAGGTGTATCATTAATGATATAAAGCGATGTAGAAAAGATTTGCTGGGTGGATCAAATTTTTTTCCAGTCCACGCGGCAATTGAAACTCCTATGATAGCGCCTAATAGGCCCGGAGGAGCCATAAGTAGGGTGAAAGCTAAATAGGGAGTCTCTACGACAGGAGCGTTTCTGTAGATGCGTCCGTAAAGGGGGAGTACGTGTTCCCAAAGCCAATACAATGAAAATGCACCCATCAGGATCATAAATAAAACAAGCACCGAAGCTCGGAGTCTAAAGGCCAGCGTAGATATGGCGTGCTCAGGGTGGTTGGGATTAGTATGCATTCTGGGCCTAAAATTTAGGAAGTTTGATATTAGAAAAATTTGGTAATTTTGGAGCATTTGGCCAATTAGGCAACGGGATTTCACCGGGCTGGATTTTTCGGAGAATCCAAGATTTTGTTTCGTCGTATGCCTGATCAATGAGTTTTTCGATTATATTGGTAGTAACTTTTTCTGTATAAAGTTTCAAGTCTTTTACGCTAACATTAGTCGCTTGTTCATGCAGATAACGTATGTTGTCCACGGCATAGCGCATTCCGGCCTTAACGCTGTTTTTTATTCCGTAGCTATTGTCCAGTGCATTCAGCCCAACGCCTATTCCGAATACAATAATGGCGCCTACTACAACCGGCAATGCGGCAAATGTAAGAGAGGCTCCAAGAGCCGCTGCAGCTGCATACCCAACCGCAGTCGCAATCCCTGCTTTAATCAACTCAACACCAACACCCGCAAACAAGTCAGTAAGAACAGCTTCGTCATTGAAAGCCCATTCCAGAACTTCAATGGCAACCGCAACATAGCAAGAAAGTTTAAATCCTTTTATCGAGGATCCGCGAATGCCATATTTGCCTATGCCAATTTCAATTAATTGAGCATTTCGAATCCCATAGCGAGTTCCTTTCAAACGGTTACGTAACCCCGGATATCCGGTCAGAACGACATATTGCTTTCCGTTTTTAATCAAAACCCGAATCTTGGTCCCAAACCCGCCAATGTCACTGAGCAAGCGGCTGACGTTGTACGCATCATAGGCACCCAAGGCTACCGGAACTCCCCAGGTAGTATTGACGAACGGATGCACGGTCGCGTTGTAGATGGATTGAGTGCTCCCCAAAAGACCATCCAGCATGCCCGGTTGCGTTCGGTAACAAATTCGCGGTGACTGTGTGCAAAAACTTGAGGAGGCATTGCGTTCTGCCATCATCGCGTTTGCGTCGTCCATGCTCAGGACGACCATTTCGCGTTGATTACTGTCCATGTCTCGGTCCAGCTGCTTGAGTTGTGTCTCACTCAAACTCATGACGAACTCCCTGTATGCATGTTTGCTCGCCGTACGTGGCAAGCTCCCGTGGCGAAGGGTGCACTGACAGGAAAATAAAATCAAACAGGCGAATTGCCATCATTCTGAAGTGTTTCGTTGCCTTGACAAAGAACTTTCAAGAGGTTTCCATCGCCGACTTCAGGCCAATTTTTGCAGGATGCAACGCATGATATCGGAACTCATCGGGCAGATTACCGCCCAGAATAATCGGCTCATCACCTTCGATTCCCCGTTGCCACCCGAGCAGGAACTGATCCTTGAGAGCTTTGGCGGTGAAGAGGGGCTCTCGCTGCTGTTTGAATATGAATTGCGGCTTTTGTCCACCGACGCCACGATTGAGCTTAAAAAGTTGATCGGTAAGAAAGTGTCCATGGAAATAACTTTAGCTGATGGTGGCACTAAAATTATCAATGGCCATTGTTCGCACTTCAATCATGTTGGTGCCAACGCCGGTGTCGCCAACTACGAGGCCATGGTTGTACCTTGGTTGTGGATATTGAGTAAACGTCGTGATTCGCGGATTTTTCAAGATAAAACCATCGAAGAGATCATCAAAGAGGTTTTTTCCTATTACCTCAGCTTGGCCAGCTATGAGTTTAGATTGAGCCGACCTTTAAAGCCTGTCAGTTATTGCACGCAGTATCAGGAATCGGACCTCAATTTTGTACTCAGGCTCTTGCAGCAGGAAGGCTTGTTTTTCAATTTTGAGCACAGTAAAGATGATCATCGCATGGTCATTTTTGATGAAAGCCTTAACTTTGAGCCGTTGCCCGATCAGCCGACTATCCGTTTCCACACGGCCTCTGTCACTGAAGAGACTGACTCCATTACCGAGTGGTCGTCACAGCGTACTCTCCATTCGACACGACTGTCATTGAAGTCATTTGATTACAAACAGCCTAATTTCCCAAATCAGGTGCAACTCCAGACTATCGCCAAGCAAGGCGATGTGGGGCAGTACGAGGTGTTTGAGTACGAAGGGCTCTACGGCTTTTCAGATCCAGAGCATGGTCAGCAAATAGCACGCAATCGTTTAGAGGCAATGGAAGTACAGGGCAAGACCTTTCAGGGCAAAAGTAACTGTCGTGCCATGCAGCCTGGCTACTATTTCGAATTGACCCAACATTACGATCACGACAAAGGAACTGTAGAGGATAGGCAGTTCCTGATTTTGAGCGTGAAACACTTTGGGCGTAATAATTACACTGGCAACGGAGAAGCGTTCTACCAGAACCAATTCATTTGCATCCGCCGCAAGATCCCATTCAAAGCACCGATGAGTACCCCGCGGGCTTTGATCAGTGGCCCGCAAACCGCCATCGTCGTCGGCCCACCTGGCGAAGAGATTTACACCGACGAACTCGGCCGGATAAAAGTGCAATTCCACTGGGACCGCTATGGCGAGTTCAACGACAAGAGTTCCTGCTGGGTTCGTGTCGCGCAGTCCGGAGCCAGTGGCGGTTTCGGGAGTGTCTTGATCCCTCGAGTTGGCGACGAGGTAGTCGTGGCTTTCCTTGACGGTGATCCCGACCGGCCGCTGATTATGGGCAGCCTCTACAACAGCCAGAACACCCCGCCGTGGTCGCTGCCGGCAAACAAGACCCAGAGCGGATTCCTGACGCGGTCGATGAAGGGGAAGGGCAGCAACGCGAACTTTTTCCGCTTCGACGACAAGTCCGGCGCCGAGCAGATCATCATGCATGCCGAGCGCAACATGGACACCGAGATCGAGGTCGACGAGACCCACAGTGTCGGCAGCAACCGCACGATTACCGTCGGTGGCACGCACACCGAAACGATCAAGAAAGACACGGTGATGAATGTCCAGGAAGGCTCGCTGACGATTCAGGTCGACAACCAGTTCATTCAGGTCAGTGCCAATCAGCACATCATTCTTCAGGTGGGGGACAGCAGCATCACCCTCACGCCGGACGGCATCGAGATCAAAGGCAAGGCGATCACCACGACGAGCACCGGCACGACCCAGATCACCGGTTCCGAGGTCAGGGTCAATGACTGAGGTAACGGCGCCATGACCAGGGTCAGTCTCTACGATCGCATTTCCGAAAAGCGTATTGCGCGGGAGGAGGCCGAACGCCTTGCCCAGCAGAACGCGCTCCTCGTCCAGCCCGAGCCCGAGCCGGAACCCGAGTCGGTGGTGGCGCTGCAAGACACGCCCAGCAGTTTCACCTTCGGTGGTTTCAACCTGGCATTTCCGACGGGGTTCAACTTCCGCGAAGTCCAGACCACCCTTGAGCACGAAGGCGAGCCGGTCAGCCTGACGATCAGGCGTCGTGATGTGCAACAGGGGCAGACCCTGGAGCAGCTTTTCGAGGTCTCGGTGCAGGCGTTTCGCCAGGAACATCCGGACGTGCGCATTATCCGCCAGCGCGATGTCCGCGTGGCCGGCAGTGCGGCGAAGGCCGTGGATCTGCATTTCAAGACCGGTCATGCCGATCGTCACGCGCGCCTTGTCGGTGCCCTGGTGCCTGTCGCCGGGCGTGACGATGGGCAATGGCTGAGCATTGCTTGCGAGATTGATCCGGCCCGGCCCGTGCTCAGTCTGTGGCTGGTTGATTTTGACGGCATGCTCGACGGCCTTGCCGTGCGCTGAACGCCTAATTTTTTTGATTCAAGGAAGTTACCCAGAATGGATTATGAGTTGCAGGAAGGCAGCATCGCGTTGCCACAAGGTTTTCAGGACCGCACGGTAAACATGTTTGTGTTGGGGGCGAGTATTCCAGCACCGTTGAGTATCACCATTTCCCGGGACACATTGCTGCCCGGCGAGGTGCTCAAAGCCTACGTCGAGCGTCAGATCAAGATGCTCGCGTCCAAGCTGCGAGGCTATACGCTGCTGGGCAAGAAGGCCGTTGCATTGTCGACCGAGGCGCCGATCGAGGGCGTGCAGATCGATGCGTATTACATGACCGATGGCCGACCCTTCTATCAGCGCCAGGCGGCGTTTCTGATCGAGCCTGGACGCGCGATCATTTTTTCCACCACAGCCCAGGCTGACTTCAGCATCGAGCAGAATCAGAACTGGATAGACCTGCTGGCGAGCTTTCAGCCTCGCCAGCCCGGCGGCCCCAAGACCGACTCCAGCGCACAGGAGTAACGGCCATGTTCGAAGCCGCAAGGTTTGGCGATGAACTGTCGCACACCAGCGCCCTGGGCGGGTTTCTCATTGGCGCGGCGCTCGGTATTGCGCTGATTGCCACGGTGGCGATCGCGACGTTCACCTGTGGGTTTGGCGTGGCTTTGTTGGCGGGTTTGGCCGCAGGCGTCGGAGGTAGCCTGCTCACCGCGGCCGGGGAGAAGATAGGCAGTATGTTTTCTTCACCCGCGGGGACGATCGTCACCGCGTCGCCCAACGTGTTCATCAACAGTCGCAAGGCTGCCTACGTCGAAAAGAGCACGGGGGCCTGCGACAAGCATCCCGGTCCGGTAAAGGTCGCCGAAGGTTCAACCAACGTCTTCATCAACGGCACGGCCGCCGCCCGCAAGGGCGACAAGATGACCTGCGGCGCGACACTCTCGAGCGGCTCGGACAATGTCTTCATCGGTGGCGGAACCTTTCGCTACCTTCCGGTGGACGACGAGATTCCCGGTTGGCTGCGGACCACGGTCGACATCCTCATGGCGGTCGCCGGTGCAGCGGGCGGTATCGCTCAATTGATCAAGGCCGGGACCCAGGCCGGCATGAAAGCCATCATGCCCTGCGCACTGAAATTCACCGCCGGGTTCGTCGCCGGTGAGGTTGCCTCGCGTTACGTCGTGGGGCCGGCTATCGAGCGTGCAGTGGGTGGCCTGATCGGCAACCCCGTCGACGCCACCACCGGCCGCAAGGTCATTACCGAAGAAACCGACTTCAGCCTGCCGGGCCTGATGCCGATTCAATGGTCCCGCTTCTATGCCAGCGACCTGAGCGTCGACAGCGTACTCGGCAAGGGCTGGGTCTTGCCCTGGGAGCAAAGCCTGCGTCGCAGTGGCGCCTTCGTGTACCTCACCGACAATCAGGGGCGCAGCGTTCCGTTCGTGGACGTGCAGCCGGGGGAGCGCATCTACAATCCCCATGAACAGGTGTATCTGGTCTGCACCGAGGGCGGCCATTACCTGCTGCAAACCCTCGACAACAGCTTTTTCTACTTCGGCGAGGTCGCGGACGACAATGTCCCGGTACCGCTGCAACGCATCGAAAACACCCTGGGCCACTTCCTGCACTTCACCCGCACCGCCGAGGGCACACTCACCGACATCAGCGCCACCGGGGGCGTGCGGGTGCACCTGCATTACGACAACCCGCTGGGCCGCCTGACCGACGTCAGGCGTGTGGTCGACAACGAGGCCGTTGAAACCCTGGTGCAGTACCGTTACGACGACAACGGCCAGCTCGCTGAAGTGATCAACCGCAACGGCGATTCGCTGCGTCGTTTCAGCTACATCGACGGCGTGATGACCAGCCACAGCAACGCCCTGGGCCTGACCTGCAACTACCGTTGGGAACACCTCGAAGGCCAGCAACGGGTAGTGGAACACTGGACCAGCGATGGCGAACGTTTCCAGTTCCGCTACGACATCAAGGGCCGCACCACCCGGGTCACCGACGTGCTCGGGCGCGAAGCCGAGCTTCACTACAACGCCGATCATCGCGTCACCGCCAGCCGCGATTTCGGGGGCGAGCACTACGTCATCGACATCGATGACACGGGCAACATGACCGGCCTGACGCTGCCTGACGGCAACAGGATCACGCTCAAGTACGACGAGTACGCACGCCTGCTCGAGGAGACCGACCCACTCGGGCGCACGATCAAGTACCGCTATCACCACCTGACCCCGCTGATCACGCAGGTGGACTACCCCGACGGCAGCACCTGGCAAGCCCGCTACGACGACAAGGGCAACCTCATCGCCGAAGTCGACGCCCTCGGTCACACCACCGAATACCTCAACGGCGACGATGGCCTGCCACACACCATCATCGACGCGACCCACAAGTCCAAATACCTGTGGTGGAACACCCTGGCCCAGGTCGAGCGCTTCCAGGATTGCTCGGGTAAAAACACCACGTACCGTTTCGACGAGCGCCAGCACCTGGTCGCCGTCACCGACGCGCTGGGCCAGACCACCACGCTGGAACGCAAGCCCGACGGCGAAGTGCTGCGTATCCATCACCCGGACGGCAGCGCCGAATCGTTCACCTACAACGCCCTCGGCCAGGTACTGACGCACACCGATGGCAAAGGCCAGACCACACGCCTGCTGCGTACCGCCCGGGGCCTGCCGAGCAGCCGCCAGGACGCCAAGGGCCAGCGCATCCGCTACGAGTACGACCCGGCGATTCGCCTGACTGCACTGATCAACGAAAACAACGCGGCGTACCAGTTCGCCTACGATGCGTCCGACCGGTTGGTCGAAGAAAAACGCATCGACAACCTGACCCGGCGCTTCAGCTACAACCTCGGCGGACATCTGACCCAGATCGACGAAAGCGGCTACGGCGAACGCGGCGACCGGCCACAGCGCCGCACCGAATTCGAGCGCGATAGCATTGGCCGGCTGCTGGCCAAACTCAATGCCGATGCCCGTCAGGATTACGCCTACGATGACGCTGATCGCCTGCTGTCGATCCAGCGCCTGCCGAGCGCGCAGGGCAAGCAACTCGGCGTCAGCGAAGAAACGCTCGAATTCTCCTACGACCTGCTCGGCCGCCTGATCCAGGAGACCACAGCGCAAGGCGCCTTGTCCTACGAATACGACCCACTGAGCAACCTCACCACGCTGACGTTGCCCACCGGCCAACACCTCAATCACCTGTACTACGGCAGCGGCCACCTGCACCAACTCAACCTCGACGGCCAGCTCATCAGCGACATCGAGCGCGACGACCTGCACCGCGAAGTCCTGCGCACCCAGGGCACGCTCACCAGCTGCTTCGGCTACGACGAGATGGGCCGCAAGAGCTGGCAGTTCGCCTCGCGCCTGCCAGCGGAAAAACTCTCGCGCCTCCACAACCCTGGCATCCAGCCCGACCTGCTGGTCGAGCACGCCTACAACCCGATCCACCGCCGTCACCAGTACGACCCGGCCGGCGAACTGACCCGCACCCTCGACAAACTGCGCGGCGAGATCAAGTACCAATACGAAGCCAACGGCCAGTTGCACAGCCGCGACACCGGTCAACTGATCGACAGCGAAGAATTCCGCTACGACGCGGCGGCGAACCGGCTGAACTTCAACACCAGCCAGTTTGACCACGTCAAGGACAACCGCCTCAAGCGCTGGCGGGATCAGGAGTATGCCTACGATGCGTGGGGCAACCTGATTGAGAAACGCAGCGGGATGAACCGGCTGCAGACGTTCACGTATGACTGCGAAAACCGCCTCGTCAAAGCTGAGACGATGGTCAATGGCAAATTGGAGAGTACCGGGTCGTATCGGTATGACAGCTTGGGGCGGCGGGTTGCCAAGGTGTCAGAGGTCGATGGCGTCACCGAGCAGAAGCATTTCCTGTGGCAAGGCCTGCGGATGCTGCGGGAGGAAAGTCCGGGGCGGAGCAGTCTGTACCTGTATGAGCCGGGGAGTTATGCACCCTTGGCGCGGGTGGACCAGGAGGAGGGTGGGGAGCAGCAGCTTTACTACTTCCATACCGACCAGATTGGTACGCCGCTGGAGATGACTGACGCGGACGGGAGCATTGTCTGGCAGGCGACGTACAAGGCTTGGGGGTCGGTTGAGAAGCTGACGGTCAATGAAGTCGAGCAGAACCTGCGGTTTCAGGGGCAGTATTTCGATGGTGAGACGGGGCTGCACTACAACACGTTTCGGTATTACGATCCGGAGGTGGGGCGGTTTGTTACGCAGGATCCGATTGGAGTAGAGGGTGGTTTCAATCTTTATCAGTACGCACCGAGCGCTACCAACTGGGTAGATCCGATCGGATGGATGGGGACCCGTTTGGACAACGTTTACCATTCTTTTGATAGCTTTCAGGTGCCGCCAGAGCTTCGATACTCCAGTGACGGTGTACAGTTTAATCGTGCAAATCAAAGCTTCATAAATAACATGAATACTGATGCCTCGTTTCGGCGGGATATGCTGGGTAGATATCCGGAATTGGATACATGGTTGAAAAAGCCAAATATGGCTGGTAGCCCAGCAGGCTTGACTTGGCACCACCACGAAGATGTAGGGGTTTTAAAACTAGTGGATAGGGGGGATCATGCCTCAAAACATGGGATTTATCACCCAACGGGTAAGGGAGGGCGCGACATTTGGGGAGGAGGTAAAGAGGGACGTAAAGGTAAACTTAATGGTAAGACTGGACAGCCACTAAAAGGAACATGTTGATGAGTGTATTAAAGGTTAAAGAGCCTGTAACGGTTGCTGCTGTGATTGAGGCCGTGCAAGCGGGTGATGTTATAATTGATGATTTGTGTGTGTACGTTGAAGATGATGTTGGAGCTATAACTCCAGAGCTTGTTTGTTATTTGGATGCGTATCCTGAAGTGGCTGGAGATGTTGAGGTTTACAGTGATTTTGTAACGTCGAATGAATTGGAGTTAATTTATTATGGTCAGCAGTTTAATGATGTGTTGAGGAATGTTCTCGAGCAGGAGGCATCTGCAAATATAGTTAAAATGGTGGCTGCGCTTAATTACTATCTTGAAAATGACGACTTTATGGAAGTTAATTAGTGGTGTGCTCAAGGGTGTAAGTGCGTTGGAGGGGGGGTGAAGTCGTTGTTGGTTTTAATGCTCGACTTGCAGTTGATCGAATAAAGGGAGGGGTTTCAATTAGGTAGTATGGCTTTTCTGAAGTTTTGGAGTTGTACTTTGATGTCTTTTTGAGACTTTGGTAGGTGGTGTTTGTATAGCTCCTTAAAATTATGTGTTTGGAATGGTTTGGGAGCTTCCTAAACCATTTTTTATTGAGTTGGTAACCTGACCCGGCGCTTCAGCTACAACCTCGGCGGGCACCTGACCCAGGTCGACGAAACCGGCTACGGCGAACGCGGCGAGCGGCCACAGCGCCGCACCGAATTCGAGCGCGATAGCATTGGCCGGCTGCTGGCCAAACTCAATGCCGATACCCGTCAGGATTACGCGTACGACGACGCTGATCGCCTGCTGTCGATCCAGCGCCTGCCGACCGTGCAGGGCAAGCAACTCGGCGTCAGCGAAGAAACCCTCGAATTCTCCTACGACCTGCTCGGCCGGCTGATCCAGGAGACCACAGCGCAAGGCGCCTTGTCCTACGAATACGACCCCCTGAGCAACCTCACCACGCTGACGTTGCCCACCGGCCAACACCTCAATCACCTGTACTACGGCAGCGGCCACCTGCACCAACTCAACCTCGACGGCCAGCTCATCAGCGACATCGAGCGCGACGACCTGCACCGCGAAGTCCTGCGCACCCAGGGCACCCTCACCAGCTGCTTCGGCTACGACGCGATGGGCCGCAAGAGCTGGCAGTTCGCCTCGCGCCTGCCGGCGGAAAAACTCTCGCGCATCCACAACCCCGGCATCCAGCCCGACCTGCTGGTGGAGCACGCCTACAACCCGATCCACCGCCGTCACCAGTACGACCCGGCCGGCGAACTGACCCGCACCCTCGACAAACTGCGCGGCGAGATCAAGTACCAATACGAAGCCAACGGCCAGTTGCACAGCCGCGACACCGGTCAACTGAGCGACAGCGAAGAATTCCGCTACGACGCGGCGGCGAACCGGCTGAACTTCAACACCAGCCAGTTTGACCACGTCAAGGACAACCGCCTCAAGCGCTGGCGGGATCAGGAGTATGCCTACGATGCGTGGGGCAACCTGATTGAAAAACGCAGCGGGATGAGCACGCTGCAGACGTTTCGTTATGACTGTGAGAATCGGCTGGTCCGGGCCGAGACGTTGGTCAATGGCAAATTGGAGAGTACCGGTTCGTATCGGTACGACAGTTTGGGGCGGCGGATTGCCAAAGTTTCAGAGGTCAAGGGTCGGACCGAGCAGAAGCACTTTTTGTGGCAAGGCTTGCGGATGCTGCGTGAGGAACGTCCGGGGCGGAGCAGTCTGTACCTGTATGAACCGGGGAGTTATGCGCCGTTGGCGCGGGTGGACCAGGCGGAGGGTGGGGAGCAGCAGCTTTACTACTTCCATACCGACCAGATTGGTACGCCGCTGGAGATGACTGACGCGGACGGGAGCATTGTCTGGCAGGCGACGTACAAGGCTTGGGGTTCGGTTGAGAAGCTTGAGGTCAACGAAGTCGAGCAGAACCTGCGGTTTCAGGGGCAGTATTTCGACGACGAGACGGGGCTGCACTACAACACGTTTCGGTATTACGATCCGGAGGTGGGGCGGTTTGTTACGCAGGATCCGATTGGGTTGGATGGAGGTAATAACCTCTATCGCTACGTACCTAGTCCTACTGGGTGGGTTGACCCTTGGGGGTGGGAGTGCTGGAGTTCGGCAAGAAAGAATTATTGGAAAGCGGAGGCTAAAGCACCGAGCCAAGTATATTCACCCGCCAATTTGGCTAATATGGCCGAAGGTAAAGCTCCTAGAATGACTGTGGAAGTCATGAATCGCAAAACGTTTGAAATTACGAGAAAAGATGTCGCAATGGAGCTTCATCATAATGATATTCCACAACGGGTCGGCGGTGCCGGTGTTCATGAGACTTCAAACTTGCTCTCATTAACTCCGTGGGAGCATGAGGCTGTAGATGCATTTAGGCATGTTGGTTCAGATCTGATTAGAGTAGTGAAAGGGGTTGACGTATGGTAGGTGAAAACTTCGATGTGGCGAAAAAAATAATCAGCTCCCAAGGTTATAGAGATTCGGTCGATGAGTTAAAGAAGGCGTTAGGTATTACTGTTATGGCGAACTATGAAGATGTGTTCGCGCGTTTGGACGCTGCAGCGATTACTAGGTCCGGGCTGGACGGGAGTGAAATTGAGTCCTTAATTTCTCAGTGTTCCAGCGAACTGAGAGCCTACTCAGTTAAAAAGCATAGGGCTTTAAACGGCTTACCTGACGAGCAGGAGTATCCGGTTGGTGAAGAACCGAGTGAAGAGGACAAAGATTCAAATGTCGTTAGCAAAGGTTATGCGCCAGGCTTTTTGTTAGCTAACGCAATTGAGTTTTTACTCGCTCGTAAAGGAGTTGAATTGCTGCAGAAGTATCTGAAAGAGTCCAGGATCCCTAAAGCTAATACTTATTCTAAACAAGTAATGAAATTCTGTGAGAGTGTCGGGTGAGTCGTACGCTGATAAAATTTTCTGCTGAAATGTCGTTATTTTAGATAAATAATCACGAAATTTTGGGGCGGGTGCCGGCGCAATTTATTGGAGCGAACATACTGAAATAGGAATGAGTGAGCGGCTAGTATGGATTGGCGTGACTTAGAGAGTCGCGTACTTTCAACCTCGACGGCCAACTCATAGCGCGGCGACCTGCCCCCCCAAGGGCACCCTCACCAGCTGCTTCGGTCACGACGCCCAGGGCCGCAAGGGCTGGCAGTTCGCCTCGCGCCTGCCGGCGGAAAAGCTCTCGCGCATCCACAACCCCGGCATCCAGCCCGACCTGCTGGTGGAGCACGCCTACAACCCGATCCACCGCCGTCACCAGTACGACCCGGCCGGCGAACTGACCCGCACCCTCGACAAACTGCGCGGCGAGATCAAGTACCAATACGAAGCCAACGGCCAGTTGCACAGCCGCGACACCGGTCAACTGATCGACAGCGAAGAATTCCGCTACGACGCCGCGGCGAACCGGCTGAACTTCAACACCAGCCAGTTTGACCACGTCAAGGACAACCGCCTCAAGCGCTGGCGGGATCAGGAATATGCCTACGATGCGTGGGGCAACCTGATTGAAAAACGCAGCGGGATGGGCACGCTGCAGACGTTTTGTTATGACTGTGAGAATCGGCTGGTCCGGGCTGAGACGTTGGTCAACGGCAAGCTCGTAAGTACCGGTTCGTATCGGTACGACAGCCTGGGGCGGCGGGTTGCCAAGGTTTCAGAGGTCAAGGGTCGGACCGAGCAGAAGCACTTTTTGTGGCAAGGCCTGCGCATGTTGCGGGAGGAACGTCCGGGGCGGAGCAGTCTGTACCTGTATGAGCCGGGGAGTTATGCGCCGTTGGCTCGGGTGGACCAGGCGGAGGGTGAAGAGCAGCAGCTTTACTACTTCCATACCGACCAGATTGGTACGCCGCTGGAGATGACGAACCGTGATGGGGAGATTGTCTGGCAGGCGACGTACAAGGCTTGGGGTTCGGTTGAGAAGCTGACGGTCAATGAAGTCGAGCAGAACCTACGGTTTCAGGGGCAGTATTTCGATGACGAGACGGGGCTGCACTACAACACGTTTCGGTACTACGATCCGGAGGTGGGGCGGTTTGTTACGCAGGATCCGATTGGGTTAATGGGGGGGGATAATCTATATCAATATGCGATTAATGCAGTACGTTGGATAGATCCGCTTGGCTGGTACAATGGAGAAGGCGTACGTGACTTAGGTAAATACCATGCTAGTCACGAACATACCCTGATGAAATCAGAGTTCAAAATGACAGATGTTGAGCACTTCAGTCGTGCCAATCAATCAGTATATGAGCGCGTTAAAGTTGACTATGAATTTAAAAAGACGTTGCAGTCGAAGTATCCTGGCGTTGTGGAGCATGTTCAGCCTCGGGTAGATGGTTCGTTCCGTGGCAGTTCTCCTCCGGGTATGACCTGGCATCATGGAGACAAGCCCGGATCGCTTCAGTTGGTTGATAGGCTAGATCATCAAACATATCACAAAATATACCATCCAGATGGCAAGGGTGGACGAAATAAATGGGGCGGTGGTACTGCCTGTCGATAATAAAGAGAGTTTTTATGAAAAAATATAATGGTTTTTCTGATCTTATTCTGAGTCTAGGACATCTACCTGCTGTTGGTTGGATCTTCGTCGACTCTACAGTTGATAGAGCATCGAAGGATGCTGTGAATTCTGCAGTTTTTTATGTGGCAGAAAATGATCTGGAGGAAATTGCGTGCGAAAAGTCTAAGCGTACGTTTGTCGAATGTCCTACTTTGCTGGATATTAAGGCTGTCGCGGATCGAAGCAAAATAAAGCCTGATTTAAATAAATATTTGGAGGCGACACTTTACTATCTTGAGAATGATGACTTTCAAGGCTAGTTGGTCGTTAAGTTTGTGATCTGTTGGTTTTACAGATCTTTGCGCGCTTTGCTATGGCGGTTTTTAACTACTAAGAGTGGTTGAAAGGGGCATGGGGCTGAAGGGTGTGCATAAGTTGTACTGAAAGGCGGTTTTGGGCGGGTGTAGATAGGTTTCTGTATCGCTAGGGAGAAGTAGCATGTATTCAAGGAATATGCTGACAGGGATGTTGATGTTGGTAGGGGTTTTTCTGAGCGGATGTGACAAGTCCGACAACACCCAAGACGTTGCAACCCACAATCAGGAGCATTTGGAGGAGCGGAACTCAAGCCAGGCAGAGATAGAAAAATACAATATTTATGTCGAGGCCGCGAACAGGGGTGGGGATTTTGCCAGCACGTTGGAGAAGCGTAAGGTCGAGTATTCGAAAACGCTCGCGTCAGGCAAGAAACTGACGAGTTATTACATGTTCAGTGGTTATGACATCAGCGTTTTGCAAGATAACCTTAACAGAGCATTGGAACTCTCGTACCCAATGCCAGAGTTGGATGAGCCTGCGAAAGGCATGCTTGTGGCGCTCGCAAAACTGCAGCCTATTCACGCAGAACTCGCCAACTATGCCAATTCCAAGGGATACCTGGCCGATGACGGGAAAAAAGCCAGGGAAATGGAGCCATTGCTGAATGCAGCCTTGGAGGGTGTTGCCGTTGAGCAGGCGAAATTCTATGACGGTATTAGCAAGCGCGACGAAGTCAATATTCAAACAGCCTTTGATAGCGCCGAGAAAGACAGCCTGGGTTATTACCGTGCAGGCATCGTGCTTTACGCCAAGCAGTCAGTACGATTGTCTGGTGATTTTTTCCGGTCATCTGGTGCGGAAGAAACTGCCAAACCTTTTGAAGACAGTCTGAATAAGACCGCCCAGATGATCGAGGGTTGGGACAAGAAGGGCCGAGCCCAGACGCCTGCTCTCAAGTGCAGTGTCCTGCTCAGTAATTTGAACGGTTTTGTCGGTAAAGGGCGTGAAGCGATCAGCACGGCGAGAAACGGTGGCTACAAGCCTGATGAACAACGACAAATGATGTGGAAAATGAATAGTCCCATCGAGCGAGATGCTAAAACTTTCGGGCAGTCATTTGACTCTGTGATCAATGGGCTGAACCGTACAACCTGTATCTGAAGGACCGCAGTGGAATCGACAGTGTATTCGCAGACACCCCTCTGGAATACGGTGTTTTTTTACAATCAACTACTAGGGAAGTACCCACCTCATGCAGCAATCACCCACACCTGCTTCAACGGTGACAGGTCAACTGATCTCCACCTTCCACCACGGCAAGGGCTTTCTGGTCTTCATGCTGTTGTTCGCAATCGTCTTGTTGGGCCTGGCGGGATTTGTGTTGTACCTGGGGACCATGCTGCCGACGGGCAGTTCCGGGGCGAACACCAGTCGTGGTTCCAGCCCGCAGTTGCTGATCTATTCCGTCAGTGGCTTGCTGGTCGTCATTTCGGCAGTCCTGTTCGGACTTTATGCGTGGCATAAAAAGTTGCGCGGGACCCATTATGAGGTTTACGAGCACGGGATTGTTGCTGTCAGTGGAAAGCAGCAACAATTTACGGCGTTTGCTGAAGTAGAAGACCTGTATCTGTTCGGCTCGGGGCAAACGGCATTCACTGGCCTGATCACCAACCTGGCGTACCGTCGTAATGAAAGCGAGCCATTTCATCGCGTCATCGATTCGCTGAAAGGCTTTCAGGACTTTCAGCAACTGGTGCGCGAGTTGCACGTCCGCGAGCGTCTGCCGGTTGTGATGAACAAACTTGAGTCTGGCGGAGCAGTGACTTTCAAGTATGTGCCGACCGGGCAGGTCTGGCGCAAGCGAATCGCAGGGGACTTCCTGAATGTCGTCACTCAAACAATTATTGTGACACGCGAGTTTCTGGAAGTTGACGGACGTAAAGTCCCGGTGTCGACCCTTGCTTCAGTCGATTTGAATGCCTGGAGCGAGAAGGTCACTCTGAAAGACGAGGCGGGGAATCAGGTTCTATCAACGGTGTGCACCGGCATCATGAGCCATGACCTGTTCCTCACGACGCTGGATGTGTTGCTGGATGCTCAACGGGCAAGCAGCGGTGAGACTGTCGAGAGCCTGACCTGAGAATCCCAGGGCACCGTCAGGCTGAGCAATACAAAAAAACCGGCTGATCAGGCCGGTTTTTTTGAGGGCGGTGGTAGAGCAACGTATTCAGGCGGTGCGATTCTGGATCAGACGATCCGAGCCACCTTCAGCGACGCGGTTCTGCAGCAGTTTGTCGGAACCACCTTCAGCGACGCGGTTCTGCAGCAGTTTGTCGGAGCCACCTTCAGCGACGCGGTTCTGCAGCAGTTTGTCGGAACCGCCTTCAGCGACGCGGTTCTGCAGCAGTTTGTCAGAGCCACCTTCAGCGACGCGGTTCTGCAGCAGTTTGTCGGAACCGCCTTCAGCGACGCGGTTCTGCAGCAGTTTGTCAGAGCCACCTTCGGCAACGCGATTCTGCACCAACTTGTCGGAACCATCGGCTGCAACACGGTTTTCGATCAGGCGATCGGAACCACCCTCGGCCACACGGCTTTCAATCAGACGATCCGAGCCGCCTTCAGCGACCACAGGTTGAGCAGAGTTTGCGGCGAAAGCGTTAACTGCGAAAACCGAGAAAGCGATGCTGAGGAGGGTCTGGCGTTTCATGATCGTGTGCTCCGGGGTGCTTATGGGTTGGTATGGAGCAGATGTTACGCCGTGGATTTTTTAAGAGAACTTCATTGAGTTGATGGTGACTATTGATGCAGTCAATGGATGATTCGGTGCCCCCCTTTGTGGGAGCGGGCTTGCTCGCGAAGGCGGTGTGTCATTCGATGTTGATGGTGACTGGTACAACGCCTTCGCGGGCAAGCCCGCTCCCACAGGTTTTTGTAGTGGCCACAGGGGGGCGGGGGGTTAGCGGGAAATGAGGCCGTGATCGATGGCGTATTTGACCAGCGCCGCCGGTTTGTCGATGTTGAGCTTGCGGCGGATGCTCAAGCGGTGTGTTTCCACCGTGCGCACGCTGATGTCCAGTTCCCGGGCCATTTCCTTGTTGTTCAAGCCTTGCGCCATCTTCGACAGCACCTGGCTTTCCCTCGGGGTCAGTTCGTTGTCGGTGTTCTTGTCGGCGATCAGCCGTTGGGCGATTTTCGCGCTGTAGAAGGTTCCGCCGCTGCTGATTGCTTCGATGGCGGCGATGATTTCCCGTGACGGGGCGTTCTTCAGCACATAGCCGCTGGCGCCGGAGCGCACCGATTCACTGACGTATTCGTAATTGTCGTACATGCTCAGCACCAGCACCTTGAGCGACGGGTACTGGCTGCGCAGTACACGGGTCAGTTCCAGGCCGTTCATGTCCGGCAGGCTGATGTCGACCAGCAGCAGGTCGGGCTGGCAGCGTCCGACCATCTCGATGGCGTCGGCGCCGTTTTCCGCTTCGCCGACCATTTCCAGGGGCGACATCACGGCCAGCAGCGCCTTGATGCCGTCGCGGACCAGGGAGTGATCGTCGACCAGGGCGACGCGGATCGGGGAGGGCAGGTTCATGCAAGGTTTCACTCTTGTAGTTTTGCACCAGGTTTCATCGGCAGCCGTACGTCCAGCTCGCTTCTGCCCGGCATCGAGATCAGATCGAAGCGCCCGCCAAAATGTTCGACGCGTTCGCGGATGTTACGCAAGCCAATGCCGGCCTGACGACGTTCGACCTGGGCGACGTTGAAACCGATGCCGTCATCGACCAGCGTCAGCCGCACGGACTCGTCGCAGCCGCGCAGTGTAATGGACACGTTCTTCGCCTGCGCGTGGCGTTCGATATTGGTCAGGCCTTCCTGGACGATGCGGAACAGTGACACAGCCGCGCCGTCGACCAGTTGGCAGTCGAATTCGTTTTCGTCATAGGTCACGGTCAGCCCGCTGCGTTGCTCGAACTCTGCGGCCAGTTGGCCGATGGCCGCCGGCAGGCCGAGGGTGTCGAGCAAGGATGAGCGCAGGTCATGGGAGAGGCTGCGGACTTCACCGATGGCATCGCCCAGGCGTTCGGTGGCGTCCTTCAAGGTGTTCAGGCCCTTGTCCTGGGCTTGTCCGCTTTCCAGCAGATGGCTGGCCAGTTCGAACTGGAACTTGATCGAGACCAACACCTGGCTGACGCCGTCGTGCAACTCGCGGGACACCCGCGATCGTTCCTCTTCCTGCAGGCTGACGATGCGCTGGGTCAGGCGCTGCAGTTTCTTGTCCGCCAGGCGATGCTCGCTGACGTTGAGGGTCATGCCGGTGGCGAACACGAACAGCACCGCGACCAGAGCGACCACGGCAATCGCCATCATGGTCTTGCGGATGCCCATGGCCACTTCGGCACGGGCCTGCTGGGTGGCGCGTTCGACGTCTTCGAGGTAGATGCCGGTGCCGAGCATCCAGCCCCAGCGATCGAGCATCACCACGTAGGCGAGCTTGTCGGTCACCTGGCCGGAGGAGGGTTTGTTCCAGGCGTAGCGTTGAAAGCCTTCACCCGACTGCGCGCTTTTGAGCAGCGCCTGGATCACCGGCAGGCCGTGGGGGTCTTTCATGTCCCACAGGTATTGGCCCACCAGTTCCGACTGGCGCGCATGCATCAGGCTGCGGCCTTCGTGGTCGTAGACGAAGAAGTAGCCGTTGATGCCGAAGCTGAGCTTGCGCAGTTCTTCGAGTACTTGTTGCTGGGCGTGGGCATCGCCGTGGCCGTCGTCGTACAGCGGGGCGATCAGGCTCTGGGCCATTTCCACGTAGTTTTTCAACTCCGCGCGCTTGCTCGCCAGAATGCTGTCTTCGATCAGTTGCGCCTGCTGGTCGCCGAGTTGGCGGTTGAGGGATATCACCAGCGCGCAGATGACCGCAATGGCCAGCACCAGCGGCAGAATCCCGAGGGCGACGATCTTGTGTTTGAGCTGCATGTTGACTCCTGCCCGCGCGAAGGCTCGGGATCATATGCCAAAGAGGCGTTCGGCCAGTAGCGTTGCTGGACGGAATGACTGACGGCCCGAATATCGGTCAGATGAAATGCAAAACCAATGTGGGAGCGGGCTTGCTCGCGAAGGCGGCGTGTCAGTCGCTACTAATGTTGAATGACACACCGCCTTCGCGAGCAAGCCCGCTCCCACAGGAGATCGGCGTCTACGTAGAACTACGTAGACGCCACGTACGTAGTAACGCGGATTTATTTGTGGACGGCATGCGCGGATATTGGGCCAGCTCCGCACCGCGGACACAATTATAAAAATTACCGCCGCAGTCACTGGCTGTCGGCAGGAGACACGCTATGCCCCGTCTGGCTAAACACCTCGCCTGGTTTGCCGTGGCTGTCCTGGGAGCGATTGCGCTGAGTGTCGTGGCCCTGCGCCGCGGCGAAGCGATCAACGCCCTGTGGATCGTAGTCGCAGCCGTCGCCATCTACCTTGTTGCCTACCGCTATTACAGCCTGTTCATCGCCAATAAAGTGATGCAGCTCGACCCCAATCGGGCCACTCCGGCTGTGCTCAATAACGATGGTCTGGACTATGTTCCGACCAACAAACACGTACTCTTCGGTCACCACTTCGCCGCCATTGCCGGCGCGGGGCCTTTGGTCGGTCCGGTATTGGCGGCGCAGATGGGCTACCTGCCCGGCACGCTGTGGCTGATTGCCGGTGTGGTGCTGGCCGGTGCCGTTCAGGACTTCATGGTCCTGTTCATGTCCACCCGCCGCAACGGCCGTTCCCTGGGCGACATGGTCCGCGAGGAAATGGGCCGCATCCCCGGTACCATCGCGCTGTTCGGCTGCTTCCTGATCATGATCATCATCCTCGCGGTGCTGGCGCTGATCGTGGTCAAAGCCCTGGCCGAGAGCCCGTGGGGGATTTTCACGGTGATGGCGACCATCCCGATCGCGATGTTCATGGGCATCTACATGCGCTACATCCGCCCGGGCCGCATCGGTGAGATCTCGGTGATCGGCGTGCTGTTGCTGCTGGGCTCGATCTGGCTCGGCGGACAGATCGCCGCGGATCCAGTGTGGGCCAAGGCCTTTACCTTTACCGGTATCCAGATCACCTGGATGCTGATCGGCTACGGTTTTGTCGCGGCGGTGTTGCCGGTGTGGCTGATCCTGGCGCCGCGTGACTACCTGTCGACCTTCCTGAAAATCGGCACCATCGTCGCCCTGGCCATCGGCATCCTGGTGACCATGCCCGAGCTGAAAATGCCGGCCCTGACCCAATTCATCGACGGCACGGGCCCGGTATGGAAGGGCGGTCTGTTCCCGTTCCTGTTCATCACCATTGCCTGTGGCGCGGTGTCGGGTTTCCATGCGCTGATCGCTTCCGGCACCACGCCGAAGTTGCTCGCCAGCGAGGGGCATGCCCGTTACATCGGTTACGGCGGAATGCTGATGGAATCCTTCGTGGCGATCATGGCCATGGTTGCCGCTTCGGTGATCGATCCGGGTGTGTACTTCGCCATGAACAGCCCGGCCGCTGTAGTCGGTGCCGATGCGGTGGCCGTCGCGCAAACCGTCAGCAGTTGGGGCTTTGCCATTACCCCGGAAGCCCTGCAAGCGGTGGCCCACGACATCGGTGAAACCACCATCCTGGCCCGTGCCGGCGGCGCGCCAACCCTGGCGGTCGGTATCGCGCAGATCCTGCACCACGTGTTGCCGGGCGAGAACACCATGGCGTTCTGGTACCACTTCGCGATCCTGTTCGAAGCGCTGTTCATCCTGACCGCGGTCGACGCCGGTACCCGCGCCGGGCGCTTCATGTTGCAGGACTTGCTCGGCTCCTTCGTCCCGGCGCTCAAACGCACCGAATCCTGGACCGCCAACCTGGTGGCCACCGCCGGTTGCGTGGCCATGTGGGGTTATCTGCTGTACCAGGGCGTGATCGATCCGTTGGGGGGCATCAACACCCTGTGGCCGTTGTTCGGTATCTCCAACCAGATGCTGGCCGGTATCGCCCTGATGCTCGGCACCGTGGTGCTGATCAAGATGAAGCGCCAGCGTTATGTCTGGGTCACCTTGCTGCCGGCAGTATGGCTGCTGATCTGCACCACCACCGCCGGCTTCATCAAGCTGTTCGACGCCAACCCGGCGATCGGTTTCCTGGCCCTGGCGAAGAAGTACAGCGATGCGCTGGCCAATGGTCAGGTGCTGGCCCCGGCCAAGAGCATCGACCAGATGCAGCACGTGATCTTCAACGCCTACACCAATGCAACGCTGACCGCTTTGTTCCTGTTCGTGGTGTTCAGCATCCTGTTCTTCGCGCTCAAGGTCGGCATTGCTGCCTGGGGTACCAAGGAACGCACGGACAAGGAAGCGCCATATCAAGCGCTGCCGGATGCCTGATCATGTTCAATGACCTGAGTCGCCTCGGTAAATACCTCGGTCAGGCCGCGCGCCTGATGGTCGGCATGCCCGACTACGACAACTACGTCGAACATATGCAGAGCAAGCACCCGGACAAACCGGTGATGGACTACGAGGCGTTCTTCCGCGAGCGCCAGGAAGCCCGTTACGGCAGTAAAGCCGGACCGAAGTGCTGTTGAGTGTCATAAAAAACCGGCTGAACAGCTAAACCCTTTGTAGCAGCTGCCGAGCCCGCGAGGCTGCGTTCGGCTGCGAAGCAGTCGTAAATCCAGCTGACACGGTATGCCTGACGTACCGCGATTACTGATTTTACGACTGCTTCGCAGCCGAACGCAGCCTCGCGGGCTCGGCAGCTGCTACGGATCGCATTAATTAGCCTGAAAGGCCGGTTTTTTGTTGAGTGCAGGAACGGCCTGGACATTTCGGGCCCCGTGGCAATCCGAATCGTCGCCACCACTTTTGTTCCGGGTCATGGAAGCATTGCCAACCTCCTGACTGATTTGAGCTGTTTATCAGCTATCTCCCCCAGATGGAGCGACAGTTTCTCCGTCCGGTACTTTAATGGATGGTCTGGAGCGACTGATCACTGGGCCGTCATAGCCTCAAGGCTATGGATCCCATACCGAAAAGCTATTTCTTCAATCGGTGATCCGGATCCACGCTTAAGGATGGTTAGCTGAAAACAAAATAAAGAGGAGATGCCATGTCAACTGAATCGAAATGCCCGTTCAATCACGCCGCTGGCGGTGGCACGACGAACCGCGACTGGTGGCCGAACCAACTGAACCTGAAGATCCTGAGTCAACACTCGCCCAAGTCTGACCCGTTGGGGGGCGACTTCAACTACGCCGAAGCCTACAAGAGCCTGGACTACCAGGCGCTGAAAAAAGACCTGACCGCATTGATGACCGATTCCCAGGATTGGTGGCCAGCGGACTTCGGTCACTATGGGCCTTTCTTTATCCGCATGTCCTGGCACGCCGCAGGCACCTATCGCACCGGTGACGGCCGGGGTGGCGCCGGCTCCGGCCAGCAACGCTTTGCACCGCTCAACAGCTGGCCCGACAACGTCAGCCTCGACAAGGCCCGTCGGCTGCTGTGGCCGATCAAGCAAAAGTACGGCAACAAAATCTCCTGGGCCGACCTGATCGTCCTCACCGGCAACGTTGCACTGGAATCCATGGGCTTCAAGACCTTTGGCTTTTCCGGTGGCCGCCCGGATGTCTGGGAACCGGACGAAGACGTCTACTGGGGCTCTGAAAGCACGTGGCTGGGTGGCGACGTGCGTTATGGCAAAGATGCCGGGCAAACTCCCGCAGAACGCAATCTGGAAACCCCGCTTGCCGCCGTGCAGATGGGCCTGATTTACGTAAACCCCGAAGGCCCTGAAGGCAACTCCGATCCGGTCGCCGCCGGGAAGGACATCCGTGAAACCTTTGCGCGCATGGCCATGAACGACGAGGAAACCGTCGCGCTGATCGCGGGCGGTCACGCCTTCGGTAAAACCCACGGTGCCGGTCCTGTCGATCATGTCGGACCCGAGCCCGAAGCCGCCGGCCTCGAACTGCAGGGCCTGGGCTGGAAGAGCACGTTCGGTACCGGTAGCGGTGCCGACGCCATCTCCAGCGGCCTGGAAGTGACCTGGACGACTACACCAACCCGGTGGAGCAACAATTACCTGGAAAACCTGTTCGGTTACGAATGGGAACTGACCAAGAGCCCGGCGGGGGCAAACCAGTGGAAGCCGAAAAACGGCGCTGGCGCCGGCACCATTCCGGATGCCTTTGATCCGTCCAGACGGCGTGATCCGACCATGCTGACCACGGACCTGTCGCTACGCTTCGACCCAATATACGAGCCGATTTCCCGGCGCTTCCTGGCCAATCCAGACCAGTTGGCCGACGCCTTCGCCCGCGCCTGGTACAAACTCATTCACCGTGACATGGGCCCGCTCTCACGCTACCTCGGCCCGGAAATGCCGAACGAAGAGCTGCTGTGGCAAGACCCGATCCCTGCTGTCGACCATCCACTGGTCAATGACAGCGATGTCGCCGTGCTCAAGGGCAAAATTGCGGCCTCGGGGCTGACAGTTTCGCAGCTGGTATCGACGGCCTGGGCGGCGGCTTCCTCTTTCCGTGGCTCCGACAAACGCGGTGGGGCCAACGGCGGGCGCTTGCGCCTGGAGCCGCAAAAGTCCTGGGAGGCCAACCAGCCAGAACAACTGGCCCGCGTGCTGACAAAACTCGAAAGCATCCAGAACGAGTTCAACAGTGGCGGCAAGAAAATCTCCCTGGCCGATCTGATCGTGCTCGCCGGTGGCGTGGGCGTGGAGCAGGCCGCGAAAAATGCCGGCCAAAGCGTGACGGTGCCTTTCACGCCAGGACGCATGGACGCCAGCCAGGAGCAGACCGATGTCGACTCCTTCGGTTTCCTTGAACCGATTGCCGACGGCTTCCGTAATTACCTGAAGCAACAGTACCGTGTGCCAGCGGAAAAACTGCTGATCGACAAGGCACAACTGCTGACGCTCAGCGCGCCGCAAATGACGGTATTGGTGGGTGGCTTGCGGGTGTTGAACACCAATGTCGGCCAGGGCAGGCACGGTGTGTTCACCACGCGTCCGGAGGCCTTGACCAACGACTTCTTCACCAATCTGCTCGATATGGGGGTGGAGTGGAAGCCGGTATCGGATGCCCAACAAGAGTTTGAAGGGCGTGATCGCAAGACCGGTGCCGTGAAGTGGACGGGCACCCGGGTTGACCTGGTCTTTGGTTCCAATGCGCAGTTGCGTGCGTTGGCCGAATTCTATGCAACCGCCGATGCGCAACAGAAGTTCGTCAAGGACTTCGTCGCTGCGTGGACCAAAGTGATGAATCTGGATCGTTTCGACTTGAACCGCACCGTCTAGAGGAGATGTTGTCATAACGCTGGCATTACCGGCAAAAAGTGCCTCGGCTCGCCCTCCGGCTCCTGCATCAGCGGAGGGCGTCCAGCGACCATGAATCTCGGCGATCATGGTCCGGTCCATTGCTGTCGACCTTGTACAAAAAGGACACGCTGTAGGCTAATAGCGCTAATGCGATCTGTAGCAGCTGCCGAGCCCGCGAGGCTGCGTTCGGCTGCGAAGCAGTCGTGAGTCCAGCTGACACGGTCTGCCTGACGTACCGCGATTACTGGTTTTACGACTGCTTCGCAGCCGAACGCAGCCTCGCGGGCTCGGCAGCTGCTA